>JBEKEX010000014.1:0-26141 GCA_050013615.1 Anaerolineaceae bacterium
AGTCTCTGGTACTGACGGACCAGTGCGTTCTTGGGCTGAGTCAGGATCTGCATTAGCGCTTCCTGGTCCAGATCGCTGAGCACGCTCACCACCGGCAAGCTGGATTTCCTCGAACGGTTGGAAAGCGAAGTGCCGCCCAGCTTGTTGGAATTATTGCAGGTCCCTGGCTTGGGCCCCAAAAAGGCCGCCCTGTTCTGGAAACAGGCCAACATCACCACCCTGGCGCAACTAGAAGCAGCCGCCAAAGCCGGCAAGCTGCGTTCGCTGCCCGGCATGGGCGATAAATCCGAGGCGCGTTTGCTGGAAGGCATCGAAGCGATCAAGCCAAAGTGAAGTGACTGCCAACTAATTGTGAGGTTTTTTGAAAAGACCTGAAAAGCGAATCCAAAAGTAATAAGGCCGGACAAAAGATAAAAAATAGCGACTTTGTAAGCCGCCATTTTTAATTTTGTAGGCACAATGCTAACCACCCCCACTCAGTATTTACTTTTCCCAGCCCCATCGTTTTTCGTAACCCTCTAAAAGATACATCGTGGGAAAACCAGTACCTTTATTCGTCGCCGGGAGCTGTCTTTAAAAAGATTTCGACGATATGCGGATCAAAGTGTTTACCTGATTGCTCTCGGATATACTGGAGGACTTTGTCCTGCGGCCAGGCTTTCCGATACGGTCGGTCGGAGGAAAGCGCATCCCAGACATCCACCACGGCGAAGATGCGTGCCGCCAGCGGGATTTGCTCGCCTTTCAGCCCGCGCGGGTAACCCGTCCCGTCCCATTTCTCATGGTGGCAATAAGGAATATCGAGCGCGCGCCGCAGGTACGCAATCGGCGAGAGTAATTCAAAAGCAAAAGTGGGATGCTTACGCATGGCAACCCATTCTTCGTCGGTCAATTTATCTGGTTTGAGAAGAATGTTGTCAGGCACGCCCATTTTGCCAATGTCATGCAGGAGCGCCCCGCGCCGTACATGCACCAACTCTTCTTCGGTCATTCCTGCCGTGCGGGCAAGTTTCAACGTAATTTCCGTGACGCGCAGTGTATGGTTTTCGGTTTCCTTATCGCGCAAATCCAGCGCGTGCGACCAGCCTTCGATCGTGGAATCGAAAGCATTGAACAAATCGATGTTGGAGCGTTGCAAATCAATAAAGAGGCTGGCGCTATCCAAGGCAATGGCAACCTGCCCACCCAAGGTTTCGAAGAAGCTCAGCCATTCATCGTCCACCGTGCGGTGTGAGCGCTGGAATACTTCCAGCACGCCCTTGACCTGGCCTTTGGTAATAAGCGGCACGCCGTGGTAGCAGTTGAAATCTTCACCCGCCAGCAGATCGGCGCGCACGAATTCCTCTTTCACTGTGCGCAGGTCATCCACGTTGACAAGACGTCGCTCCAGTGCGGCGTGCCCGGCAAGTCCCTCGCCCAGGCGCAAGTGGGTTTTCTCAATGGCCTTGCTGCGAAAACCGCGCCCGGAGATGTATTCTAGCGTTTGGGTGTGCGGGTTGAGCAACAACACATCCGCCGCATCCACGTTCAATTGGCTGACCACCTGATCAAGGGCAACAGAAAGCGTCAGGTGCAGGTCGAGACTGCCGCTGATGGCCTGATCAATGGCATGCAGGGCCTGGATGTTTTGCAGGCGGTGGACAGTTTCCATCTCAACTCGCTTGCGCTCGGTGATATCCTGAAAGATGCCCAATATGCGGCTGGTTTTACCATCTTTCATTTCTGTTGTTCCCATCGACCTGACCCAAAGTTGTTTTCCTTTGGCAGTGATAAAAGGCAGTTCAATGTCCCATCCTTCACCAGTGGCGAGTGCGTTATTTAGAGCTTTCCGAATAATTGGTCTTGCTTCGGGCGCATAGTAATTTATTCCCTCTTCCACCGAAAGCATTCTTCCAGGTTCAATTTCATGGATGCGGAAAACTTCTTCCGTCCAACGCCAAGTCATATCGTTCAGGTTTATTTCCCCTCCGCCCACTTTTGCCAGGGCGCCTGTTTCCCGCAACAGGTCTTCGTCGCGTTTTAAATTTTGAACTGCCGTAGAAAGTTCTGCTGCCCGTTTTTCTTTCTCCTCATTTTGAAAGGCAAGTTCTTTGTTGGCAATGATCAACTCGGCCGCCCGTTTTTCCTTCTCTTCGTTTTGAAAGGCAAGTTCTTTATTGGCAATGATCAACTCTGCTGCCCGTTTTTCCTTCTCGTCGTTTTGAAAGGCAAGTTCTTTGTTGGCAATGATCAATTCTGCTGCCCGTTTTTCTTTCTCGTCGTTTTGAAAGGCAAGTTCTTTATTGGCAATGATCAACTCTGCTGCCCGTTTTTCCTTCTCGTCGTTTTGAAAGGTGAGCTCTTTGTTGGTAGTAATTAATTCCTCTTCCGCCCGCTTCCGTTCAGTGATGTCGCGGATGTTGCACTGGATAATCTTGTCATGGTCAACCTGATAAACGTGACTGACAAACTCCACATTGATCAACCGTCCTTTGGCGGTCTCCAGCGGTAGATTATCGTACTGGATAAATTCTTTCTGCTGCAATTCCTCGAAATTCGATTTATTAGCGGCAATATCTTTGAAGAATCCGAGCTCCCAAATTCTTTTTCCAAGAAATTGTTCGCGCGAATAACCCAACATCTCGACCAGGAACGGATTCACATTGACAACCATCCCTGTTTCGGCATCAAGGATCAGAATGCCATCTCTCGCCGCCTCAAAGAGCCGATGATAGCGGACCTCCGAAGCTCTCAGCATCTCCTCCGCCCGTTTGTCCTCGGTTATGTCCCGATCAATGGCCAGCACACATTCCTGGCCACCCAATGTCACCAGGCACGACGAGGATTGAATACGGAAAGTGCTCCCATCTTTTCGTTGATGGATTTCCTCTATTTTGATAGGTCCCTGTTTGAGTCTTCGATAGTATTCTCGTCGATAGGTCTTTCCACTACCAGGTCCACCCTTAATCTTTTCATGAGACTTATTGGGTAGCTCGACTTCGGTGGCAGTTTCATTAGATACCACTCTAATGTCTTTGCCAATTAATTCAGATCGTTCAAAACCGTTCGTTTCACAAAACGATTTGTTACAATCTTCAATCAGCCAGGGCCCCTCAGCATTTTTGGTTGGGTTGATAATGACCATACCATCCGGTGAGTTATCAAATATGACCCAGAAACGGTCTTCTGCTTCGTGTGTTTTTGTTTGTATTACTGCCAACTGTCCGGTGGTAAAAGCGCCCGGCTTATTCTTTCTCGCTTCTCGATCGGGCTGGGTTTTTTCGTTGTTTTTCATAAATACCTCGAGTTTTCTCACTAAATGGTCACTCAGTTTATGAAATAATCCCCATTATACCGATATACAATCAGCACCTTCTGTCTACAGCATCAGAAGGTGCCATTAATTAAGAAAATGATGTCGGCAGAACCGCTTAATACTACCCGTATGATGATTAAATCAACTATAGCACGTTTTAGGTGACCTTGAATACATGAAAAACAGGGGGTTACCCCTATTATTTTTGGGACAGCCCTTCAAATTTACAACCAGTTGTTCTGGGTTAATTACCGTTTCGCCAGCCTGGCAACCAGCGCCGTGACACTGATATCCTGCGACAGGTTCAGTAATTGGGTCAGCACCGGCAAGCTGCGTCCGCTGCCCGGCATGGATGGCAAATCCGAGGCGTGCCTGCTGGAAGGCGTCGAAGCAATCAAACCGAAAGCTAAGTGACCAGCCACAAATTTAAGCATCACTTATTGCAAAATATACTATTTGATTGATTCCGTCAACTTCTTTTGAAATTCTGTATTTAAGAAATTTTTCACCACAAGCGGATCAAAGTGTTTGGCGGATTGCTTCTTGATGTACTGACGGATTTTGTCTTCCGGCCAGGCTTTTCGATAAGGCCGATCAGAACTGAGCGCATCCCAGACATCCACTACGGCAAATATGCGGGCGGCGAGTGGAATTTGCTCTCCCTTCAACCCACGGGGGTAACCTGTTCCGTCCCACTTTTCATGATGACAATAGGGGATATCAAGTGCGGGCCGCAGGTAAGCGATAGGAGCAAGCATGTCGTAAGCCAACTGCGGATGTTTCCGCATGATCACCCACTCTTCGTCGGAGAGTGGACCCGGTTTACGCAGAATCTCATCCGGGACACCCATTTTTCCAATATCATGTAGCAGAGTACCCCGTCGGATGTGAACCAACTCCTCTGCGTTGAGGCCCATACTATCCGCCAGCCGCAGGGTTAATTCAGTTACCCGTTGGGTGTGGCCTTCGGTCTCTTTATCGCGCAGGTCCATGGCGTGCGACCAGCCTTCGATGGTTTTGTCATACGCCATCATCAGCTCGGAGTTGGAGCTTTGCAGATTTTCAAAGAGTTGGGTGCTATCTATCGCGATCGCCGCCACACCAGCTAAAATTTCCAAGAATGCACGCTGCCCTTGATTCAGATCTAACGGGCTGCGCTGAAAGATCTCCAATACACCCTTTAATTGGCCTTTAGCGATCAAGGGTAACCCCATATAAGCAATAAACCCTTCACGGCTGAATTCAAGAGACCGTTCCAAACCCCCTGTGTTCCTGGGTAGATCCAGGATCGTGACAACTTGCCTATCAAGCGCAGCCCGACCGGCATATCCATCACCCAGATGCAGGGTGGTATATTGAAGCGCCTGGGTTCGGAACCCACGTCCGTTTGTGTACTTGAACGCCTGGGTTTTTGGATTGAAGACCAAGGCATCAGCAGCGTCAATTCCTAGTAGGTCGATGACCTGATCCAATAGGACACCCAAAGTGAGATTCATATCGATGCTGCTGGAGATTGCCATATCGATGGTGTGCAGAGATGTTAATTGTTGGACGCGAATCTCTAAATCTTCGTTGAGGCGACCGCGCTCAAGCACTGAAGCCGCTCGTTCAGCGAAGATATTTATCAAACGTTCGTCATCTGGGCTGAAGGCGCCCTGTTTACTGCTTTGAATGTCCATTGCGCCGATCACCTGATCACCAATCTTGAGAGGGATGGTCAACTCCGAGCGGGCCATTTCCCAATTGGCAATATAGGTGGGATTAGCTTCTACATCCGGTGTATTAATCACCTGGCCAATCCTGATCGCTTGCGGCACCTGGCCTGCGCCTTCCATTGCAAGAACAGTCTTTCTTACCTGATCAGCATAAGGCCCAACAACTGCCACCCGATCGAGAATATTTGAATTCTTGTTGATCAAAAACACACTGCAATTATCCTGGCCGAATTCCTTCAATACCATGTCAGCGATGGTATTTGCGATGTCGTGCAAATCTGAGGTCGTAGGAGAAAGCAGGGACTGGGTAGCGCGATAAAGACGGTTGAGCTCATTGTTGCGCTGGCGAAGCTCTTCAGTCTGGAGGGTTATGGCAGCCTCGGCTCGTTTACGTTCGGTAATGTCGTCAAAAGTGACGAATACCTGATAAGGCTTGTCCTCTTCCGGCTTGAACTGAGGCACAGTATTGATATTGATCCAGTGATAGTCTTCCTCATTCGGAAAATAAACGCCCATCAACTGGTTCCGCAATGGTTTGCCGGTTTTCAGTGAAACCATGCCGGGATATTCTTCTGCAGGAAAGGCCGATCCGTCTTCATGGATTGTCGTTAGATTAGCAGCCATGGAAGCCAGACCAGAAACTTGCGCCTGTTTCGCGCCTAAAATATGTTCTGCCGCCGGATTCATATCGATCACTCTGCCGTCTCTGCTTTGGTAGATCACGCCAACTGACATATTTTGATAGAGGATTTCGTATTTATTTTCAGCCTGCTGCAATAATAATTCGGCATGCTTTCGCTCAGCCGCTTTTAAGCTTTCCTCCAGTCGATTTCGCTCAGTCACATCATGAAGGAAAATTATTCTCCCCCCCATCAAACCATGTCGCTCGTAAAAAGGCGTATCATGGAGCTCATAATCCCGCTTTTCCTTGCCATTCGAGAGCTTTATCCCAATTGTTCTTCCCTTTGTCTGATCTGACCGTACGTCAGGCGGTACCCAGTCTGCAATGATCTGCTTCATTTGCTTCCCAGCCACCTCCTGCCCGCCGAGACCCAGAATAGCCTGCGCAGCAGGGTTCACCTCCACAATACGGTTCTGGTTATCAAGCACCATCAACCCATCCGTCATTCCTGCAACCACCGCTGCCTGGGCAATTGGCTTAATATCGAATAATTGCCAGCGGAACATACCCAGGCTAAGCATCATGGCAGTAAAACTGAAAGCAAGAGGGGTAAGGTCTAAATTATTAAACGGACTAATATGCAGTACGTAAAGGAAATTGCCGACCCACGGCATCATAATCCCACTCGTGACCAAGATGCTCTGCCAGCGAAATACTTTGGCTGACCTCAAAGTCACACGGATGACCATAATCGTCGCAGCTAACAGGAGTAGATAGCTGTATACCCAATAAACCCAAAAACCAAGACCGTAGGTCTTGTCAGAAAGCACCAGCCCATTTTCTACGTACGGGGAATAAGTGGTCCATATGAGACCATGGGCTTCATTCGTCCAGGCCAGCGCCAGGGTCAACAACGGAATCACCGCCAGCCAAGCCAACCTCTTTACGGACAAATATCGATCGGAGCCTGCATGGTAGAATACATAATCCAACAATGCCAAAGGCACGCTGGCAACGCCAATGTATTCGAATTTTGCCCACAGGATTTTGTGTGCCAGGTTTTGGTCCAGCAAACCTGCCAGAGCTGCAACTATCCACTCGATAATTCCTAATAGCAGCAAAACGAGCGGAATTGTCTCGGAGTTATTCATGCGGTGCGGCCACACATACACAACGATGAATGTACAGATTATTGCTGCTGTAATCATTAGGAGGACGTAGGGAGATATCATCGAATTCATTTCACTCATCCCTGTGAATATCGACCTGGCAAGATATTGATGTTATGAAAATTTCTGCTGATAGAACTTCCGGATGTATGTCAATCCAGCTTCGATGAGCCAGTTTTCCATTGGCCTTCAAAGAAACAAACTCTAACGAACAAAATTGCAACAGTTTAAATCTTTTGCAAGATACGTGTACGTCCACAGGGAAATGAAATCACCATCCCACCACCATTTTCCCTGGTTGCCACAGCCTGTGATGTCATTATACATAATAACTTGACTAAATATATTAATAATATGTATCCAGGTGCTTGATACTTCGCAATACATATTCGATTGATATCTACAAATTTTTTCAACGTGAATAACAAGCTCGGTTTATATAAAGCCCCACCACATTTTGTTCAATAAAAAAGGCCATCCCCAAAAGTACTTTGGGAACAGCCTTTAAACCCTTTAACAAATTCGAGTAAGAATGATTTATCGGTTCGCTAGCCTGGCAACCAGCGCCGTGACACCGGTCAGCACCACGCCTAACACAGCCACCAGCAGCGCCTGGATCAGACCCATCAGTCCCAAAAAGCTGGGCAGAAAACTGGGAATCGTCCAGGTGATCAGCACGCCATTGAGCGCATAATTGGCCGCCACGGGGATGCAAACCAGGTAGAGGGTGATGAACACAAAGCTCAAGACATTTCCGGCAGCCAACAACGGTTCGCCGCGGAACAGCTTCAAGCCAAAAGCCACCAACAGCCAGCTAACCAATAGCGCAATCGCAACCGTCACCGCACAATACGTGATGAAGGGCATCACACCGGTCAAAGAGCTCAGCGAATAGGTGTAGTGATCGATCAGCGCGTAGCGCAAGTTGAATAGTGCCAGGAACAACATCCCTCCGGCCAACATCCAAAGCAGGGATGTTTTCCGTTTCAGGAACACGATAACAAGGGGAATCACCATCACGATCACAGCGACGATGGCACGCGGCAGGCGTTCGCCGGATAGACGCACCTGGCGCGCCGCACCCAAGAGGTTCTCATAAGGCACCACATTGCCACCGGTAGGAATATCATTGGTTGCCACCGGCCGACCGATAGCTGCGGTGTAATCGACCAGCAATTGCTTCTGCTCGCTGGCCTCGGCATCGGGTAGCTTGGCGCTGATATCCTGTGGCAGGTTCAGCAACTGGGTCAGCACCTGTCCCTGCGCCGTGGCCGGGATGTTGGTGCCCAGCAGCGCCGCCAGGGTTGGGGCGACATCGATCATGTACATATTGCCGTACTGTCCCGGCTTCACGCCCGCGCCGGCAATGACGAACGGCTCGACCAGCACGTCGGCATCCTGGCCGCCATGGCCGCCAAGCAGGATGTGTCCGTGGTCGCTCACCACCATGATCGTGTCCTTTTGTAAGTCCAAAGAGGCCATGATCTGGCCCAGGTAAGTATCGCAGCGGTTGGCAGCCTGATCCCAGCGGATATCCTGCGGACCGCCCTCATGGTGACCGGCATAGTCCACCTGGTCCAAATGGATCAGGATCAGCGAATAATCTCCGCTCTTGACCCACGGCAGGGCTGCTTCCATCACCTGCTGGTCGGCCACGCGATCCTCGCCGGGAGTATAAAAGCTGGTTGTCACAGCATCCTGGGGGACCAACTTCTGGAACCAGTTATAGCCTGAGATGGCCGTCTTCAAGCCCGCCCGGTGCGCCGCAGAAAAAAGGTTGTCCTGGGTGAAAGTCGGGATATCGGCGTAATCGAGGTTCATGGCCGGGCCGTCGTGCAAATAAGGCCAGCCCCCAATTAGCAGGGTCGAATATCCCGGCTCTGAATAAGACGGCACCTGGCTGTGCATGGTCGCCGAAGCGCCCATCTGACGCAGCTTGTTCAGGTTGGGCATCACGTCCGTTTTTAAAGAAGTGTCATAACGCAGCCCATCGATTAAAACGAAGACGAGCGTATGCGTCACAGGCTGCCCAAGCTGCTCGCCCGGCGTCGGCGGGTTAGCTTCGAGCGGAGACCTGAACGCATAGAGCGAATCGATCATCCCAGTCGCCCAAAAATATGCCCCCGTGGCGATAATCAAACACACCACAATCCCAATTACCAGCCAAAGCACGCGTTTTGTCACAATATCCCTCCGAGATGAATTTCAAGGTGATTTTATGATCGCCATATTGCCCAGCACGCTCCAGGAAGCTAAAAATTCCTGGATGCTGCGCGGGTACACATCGGCTCCATCCAAAATAAACACCTGTTTCTCGTTATACCCGATAACAACCACAGTATGTTCATAGCGCGTCACCGTTACCTTTATCCCATCTGAAGTTGTGTAAGGCTCCGGCGTACCAGCGTGCACATGGCCCGCCACCCATACAATGACCGGGTTGGCTGCCGCAATCTGGCGGCGCAGATCGTCGAAAGAATAATTATAGACTGCTTCCGCAACCACATGGTAGCGGTTCAGCAGGTCGGCCACCGGCCCGGCATAAACGCCATAGGAATCGGGCGGCAGAGAGCCCCAATCGCCGTGGACATCACCCACAAACCCGCGGTAAGGGTTATCTGAAGTGGGAAGATTAATAAAGAAAGCCACCTCATCGATCTTCGTACCGTAATAGCCCGCCCAAGTGGCCGCCGCGTTGGCCTCACAATCCAGCGAAATCTCCATTTGATGGCCGGTGATCTTCTGCACGAGCGCCGCAGGTGGAAAATCGGGTGTGAGTGTCCGTGTCGGATAAACAGTGGGCATTTGCAGGGTGGCCGTCGCCGCCTGCGGGATAACCGTTGACGTGTTAGCCGGCAACGATGTCGGCTGCAAAAAAGCGAGGACGGCGGGCGTGACGGTCGGTAGCGTTGCAATTGCACCGGGGTGCAGGAAGCCTTGGGCAGCTATCGCCACCATCACCAGCCACAACATCCCCCCGCCCCACAACCAGAGGGCTTTATGTTTGATGGGTTTCTTGGGTAAAGCGGAGCCAGCAGTATTCTCATCCCCGGTTGGTGTCTTTTCCGGACTGCTCTTGAGTTCAGCCAGCATGCGCGCCGCCAGTTGGTGATCCGGCGCAAGTTGCAGCACATGTTCCAGGCAATCGATGCTGCCCTGGCGCGTGCGGGATATCTTGGCCATCACCAGCCAGGCTTCCGCGTTGGAAGGATCGGCATCCAAAACCCCGGTGACCAAGCTGCGTGCCCGGTCGAGGTCTCCCCGGCGAATAGCCTGGACGGCTTGCATGATGGCGTCTTGCGGCTCCATGCAGTTTTACCTCTCAGCGATGAATGACCAATTCTTTTCGCCGGATGTGCGCCAGCCCCCCATTAGAGATCTTGGCGCAACCTTGCAAGTCCAGGTAGAGCAGACTGTTCAAGGACCGCAAACTCCTAATACCTTCGTCTGTCAGGCGGTTGCAATAGCTTAAATTCAAGCGCCGCAGGTGAGATAGACTTTGCAGTGACAGCAGCCCCTCATTGGTGATGTCGCAGGAGCTCAAATTCAGCTCTATAAGTTTGGGAAATTTCGTCAGAAATGCAACGCCGTCATCGGTGACCTTCCGGTTTTCGGAAAGGTTCAGGGAAACCAACACCGGGCAGCCGGCAATCTCGTCCACCAAGTGTTTCAAAATCTCATCATCGATAGTCTTGGCGCGCACACCAACTTCGTGTTCCTCTGGAATATGGAAATAGCCGGGTCCGCGATCGAACTCCTTCCATTCGTCCCCTTCTCCGCCTGCCGCGCGCACGAGCA
This sequence comes from Anaerolineaceae bacterium, assembly GCA_050013615.1. GTDB lineage: Bacteria > Chloroflexota > Anaerolineae > Anaerolineales > Anaerolineaceae > JBEKEX01. Next base: position 10,600 of record JBEKEX010000014.1, read on the forward strand.
CCTGGATGGGCAATGTACTCGAGAATGAATATGAAGCTTTAGAAACCATAGAGCCATTTTACCATGCCGGCAAAAATTCATCCTCACAATGCACCATTATTTGATATAATAACGCCCTTGACGGTCAATACCCGTCCAAAGCTGGCACGTATTATCAGTAGGCGGCGGCATCAGCCGGCGTACGAAGGAGCCGGCTAAAATTTTGCTGATTGACAGAGGAAATGGATGTCACCCTACAATTTATCTGATATTTACACTATGCTCGATTCATTGCCAGCCAAGGAAACACCTTTTTACGTATTAGATCGAAACAAATTGCGGCAGAACTGCCGCAATTTCAAGTCAGCCTTTGGAGATATCCAGGTCTATTTTTCGGTAAAGGCCAACGCCTGCCCGGATCTTTTAAAAATTTTTAGTGAAGAAGGTATCAACTTCGATGTTGCCTCGTGGGGCGAGATCGAAGTTTTGTTGCGTCTGGGGGTTTCATCAGAGCGGATGATCTATAGTGCACCCACCAAAATTCCTCGTGACATCGAAAAAGCTTATCAGGTCGGCGTTCGCGCCTTTGCGTTCGACTCGAAATTGGAAGTCGAAAAGCTGGCCAAATTAGCTCCGGGAAGCAAAGTGCTCACTCGCCTGGCCGTGGATAACTGTGGCAGCGATTATCCATTGGAGAGAAAATTCGGCACCAGTGCGGAAAACTGCGCCGTGTGGATGCCCTATGCGAAGCAACTGGGTCTTCAACCCTGGGGGTTGACCTTCCATGTTGGATCACAGAACCGCCGCGCGGATTCATGGGCACGGGCCATGCGCCAGATCCACCCACTGTGGCAAGAATTGCAAAACATGAGTTTGGATATCCAGGTCATCGACTTGGGTGGTGGCATACCCGGTGAATATTGCAAGGAAAACCCATCCTTAACGGAAATTGCCGCCGAGATCGACAAGGCGCGCCGTGAACTCTATCCTCCCACGATGCGATTTTTCCTCGAACCCGGCCGCGGGTTGCCCAACAACGCCGGTTTTTTGGCAGCCAGCGTAATCAACCGTGCCGAGCGCGGCGACAAGGAATGGTTATATTTGGATGCAGGGGTTTTCCAAGGGTTGGATGAAGGCCGTAACGGGTTCCATTACCCGGTGATATCTGACCGTGCCGGTTCCAACCTGAAGCCTTTTGTGCTGGCCGGACCCACCTGCGACAGTTCCGACGTCATCATGGACAATGCCATGCTGCCTGTAGACATTACGCTGGGTGACCGGGTCTTCCTGTTGTCGACCGGAGCATATACCACCTCGATGCAGCGCTATAACGGTATGGAATTCCCGGGCACGTACTTCGTCGGACAAGCTTAACCTTGGCGAACAATATTTTATTTTCAAGCTCAATGAAAATCCCCAAGAGATTGATTAAACTCTTGGGGATTTTTCTACCCTAATCAACGGACTTTTCGCCGGGCTACGATCAACCAGCATCCGGGTTTAGAGCACTTCCTGCACCGCAGCAAAAACTTTGTCGGCCCACGGACGAAGATCATCCTCGCTCAGAGCGTCGCAGCCCAGCGTGACGGACACATTAACCGGGAAACCCATGTGGACCATGAAATTGCAATCGATCTGGTTGCCATTCTCGACGCGCTTCGACATCACCAAATAAGCAAGCGGACGCTGTTTCCATAACTCGAAGCCTGCCTTTGGCAGAGCCTTCAAGCCCGCATCATAGAGATCACTGGTTGATTTACCTTCAAAAGTCTTTTTTACTTCGACTGATGCCATATCAAACTCCTGATCAACACCTCAGATTTGTCCTCATTATACCGTCACGCATCACATATTTTCAAAAACCCCAAGAGGTTTTCAGGCTCTTGGGGAATTTTTTTAGTTAGGACTCATCAGCTTCTTTGCTTCTGCCGCCGCCCGGCTGGCATCCGGAGCAAAACCATCCGCGCCGATGTCTGTCGCGTACTTTTGGGTGATGGGCGCGCCGCCAATCATCACCTTGATCTTGTCGCGCATGCCGGCATCCTTAAAAGCCGCAATGACGTCCTTCATCCGCGGCATGGTGGTGGTCAGCAAAGCCGACATGGCGACCAACTGAGCATTGTTGGTCTCTGCCGCCACAACGAACTTTTCGGCCGACACGTCAGTTCCCAAATCGATCACCTCAAAGCCTGACCCTTCCAACATCATCGACACCAAATTCTTACCAATATCGTGAAGGTCGCCCTGCACCGTACCAATAACCACCTTACCCGCCGACCGCACCTTTGCCTGCACCAGGTAGGGTCGCAGTATGGTTAACCCGGATTGCATGGCGCGGGCGCTGATGAGCATCTCAGGAACATAATATTCGCCTTCCTCGAACAAGCGGCCCACCTCAGCCATGGCAGCGATCATGCCATCATTCAACACAACTGCCGGTTCAACATGTGCATCCAGAGCTTTCTGGATATTCTCTTTGACATTCGAGCTATCCCCTTCCAATATACCTTGAAAAATGGGGCTTAATTCTTCATCCATTGAACTCTCCTGTTAAGTTTTTGTATAGATCAAAATATACAATTAATAATTCCCGCGCAGCTCATCTAGCGCTCCGCCAATTCAAGAACTTGTCGGGCAGTGACGTTATCCGTCACCAGGACATTGATATAATTGCCCCGCAACGCTCCTAAAATGGATTGTATCTTATGAGGACCGCCAGCGATCCCAATGCGTACCGGGATCGCCAGCAAATCATCATGTTGAATACCCACCAAGCGTTCGCAAAAGTCGCTGCAAACCTCCTGGCCTTCGATGTCAAAATGCAGGCCGCATACCGCACCAACTGCCCCACGCTTTTTCAAGCTGAGGATCTCTTCCAGCGGCACGGTTCCCGCCCGGTAAAAGCTGGAGTGTTCCGGTTCCACACTGCCGATGCCCACCAGTGATACCTCCACTTGCTTACCCATCTGGATCACTTCATGGACGCCCTGGGCTTCGCGCAAATTACGCGCCATTTCCGCTGTTTGGCAAAAAAACGGTGCATCCAAAAAATAGCCTTCGCCGCCCAATTTATGTGCCAGACGCAGCACGATGCTATGGCCATCGTATTCGTAGATACGTGCGCTCAACGAACCAACCAACTGAACCACCTTGGCACGCATCGGCCGTTCAGACTCGAATTCATCGACAGTTGCGCAAACCGACGTACCCCAGGTGACCCCCAACACCATATCCTGGGTTAGATAACGGTGCAAATGCTGGGCAGCCGCGCCGCCTACATATTTTAAAGCGTTGGAACTCTCATTGCTGCGCACGACCACGACATATGCGGAATGCAATTTGAATTTGTCCAACAGGATCGCTTCCAACTCATAATCCGATTCGAGCGGGCGATGGATATGCACATCAACGATCCCCTTCTGCTTGGCCTCCGACAATAATCGCGAAACCATCGAGCGCGTCAATCCAATCGTATGGCCAATCTCTTCCTGGTTTTTCCCTTCCAGGTAATACAGTTCGGCGATATCGGCCAGTAACCTGTATTGTTCTTGTGAAGTCCGCTGTTCAGGCATATTCCCTTCCCTTAATCCCTGCCTATTTTACCATTGGGTCAATCAGGGCACGATTTCTGGTCTACACAACTGATATCGTCTCCGGGAAAACATTAACTTGCTCTTCCGGATTGGGAAAACCAACATTTCCTTTCGGGAGGATGAGGCTTTACATGCCGCCAACAGCAAGAACGGGATAACTGCAAACACGGAAAAAAGCCATTTTTTCATAACGAGTCCCGCAAAGTTGATCTTTAAATCCAGGCTATCGCTTTAGTAATGGCTAATTCTACAGCTTTAACCAGAATTTAAGACGGCAACGGAACCGGTTTTACAGCCCAAATAAAAATGCAAAAATTATTTAAGCTCAAACTATCTTAATTTAGAAAATATTTGGAGACAATTTCACCCGAAAAGTCTCCGACCTTCCCGGCTATAAAGAACCGGGTTATCTAATAAACAATGTTGATGAAAATAATATTAATTATCTTCTTGTCGACCCGAAAGTAGAAACCACAGTCCCAAGCAACTTCAAAATGATTGACAGTCTGAACGGTTGGGAAATCTACGCAAAAGAATAATGGCTAAAACCGAATCAGCGGCATTCTCGAATATCATATAACTTCCGCCAATCGCCGTACTGGGTTTCCCCATGCACTAACATGGCACACGGTTTTTCAAAGGCGGCTTGTTCTGCCGGCGTCAATTTATTCCAATAGTTCTGGTCAAAATAAGCATAGGAGAATCCGGCCGTTTGCATTTTATATACATCCGGGGTAGACACCAAATCCGCAAACGTCGGTTTCATTACGTACCAGGAATACCCTGCGTCCGTATAGCGCCCGAAAATTGTCGCCGACCGACTGGGTGTAGGATCAAAGACCAAAGCGGCGGGCTCGAGCTTATTCCAATAGGCTGCTTCCATGCGAGCATCAGTTAAAGAAATAAAATATGAGAATGTTTGGTTTTTCGCATTGGGTAGTTGCACACCCAGCATGACCAGTCCGCCGAACATGACGATGACTGCCAGGAATCCCACTATCCATTGAACTGCTCGTGTCCGGTGCGAAACCCACAGCCAGACCAATGAGACTGCCATCACCGAGCACACCGGTACAAAGAAATACAATCGCGAACCGTTCCGCACCCCTGTTGACCCAGTGAACTGAACGAAGATCATAGCCAGGCTTACAATCGCGGCGACGCTCAATGTCGCTTCGTACCAACGCTCGGCGCGAGCGGCTTTCCACCCCCACCAGGCTAATAAAGGCAATACCAATAAGACCGGTCCAATTTCTACAAGTGCCACTAGAAGCTGACCAATGTTAAGAAGAGATAGCACTCCCAGTTGAGACGAAACGATCGCGGGTGCAGCTAGTTGAAATCCCGTCGTAAAGTACGAGGCCGATACAGCATGTCCCAATAATTGATTGAGCATCCGGGTCAGGGTATCCGTCCACACACCCCCCTGAACGGCAATGATCACGCCACTCACTATCCACACCAACCACCACATTTTCAATGCTGATGGAAGTCTTACACTGCGATCGCGGATCATCCATCCTATGGTAAGGAAGACCATGGCAACCGCCATCATGGGTAACTCGGTTTCGTCCAACAACCCGATGCTCGAGATCAAAATGATGGAGACCAATCCACCCCAAGCATTCCGCCAGCGCGTAGAAGTGAGAAGTAAAGCAAACAACACTGCTACCAGCATTAATCCAATTGCATTGTGAACTGCCTCTGCGCCGGAAACAAAAATTCCATTCTGGAAAGCATATGGGAAAGGAAAAGCGCCTTGGCCATCCACTGGCCAGGGTTTAGCCAACGAATCGATCAAGGTTGGACCAGCGGCAGCTCCCGCGCCAATAAGCTGTACTTGGGAACTCAACCTGGACAGGATCGAGTCGGGAAGCAATAAAAGAAGCCAACGTGTCCCAGAGACAAATAACACCGCCGCTGCCCCCAACATCCCCGCCAAGCTTTTGCGGGTAACGCGATAGGCCCACAAACCACCCAAGATTACCGCCGGGGCTATAGAGAATGTCCGTGCAACGTCCCAGGCTGTCCAGGGCTGCCAACTTGTCAGGCGCATGATCTGTGCGCCAAATAGCAGCAGAAAATAGTGGTATCCGTAGGGAACCTGCGGATCGTAAGCAAAATGCGGCGGGATCTGCCCGGTCGCCATGATCGAAAGCGTTGGCAAATGAGCATAATCATCATAAATGGCCACACCGCGAGCGAGTAAAAAGGCCACATAAGTGATTGCAGCAAATGCCAACCATTGTGCCGGCACAATTTTGATCTTCAGTGCGGAAAGACCGCCCTGGCGAAGTGCCAGGACCAATCCGACCAATAAAACAACAAATGCCGAGAGCCAAGCAGCCCACGGCAGGGAAATAATGCGCGCCACAAAGTTCACCAGCCCTACCTCGGCTGTCAAACCGACCACCAAGCCGAGTAATCCCTCTTCTTCCGGACGTAACTTGAAGGCAGCGTGCACCATCCACCACCCGCCAACCACCCAACATAGCATCCACCCTATCAGGAGCAAATCGGTCATCACTTCATGCATATTCACGCTTCCCGCTATTTTCTGCACGCATACGAGTTTTCAGGTTTCAGTTCCATCAGACCAACCCAGTTGCAGCACTTTGGTTTTAATACATTGCCGTCGAGTTCACTTCTTCTACCCGTGATTTTCGTGTGGCTTTTCACAAGAATTTTCTGACCAAACTATAATCAATCTGCATAGACCCGCCACCTTGATCGATTATATCCCATTACAGATTCAGCCGAGTGTTCCTTGCCTTATTTTGTTCTAAATGCGATTAAGCCTCGTTTAGTAAATTTATATGGTGACGAGCTTTGTCAACAAGCCCATTTTATTTATTTTCGCTGCGATGCTAAACAAATGCAGCTGTACCTACTTAACCCCCGTCTGCCGTCAATGAATATATAATACTTATGATGTTTATATGGTTATTGCATTGGATACATTGGAACGCTGTTTTGTGGGAAATCTATGAAAAAAATCCTTAAGTCAACTTGGGCTATACCGATTGTTCTGCTGGCCATTTGCATTCTGAGTTATGGGCTTTTTCTCCCGACAACTGGCTTTTATATGGATGAATGGTATGAGCTTTGGTTTGCCAAAATGTATGGCCCTCTTGAATTCATACGCTTCTATTCATTTGACCGGCCGTTCATGGCAGGGATCCATATCCTCATCAATCCTTTATTGGGACAATCTCCTCTCGTCTGGCAATCTTTCGGTCTGCTTTGCCGCTGGCTGGCAACACTTATTTTTTATAGATTGTTTAAAACAATCAAACCTTCGGCAGCTCGTCAGGCTGTGTGGGCTGCGGTTCTTTTCGCCGTCTACCCAGGCTTTAAACAACAATGGATGTCGGAGATGTATAGCCCCTTTTTCTTACTCACAATAATCTATATGGCTTCGGTAATCTGCATCATTAAAGCAATCCGTAGCCCAAATCGGTTCTGGTTTTGGTACATTCCGGCATGGATCTGTTTCACCTTTGCGTTGGTTTCAGATGAAAATATATTTGGTCTTGCGCTCATTTTCCCACTCTTGGTTTGGTTGACGATCCAGGGTCATGAATTATCGAGCCGCAAAAGACTGCTGCAGACCCTCCAATACTGCGCGCCGTTTATCATGTCCCTGATCTGCTATTGGATATGGCGCACTTTTTTCTTTACTTCTATCCAGCATCAACTGACGATCATCAGTGCATTCAGTCGCGATCCCTCCGGCAGTTTTCTCTACTACGTGCCGCTCATGGCTAAAAACGTATTTGCAGCAAGTGTAACGGCCTGGCTTCAGGCCGTCCCTGCCAAATCGTTCTTTAAATCCGGTATCCTTTCCATCCTTGTATACAGTGCTATCGTTATCAGCGCGTTCCTGGTTGTCTGGCTCTTGCTCAGGCACGATCCCGATAGCCCAGACCCTCCATCACCAGGACCGCATCATTTGGACGCAAGTGAAGGTGGTTCATTTATTTTAGTTGGACTGATCGCCCTGGTGGCAGCGGGCCTACCCTTTTTGGCAGCCGGGCTGGAAATCCATATTATTTACCCTACAGACCGCTTCACACTGCCGCTGATGTTCGGCGCATGTTTACTACTGATTGGTGTACTGGAACTGGTTAGTCTCATCCCGCATTTCAAATCTGTGATGCCATTTATCCTTGCTCTCATCGTAGGTGTATCGTGCGGAGCCAACTTTCAGACAGCCAAGACTTTCAGCATCGAATGGGCAGAGCTAAAGACATTTCTCACCCAGCTCACCTGGCGTGTGCCCGCCATCCAAACAGGCACTACGCTCTATACCCACGAGCTGCCGCTTCAATATTATAGCGAAGCTTCACTCTCAGCCGCCGTCGATTGGATCTATGACCCGCACTTAGTGTCACGCGAGATGCCTTATTTTCTCGTCTATACAAACGGTAACCTCATTAAAGAAATCTTGGCCCAACCTGATGGAGGAGTAACACCCGTAGCATTAAGGGGAGAGAATTTTGCCGCCTCCACGAACCAGGCATTGGTCATGTATTACAACCCGCCCGCCTGTCTCCACATCATCGATCCAAACCTGGATGGTTTGCTACCCACTTTGCCCGGCGACTTCGGGCCAGCAGTGCCGTTTTCCAAACCGGATTTGATCCAGACTTCCTCCCTCACACCGGCTGTACTGCCTACTGCCCTCTTCGGTGCGGGACTCCCCCACAATTGGTGTTATTACTTCGAGAAAGCCGACCTGGCACGCCAGGAGGGAAACTGGCAGCAAGTAGCCGCTCTCGGTGACCAATCTGCTCAACTTGGTCTATCTCCCAATGAAGCTTCAGAATGGCTGGTATTCTCTGAAGGATATGCGCATATCGGCGTCTGGGATAAATCCATCCGATACAGCCGGAACACCTTGAACACCAATCCGAAGTATCAATCCATGGTGTGTGAGCTTTGGTATCGAATCGAGCAGCAGACTACCCTTAGTGAGGAACAACAGGCAGCCCTCTCGATCGTTAATACACAAGCTGGCTGTCTCACCCCCAAGCCGGGAAAATACTAATTGCAAACCCTATAACTCACAGGCTTTCAGACGCGGGTGTTCTTGGAGAAGGCATAAGCGGCCAAATAGCTCTCTCTCACTTCCAGACCCCTCGCCTTAACTTGTTGGTCAAATAAAGCCGACATTTGCTTTTTATCCGTGCCGGACCAAAAGTACTGGCCGGGAATGACCAATTGTTTAGCATCACCTTTGAAGACGATGCCACTTTCTGTATTGTCCATCTCGATGCGCTTCACCTCATTCCACTTGATCCGGTAGCAGCCGATGAGCGACCTGGAAATGATCGCCTTGTCATCCATTTCCGTCGTGCCATAGACGAAAAAGGGGATGATATACAACTAAGTCATCACAGGTCCCTTTTTGCATATAATATATTGAAAATGTGGCTGTTGGAAAAGGTTTCAGATAAGGAGTGGAATATGAACTACCGTGAACTGGGACGTACCGGCTGGAAAGTTTCCGAGATCAGCTTTGGCTCTTGGGCCATTGGTGGCTCGTGGGGGCAGGTGCAAGACGATGAATCGTTGGCGGCGCTGAACTGCGCCTTGGACATGGGCGTGAACTTCTTCGACACCGCGGATGTTTATGGGGATGGCCGCAGTGAGCGACTGTTCGTCCGCCTGCGCCGTGAGCGTAAAGAGGCGTTCCATGTCGCCACCAAAGCCGGCCGCCGCCTGGACCCGCACATGGCCTCCGGTTACAACCGCCAGAACCTGACCGCCTTCGTGGAGCGGAGTCTCAAGAACCTGGAAGTGGATGCTCTCGAACTGCTGCAACTGCACTGTCCACCCACCGAGGTATACTACATGCCGGAAGTCTTCGGCGTGCTCGATGACTTGGTGCAGGTCGGCAAGCTGCGCTATTACGGCGTCAGCGTGGAGAAGGTGGAAGAAGCGTTGAAAGCCATCGAATATCCCAACGTACAGTCGGTGCAGATCATCTTCAACCTGTTCCGCCAGCGCCCCTCCGAGCTCTTCTTCGGCGAGGCACAGCGCCGCAAGGTAGGCATCCTGGCGCGCGTACCACTGGCCTCGGGTCTTTTGACCGGCAAGTTCACCTCCGCCAGCAAGTTCGAGAGCGACGACCACCGCACTTTCAACCGCCACGGCGAGTCCTTCGACCGCGGCGAGACCTTTGCCGGGGTGGATTTCGAGACCGGCCTCAAGGCGGTGGAAGAGATACGTCCCTTGGTGCCAGCCGGCGCGAGCATGGCGGAGCTGGCCCTGCGCTGGATTCTGATGTTCCCGGCTGTGACCTGTGCCATCCCGGGCGCCAAGAAGGCTTCGCAGGTGGAAGATAATCTCAAAGCTGACCAATTGCCGCCGCTGGATGAAGCCACGATGCGCGGCCTGCGCGCCATCTACGACCAGCGCATCCGCCCGCTGGTGCACCACTATTGGTAAACAAAGGGCTCCCCTTCGTGGGGAGCCCGGTTGCTTTACTCAATTGCCGAGGAAAACTGCGGACTTAAGCTACTTCGATCCCCTATATTTGATGAACGTCCCCTGCTCCAGTTCATCGAAAGCCACCCTCAACTCGGCGGCAGTATTCATCACAATCGGCCCGTACCAGGCCACCGGCTCGCGGATGGGTCGGCCGCTAAAGAGCAGGAAGCGCACGCTGCTATCGGTGGTGGTCACTTTGACCTGATCCCCGGGGCCGAAGAGGATCAGCGAGGTATTGCCAAGCTGTGCTTTGCGTTCGGTATCGAAGTAATTGGCGCCTTCGACGTCATAATCGAAGGGATCCAGGTCATCGCAGAAAATGCCGGAGCCTTCGAATACATAAGCCAGCGCGGTATGATCGGCGGGAAGCTCATGCGTGAAAATACTCTGGGACGGCACAGACACATCCAAGTATTCGGGTTGGATGGTCACGTTCTCGACCGGCCCGCGCTTTCCCCCTGCCTCGCCGCAGATCACCCGTATCTCGACCCCGTTCTCCTGCTTCACCCGCGGGATCTCGGAATCCACCACGCCCTGGTAGTGCGGATCGATCATCTTGTCCTTGCGGGGAAGATTGGCCCATAGTTGAAAACCATACATTTTGCCTTCAGCATCGCCGGAGGGCATTTCCTGGTGGATGATGCCGCTGCCGGCCGTCATCCACTGCACGTCACCCACGCCGATCACACCGGAATTGCCCAGGCTATCTCCGTGGGCCACTTTGCCGCGCAGCACGTACGTGATCGTCTCGATGCCGCGATGCGGGTGCCAGGGAAAGCCCTTTTGGTACATCTCGGGCGAATCACCGCGGAAATCGTCCAGCAGCAGGAATGGGTCGAAGAGTTTCGTCTCGGTAAAACCGAAGGCGCGTTTGAGGTGTACGCCAGCCCCTTCGAGGGTCGGCTTGCTCTTGAACACTTTGACAATTTTTCGAGTTGTGGCCATATTTCCTCCTCTACTGATTAAATTATACATTTCGTGTCAACTGATTTGCCGGCCGGCAATCATGGATTGGACAACCGACTGTGACTGAATACTCTGCGCGATAATCAAAGGGTCTACATCTGCCAAACACGAGGGTCAAACGATATGCAAATGAGAAATATGGGTTCTTTAGAAACCGCCGGGAATGGCTTGGGGCACACTTGGTTATTCCACCGGCTGGGATTGGGAATCGTGCTGTCTTTGGCATGGTCATTGGCTGCCTGTAATGCCGCAACTGCCACTCCCAAACCCCTACAGAAACCTCGACTGCAGCCCCAACGCCGACAGCCACTTCTATCTACGATTATAGCCAAGCCTTCAACGACGATCCACAAACGGTGAATGACCCCAATACCCTGGTGGCGCCGGGTCTGACCGACCCGACGCGCACTCAATGGATCGCCGGATATTTGGCCGCCGTCGATGCCAAGTTGGCTGCCGGTTACCCGGGACCGTTCATCGGATCGAACCGGCAGATGGTCTATGATAAGAACAAGAAGACCATCAACATGGAATCGACCTCCTGGAAGCCGATCGCTTCATATAAATATCACTGGACTGCGCCCGATGGGACGATCGAGTGGATTGTGGTCAAAACATATGCGGCGGTGGATACAGATAGTGGCCAGAAAAGCTCAATTTCGGTGACATATACCCCTGAGAGCGACCTTCGTCTCAACGGGAATGCCGGAGACCTGAGCACCCCCACGAAGCCCATGCAGCTACAACTTTGGTATGCCAATAATTTTATACAGGGCTCGAATCCGTTCAGCAAAGACTTTTTGCCCGCCGACAGCGGCGCCATCGACCCGTTGGGCGTCTTTTTCAGCGGACAGGGCATCACGCCGGAGCTGCAAACGGAGCCCCTCGTGTTCGGCGGTTTTTACTAGATGGATCATGTTGATGGATTAAAGAAAGTCAGAAAAATCAAAAAAGTGGCCGGCTCTCCGCGTTAAACTCAAGGGTGACGATTGGGCTGTCGAACATTTTTACTTTGAGGTTCTCAGGGGTCACAGATATCGTAACTGGGATGCCAATCGACCTTCGACCCCTGATCGGTCCACCAGCTTCGTGCCGCTGCAACGACCGTCCCCTCGGGTGTATCCGCGCTTACCGGCCGGTCCGATGAATAATTGGGAGTGATCACGACCTCATTCGGGACCAAATCTTCACCGGTAATGCTTTCTATTGCCATTGCGGCCGAAGTACGGACGTAGGGATCGGCATCCCAGAGAAGCGGCGAGATATTCCCCACGGCACACGATGCTGGCTTGCCAATGAAGCTCAACACAAGCGCCGAATATAATCGCACCTCCGGCTGCTGGTTTTTCAAATTGTCGATCAGAATGGGAAGTGTGGTTGCAGCCCAATCCGGCCCGAGGGAAATGAGCGCCTGGGCAGCCAGATACGAATCCGCACGCGGGAACGCCATGGCATAGGCCAGCTCGCCGGCAATGTCGATATCTGCAGACGGATTCATCGCAGCAAGCTGCTTCACGGCTTTTGGAAAATCGGCATACACAGCAGAATTGGGATCATAAGTGGAGGATTGGGGATCGGATACCTCGATGATTGCAATAGGATCCCCGCCCAAACCCGTGGCGGTGGAATTTGGCATGACGGTTGGTGCCGCCGGCGTGGGTTCCATCGTTGCTGCTGTGGCTGTTACAGGCGTTGGTGCCAATGTCATTGTCGTTGGTGCACAAGCCGCCAGCAGAATGACCAACGGGATCGCCAACCTGCATCGTTTCGTTTTAAGCGATCGAGCATTCCTATCTAATATCATCCAATCCCCTTGATGCAGCTGGCCAACACTTTGGATATCAGCAGGCCCGACGTTTATATTCAATTTAGCGAATGGATAGTCGAAGCCCCTTTTCCACATTATCGCGCAGTTCTCACAAAGCAATTCCAGCGTTCATCGTCGAAACGTACCTAAGAAAGAACAAATATAAACAAAAACTCCCATTGAAGTAGCTCAACAGGAGTCGAGAGAAGTGGGCGCGAGAGGGCTCGAACCTCCGAACCTCACGGATGTGAACCGTGCGCTCTAACCAGCTGAGCTACGCGCCCTGGAGTACTCACAGTTACCCATTGCTGGCTACCGTTTGCACTTTACCTCATCGGTATGCCACTGAACCGTGTGCATGTAAGATTTTAACATGCCTATACTGTTTGTGCAAGGCTGAACCATCTGAACCATTTATATTACCAATCAATGGTGGCCACAGGTTCAATAGAATATTTATTTTGAAAAACAAAATGCGGATTTATCTGATATTTAGCACCGTAATATTCCCATCTTTAATATTCCAAAGACCCGACCTATTAATTCCCGTGCTATCCGTCAGTCCGTAAAATATTTCAACTGTTTTTCCTGTGGATAATCGCCGAATATGCTCAAGGTCGAGGATTCTTGGTGACTTTGATGACCAATCCCGGCCAGAAAATAATGCACCGCTTTCGGATAAGCGATATAGATGGACAATAAAACCATTCTCGATATTGGCGTCCTTATGACAAAGCCTTTCAATGTCATCGATGATATGCTCTTTTGATTCATTCAAGCCGAATTCGATGGCCGCAAATAGTTTCAGATAATCATAGGCACCAAGCCCTGTAATTAAACTTATGGGAGGTGATTTTAGAATTGACACATCCCAATGCTGCCTTTGTGGTTTCCCAATTTTTCCTGCTGTTGGATATTCTTTTTGAACAATGCAGATTTTCTTATTTTCCCAGGTAATAAATCTTTGCTCTTCGGGTATTGCATTGTATAGCATCGTATAAAAGAGCGCATGTTGGCCGTGCTCTGTATAACACTTGTATGGATTACAGATAAAATCCCGGCAAAATTCAATAATAGTATTGCGTATTATTTCAAGCATTTTCATACCAGTGCAAAATGCTGATAATATATTTAGAGAACCGGGTCAATTCTCTAAGTTCATTTCGTTTCAATGTTCGGCTCTTGTAATCTGACCAGACGTCCCATAATTTTTCAAAATCTTCTTTTGGGACTACCTGGATATTCTCAGCGTTAGGTGCTTCGATTTCGATGGAATTCCCTCGAACTGCGACGACTTTCATGGTATCCCCCAAATATCCATGCATTAAAGTCCAATTCCTGATTATTGTGCCGGCTTCGAGGTTTGCCTGCAAATAAGCCCATACAGTTTCGAATGGAACCATTTCAACTTCTCCTTTCTGCACTTCTATTACTGTACAGCGATAATGGGGCTCTGAACAGTCTTCATTTGTTGTTATTGGTATTAATAGTACTTGTAATCACTTGTATAGATACTTTCTTCTATATTGATATGTTAGTAGCAATATCCTTCTTGTTAGGAATATTCTTTTTGATTCTCGACTATAATTTTATGGGGAAAGAAAACATAACAAAGAGACAAACATGCCAGGCAATAATTCAGAACTTGAAAAACGACTCTGGAATGCGGCTGATGATCTGCGCACCCACTAGTGGTTGGATAATAGCATATCCGTTCCGGCTTTGGCAAGGCAACACAGCCCAAACTGGGAGCTATCCCCTAAGGATGCACAGAAGGAGCGACCATTATTCCTCCGCCTGAAACCGTCGGCGCGACAGCTTGTGGGCCTGCTCCGGCCGGCGTGACGAAAATGGCCGGGCAATTACAGATGACGGAGGCGTGCCCGGCTGCCCCCTCTTGAGGTTGTGTTTGGTCTACTATACCGGTCGGGCAGGCACAGACCGGCGTGGGGGTTGCGGTGGGGGTCACCTGCCACCACGTACAGGCCGTCACGGCGAGCAAGATCAACAAGATGGGTAAAGCTTTCATTGTCTTTCTCCTTATTACTATCCGTAAAGACGCAGCTCGCAATCATTTGGTTCCAATCTTCGATGCCAACTCGCCGACCACGGCATTCTTCGCCCGCCAGATTGCCCAACCGTTTTATGCTACAATGCGGATGACGACCCGGAGATACCATCATGTCACTGCGCAAGCTAGCCATTCTTTTCCTATTGCTGACCGCCGCCTGTAGCTCACAGACCGCCGCGTCCACCCCCACGCCAGGGCTGCGGCGATGAGGCCGGTCCCGATGCCGATGCGGGCTCCCCAGCGGATGGGGTCGACAGTAAACTCCGGGTGGCGGAGAAGCAGGAAGATGGGGGATCGAAGGTAGCGCAGCAGACCGGCGGCGGTCAGATGCCCCTGGATCACAATGCTGGCCTGAAGCATGATGACGAGGGGGAACAGGATAAATAGAATGATCAGCCCCGCCGACCACAGGATCCCGGCCCCCACGAACGGCCCCCCGCGGACAAGACCCACCTGGGCGAGCCCGATTCCGGCCAACGTCAGGAGGCCGAAGAGGCTCACGACCGCCCCCAGACCGAAGGCGCGGCCCGTCGACGCCAACTGGAGAATCCCCACCAGGAGGCCGCAGGTGGCGCCGGCGAGGATCGTCCAACCCCCGCGTCGGTCCCTGCTGTCGGCCATCCCCAGCGCG
>JBEKEX010000015.1:0-21576 GCA_050013615.1 Anaerolineaceae bacterium
GTCGCTTTCTCATGGATCACAGCCTGCAACGCACGCGCCACACCTGCTGGACATTCATCCTGCCAGATATTGCGTCCCAGGTTTACACCGATGGCGCCCTTCTGCAAGCCGTCATATACGAACTGGAATACCTCGGAAATATTATCGGTTTTAGGTCCGCCCGCGATCACGACCGGCACAGGGCAGCCGTTCACAATCTTTTCGAACCCATCACAATAATAGGTTTTGACTACCCGGGCTCCCATCTCTGCACAGATACGGCAAGCCAGCGATAGATAGCGGACTTCCTTTTTCTGATCCATCTCGCGGCCTACGGCCGTAACAGCCATGACGGGTATGCCATAAGGTTCACACTCATTGATCAGCCGGGTCAAAGCCAACAGTGTCTGGTGCTCATGTTCCGTCCCGATAAAGACGGATAACCCGACCGACTCGACGTTCAAACGGATAATATCATCTATCGAGATGACCAGATCCTCATCTGCCAACGTCTCTCCTGCCATGGTAGCGCCGCCGGAAACACGCAATATCTTGCCAACTTCCGTCGCAGGGTCGATTGCCGCGCGCAACACACCGCGGGTGGCGAAAATTGCATCGATGTATTTTGCAACAGGCACAAGTGTTTCACCCGGCTTTTCCAAGCCGTGGGTCGGTCCCATGATGTAACCATGGTCCATTGCCATATAAAAGCAATGCCCATCCGGCTTAATCAACTTTGACAAACGATTTTCCATTCCCCAATCCATACCATTAACCTCCGATCTCTTAACCTAATTAACCCTATGCAAATTCTTAGGGTGCGATGTTAACTTCAAGGTGTTGCCCATTTATAAAAGGGTAGATATTACTTCGCCTTCTTTGCCAAGGCCTCTCTCAACGTTTTTTCAATTTGATCAAGAACCGGTCCTTTGCCTATTCCAGTGAGAAATGCCAGTGATGTGATTGCCGGGATTCCATAATCACCTGTAAACTGATTGGTGGTTACGATGAGATCGACGCCCTGCACCCTACCAGGAATCTCGGCGGTTTTGCATTGCCGGGTTTCGACATCCAAACCGCGCTCCTGCATGGCTTCTGCAATTTCGACTGCCACTACCGTGGAAGTAGCTATCCCGGTACCGCATGAAACCAATACGATCAGTTTACCCATTTGAGCCTCCATTGAAGTTTTTCATAATTAATTACGAAGATCATCTATACCGCTTTCAAGGCAGCACGGACATCTTTATAATTCTTAGCTTTCATCAACTCATCTATCACCTCAGGGCGTTGCAATACTCCTGCAATTTCCTTCAGCATTTCCACCTGAGCCTTGGGTTGGTCGAGTGCCATGACAAACACCAAGCTGACCTTCACTTCTTCGTCTGTTGCCACCATATTGTGGAATATGACCGGTTGCTTCAAAGTCGCCAAAGCCAATCCGCATTTGACCACATGCTCGATATCGGTATGAGGAATGGCTGCATTCACTTCGCCGGAAAGTGGCAACCCGGTTGGCATCACCTTTTCTCTTTCCATTGCAGCATTTGCAAAACTATCACGTACATAACCAGCATCCAACAGCTGTTTGCTCAGATGGTCGATCACTTCCTTGGAATCAGCCGCTGCCAGATTCAGACAAACTGCGCTGGGCTCCAACAACTCTAAAATCTTATTTGCCATGTTAATCTACATCCTTTAATAATTATGATTTGCTCGGCGTACCAACTCGCTGGCCACCAAATGATCCGTCACTATAATATTTATATAACCGCCAAGGATAGCGCCCTGGATGGCATCGACTTTTCCCATCCCCCCAGCCACCCCTATCCGAACTGGAATTGCCTTTAAGCTATCTTCATCGATCGACATCATCCGCCGTTGAAATCCCAAACTGCGCAAAGTTCCGGTCGAGTCAAAATGAATGCCACACACACCACCCACTGCTCCATCGGAACGCAATTCATCCAATTCTTCCCGCGACAGATAGCCTGCTTTATAGTAGCTGGAATAGTCCGGGGCAGTGCTACCAATTCCCAGCAAAGCGACTGTGCACTGGCGGGCAATGGAAAGCGTTTCACAAATACTTTGGTTCTTGTATAGGGCATTCGCCGTTTGTTCACTATCTACGAGAAAGGGCGCATTGAGATAATAGGCTTCGCCGCCTAACTTTTGTGCCAACCGCTGAACAATTCCATGCCCGTCATAACGCAAGTTCCGCGAGCCCAACGCACCAACCATCTGGGTTATTTTGCATGGAATGGGTTCTTCCACTTCCAATGCATCGACCACTGCACTGACCGTTGTGCCCCACGGCAACCCCAACACCATATTGGGGCGGAAATAATCTTTGATCACATGCGCCGCTGCATCACCCAGGTTTTTCAATAAGTTGCGATCACCTAACCTGGCGCTCAAAATAAAAGCCGCGCGCAAACCGAATAATCGAATTAAATCAGCCTGCAGATCGCGGTCGAATGATAGTGGGCGGTGCACAGTAATTTCCACAATATTTTGTCGGCGTGCTTCGGTCAATAGCCGTGATACCATGGAACGAGTTACACCAATTTTTTTTGCAATTTGTGCTTGCGTCTTATCCTGAAAAAAATACATCTCAGCCACATCGGCCAATAAATCTACTCGCTCTTCCGATGCGCGTTGATCTGTTGCCATTAACAAGTTCCTTCGACCACAAAACCCAGAGTGGACATATAAGCTTTATGCTCTAGAAAAGTGTCGTGACATCATTACAATCAAATAAGTTTGAAATTTGTGATTCGGAATTCACATAAGTCATGAAGGCTGCACATAGGTGAATATAGCATGTTTGTCGTATAGAGTCAATACTTACGGAAAGTTTTAAGCTAATTTTAATGTTCGCGCCGCAACTGCCCTTCCAGCATCTTCAAATCGATTCGCGACGTCAAATCCAGACTTAACGGTGTGACCGCCACCATTTTCTTCACGAAGACGGCATAAGAATCGGTATCGACCGCAAAGTGTTGATAATCCGTCTCCATACGATATTTGATCACATTAGGCTGCGTCCAATCCGACCGTGTGGGCGGGAGGGGTAGATAAAGCGATGCTGGCGTAGACCGCACCACCTGCCAGGGGGTGTCTTGCGTCGCTCCGGCCGGTACTTCGACCTTAAGAACATGCACGTCTTCTGGAAATGCCTTACGTAAACATTGTCGCGCAAAAAAAGCGCTAAAGATACCCGCAACTGAAAAGTCCACCCGCTCAGAATGTGTGAAAGTCTCTTCTTCCGCGACCTGCATGGAAACCGCCATGGCAGGGATGCCGAAGCTGGCAGCTTCCAGAGCCGCGCCGATGGTCCCGGAGCGTGTGATGTCCGAACCGGTATTCGCACCGTAATTGATGCCGGAGACCACCAGGTCTGGCTTGGCCGGCATGATCTCGAATAGCGAATACTGTACCACCTGCGCGGGCGTGGCACCGACTGAAAAAGCTTGCCACTCTTTGCCCTTATACGTGATGGTCCGCCGTTCGATCTTCCCATCAGTTATGGGCGGCGTGCTGCGCGCGAAGCTGGTCGATTGTGTACGCGGAGCACAAACCCAAATTTCTCCCAACGGTGCCAAAGCATCGACTGCCGCCCACAGCCCCGGCGAGTCGATCCCATCATCATTGGTAACCAAGATGCGAGCATTCCCTTCCGCCATTTTCCCTCCGCAAGGTTTCCTGAAGATATGTCGACCGAATGATCAATCGGCCAGCGCATCCCGGATGATCGATTTCGATAATTTACACACGGCAGTGAAATTGGAACTGACCAGGTTACCCATCTCATATTCCACGCTTTGGCTCATCAGCACATTGGCAGCTTCCAGTGATAGTCCATAATCTTCCATCAGCCAGCGCACCATTTCGGTGGTGGCGCATTGAACTGCCAAATCCAACGGTCGGGCGTTGCCAATAGTGTACAGATACGTCTTATCTTCGCCCCTCAACCAACGGATGTGAACAGGATTGTTCTTCACCAGTCCCACCTCGAACGTGACCTCACACGAAGTCTCTAGACCGGCGCCAGTAACCTCACCCTGACTCTGCACCGCATGGCCGTCACCCATGAAAAGCAATCCGCCCGGAACGAATACGGGCAAATAAATGGTCATTCCCTCCACCATACCGTAATAATCCATGTTGCCGCCAAAATTACCGCAGGTGTAGGTGGTAATTGCTTCGCCGCGTTCGGGAGCAACTCCCAAACACCCCAGCACCGGTCTGATCGGCACTTCCACCCTCTTTAATGGTTTGGGTGGATTTTTGAGGATCACTTTATTATGTTCGAAATCGATCTCCCAAAAGTTCTGGGTCCGTTCAGGCAAATGCTGACAGAAAGCAGCCTCTACCAGGTGCGGCCGCAGCATATCGTAACTCCAACCATCCCGACGATTGAGAGTGATATTAAGTAATTTCACTACCAACCGATCGCCGGGTTCAGCTCCTTCGACATAAAACGGTCCGACTTGCGGGTTGGGTGATTGTGAAACCTGTTTGCCATCCTTGTCGAAACCGTGAGCATCCACCAAATAAGTATGGATCACTTCACCAGGCTTGACTTTGCAAGCTGCCGGATGGCTTCCAAAAGTATTGTAATAAATGGTCGGCATAAAGCTTTTCATTGTGCCTCCGAAAACAAATGCTCACACCCCTTGAAAATATTTCTGGATATTGATATAATAATCACTACTTGAAATTAATTTCATCTTAACCTACCCCTATGAATGAACTCCTTTTCGATGTCGATAATGCCCGTTTGATCAGCCGCATCTTAACTCTATATTACCAGGAAGACAAGAGCCAAGGTGAAATCGGCAACCTGCTGGGTCTATCCACGGCAAAAGTGAACCGCTTGATCAAATATGCCCGTGACATGGGCATGGTCGAGATCAGCATCAATCCGCCATTCAAGAATCTTTTCGATTTGGAGAGCAAGCTCGAGGAAAGCAGCGGTGTAAACACTGCAATCATTGTACCCCACCTGGCAGATGATCCCAACACCACTCTGCAACAAGTAGGCTCTGCAGCAGCACGTTATCTCGTCGACCACCTGCGCGATGGCGATACCATTACCATGGGAGGCGGCCGGGCCCTATCCGCCATGGTTCAGGCGCTGAATGCCGGCCACCAATTCGACGTCAAGGTGGTGCCTGCCACAGGCGGCGTCCAGGGACGGCATTACACCGATACCAACAACCTGGCAGCCGAAGCTGCCCGCAAACTGGGCGGGCGCTCTTTCCAGCTCCATGCCCCTGCTTATACCGACACAGCAGAAGAACGCGATGCGTTCCTTGCTCAGCACCATATCAAAGATATCCTCGATCTATCGCGCAAAGCCCAGGTGGCTGTTTGCGGTGTCGGTGCATTGAGCCTCGACACATCCAGTTATATGCAATTTTCAGGACTTAGCAACAAAGACTTGCGTCACATTCAAACAGACGATTGCGGTGTCGGGGAAATCCTCGCACAGGTGATAAATAGCGATGGTGAGCCCTGCGCACCCGCTTATTCTGAACGAGTCATCGGCCTGTCGCTGGACGAGCTGCGCACGATCCCGTTGACCATTGGACTGGCCGCAACGTCGGAAAAAGCAGCCCCAATCGCCGCTGCACTGAAAGGTCACTATTTCAAAACCATAATAACCGATGAGATCACTGCTTTGGAGGTATTGAAACATTTTGATTGATCTTAAAGTTACCCATCATTTAACTATCGAATTTTTAGAATTCAGGGAGTCGAACTATGCCCGAACATGTAGTTGAAATACAAGAAGAACTAAAACTTGACCCCGCTATCAAACGCAAGCTGCTAAAGCAAATCCCTGCAGAGCGGTTGAAGTGGATGTTGACAAAAATGTATCAGACGCGTTTCTTCGAAGAAAATGCGGAGGCATTGTATATCCGCGGCCTGGTACATGGCACGATGCACCTTTCCATCGGCATGGAAGCTTCGCCTATCGGCAGCATCGCCGCCATTAACGATGACGATCTCATCCTCCACCACCATCGTGGTCACGGCCACACCATTGCCAAGAGTGCTGACCTCACCTTGATGACGGCAGAATTCCTGGGAAAAGAAGCCGGCTATTGCCACGGCCGAGGCGGCTCCATGCACATTGCCGATATCAAAGGTGGCAACCTGGGTGCGAACGGTATCGTCGGGGGCGGTCTGCCCATTGCAGTCGGCATTGGATTAGCGTTACAGATGCAGCACTCCAAACAAATTTTGCTCAATTTCTTCGGAGATGGTGCAACGAATGAAGGCTCGTTCCACGAAGCTTTGAACCTGGCTTCCGTCTGGAAGTCGCCGATCGTTTTCATTTGCGACAATAACCAGTACGGCATGTCGATGGCCGTCGAGAAATCCATGAACATCAAGCACATCTCCGAACGGGCTTGTGCATATGGCATCCCCGGCGTGACCGTGGATGGCAATGACGTCTTTGCCGTTTACGATGCCGTCTCCACCGCCGTCAAATACGTCCGCGAAGGCAATGGCCCTTACCTGGTCGAGAATCTTTCCTACCGCTGGCGTGGACATTCGAAGAGTGACCGCAACCTGTACCGTTCGCCGGAAGAGATTGCCGAATGGCAGGCATTCGATCCCATTCCGCGCTTTGCGTCAGCGTTGGTATCGGCCAAGATTTTGACCGAAGAAGAAGTTAAACAAATTGCGGAACAGGCAAAAAAGACAATTGATAACGCAGCAGAAGAAGCATTAAAAATGCCTGAACCCTCACCTGAAAATATGGAAGCTGAGGTATACGCGCCATGACAGAAGAACAAAAAACCCGAGAAATATCGTACCTTGAAGCCATCCGCGAAGCGATGAGCCAGGAAATGCGCCGGGACGAGAAGGTATTCCTGATCGGCGAAGACATTGGAGTATACGGGGGTGGCTTCGGTGTAACTAAAGGGATGCTGGAAGAATTCGGTCCAGAGCGTGTGCGCGACACCCCCATTTCTGAAGCTGCCATCGCTGGTGCAGCCACCGGTGCAGCCCTGATGGGCATGCGTCCCATCATGGAAATCATGTTCATGGACTTCATCACCATTGCCATGGACCAGATCAGCAACCAGGCCGGCAAAATGCGTTTTATGTTCGGCGGCAATTGCTCGATCCCCATGGTGATCCGCACTCCCGCTGGTTCCGGCACCGGCGCTGCCGAGCAGCACAGCGGCAGCGTGGAGAATTGGTTTGTGCACATGCCCGGCATCAAAGTGGTAGCCCCATCCACCCCGGCCGACGCCAAAGGGCTGCTCGTTACTGCCATCCGGGATAACAACCCCGTCCTCTTCGAGGAACACAAACTGCTGTACCGCACCAAGGGTATCGTCCCTGAAGACTTGTATACAATCCCGCTGGGCAAAGCGGACATCAAGCGCCCCGGCAAGGATTTGACCATCCTGACCTACTCCAACGAAGTGCTGCATTCCCTGGAAGCCGCAGAGATCCTGGCAAAAGAGAACATCGACATCGAAGTGGTCGACCTGAGGTCGCTGAAACCGTTGGACACCGAGACCATCGTGCAATCGGTCAGCAAGACCGGCCGTGTCTTGATCGTCCACGAAGCCAATAAGATCGGCGGCTTCGGTGGTGAACTGGCGGCCGTTATTTGTGAAAGCGAAGCTTTCGACCGCTTGGATGCACCTATTATCCGACTGGGCGGCCGTGATATTCCTATCCCCTACAACCGCACTTTGGAACGCGCTGCAACCCCCCAGGTAGAGGACATTGTCGCCCGGGCACGTACCCTGGCGACGGAAGGGAGATGACCTGATGGCGACTGAAATCATCATGCCAAAAGTTGATATGGTCATGGATAACGGCACCTTTGTCGAGTGGTTGAAAAAAGAAGGTGACGCAGTCAAAAAGGGGGAATCCATTTTCGTGCTTCTGACCGATAAAGCCACCATCGAAGCCGAATCCCCGGCAGATGGCATCCTGGCAGGGCTGAACGCCAAGAAAGACGACGTTATCCCTGTGACCACCGTCATCGGCTACGTTCTGGCGCCGGGCGAAAAACTGCCCGAAAAAGCTGCCAGCCCCAAACCGGCTGCGGCGCCAGCACCCATGGCTCCAGCAGTTCCTGTTGCACCTGCGCCCGCACCGGTTTCAGCCGCAGCACCTGCACCGCTTCCAATGCCCGTTTCCACGAGCGGTGTCCGCGCCACACCCTTGGCACGTGCCATGGCTAAGGACCGAAGCATCGACCTGACCCAAGTACCGGGACGTGGCCCGCGTGGCCGCATCTACAAATCAGACATCGAAGCCTACGAAAAGCAAGCTCCGCAAGCCGCTCTCACCGCCGCAGCCGGGGCAGCTTTACCAACTTCACCGGTGGCCTTGCCACCTCAGCCGGTGGTTTTACCCAATGCCAAAGTGCGCGAGCGCATCCCGCTCAAGGGCATCCGAGCACTCATTGCGCAGCGGATGTCTTACAACGCCCAGACCATCCCCCACATTTATGAAACGGTGAACGTGGATATGACCGAAATGGTCCACCTGCGCGAGAAAGTAGCCCCTGCCCTGCTCGAAGCGACCGGACAGAAAGTTACTTACACTGCCATCCTGGTAGAAGCCGTTGCACGCGTGCTCAAGCAATATCCTACCCTGAACAGCTCGCTGGTCGGGAATGAAGTGGTCGTTTGGGACGACGTGCACATGGGTGTTGCCACCAGCCTCGAGGATTACCTCATCGTGCCGGTGGTGCGGGATTCCGACAAGAAGGACTTGAAGACCATCGTGGAAGACATGGCTCGCTTGCTGGCCGCAGCCCGCAGCCACAAGCTCGAGCCATCCGAGATGAGCGGCAGCACCTTCACCATCTCCAACCTGGGGATGTTTGGGGTCGAATCTTTCACCGCCATCATCAACTCGCCTGAAACAGCCATCCTGGCCGTGGGCAAGATGCAGGATATGCCTGTGGCAGTGAACGGCAAGGTGGAAGTTCGCCCGATGATGACCCTCACCATCGGCGTCGACCACCGCGTCAACGACGGTGCGCAGGCCGGAAAGTTCTTGAAGGAATTAAAGAACACGCTCGAGAATCCGTACCTGCTCCTCTAAATTAGCCAATATCCCATTCTCTCCCTTGTGGCGCTCTACCATTCATTATCCTCCGGTATGAGCGCCACGCGTTTAACGGGTCGATAAAAACAGGGAGTAAATTGGCCTTTCGTAAAACAAAAAATAAGGTACAATTCACAAATTGCGGTCGGCGGGCAACCTATCCTCGGAAGGAACGGCAACGATCGCATCTATCTTATCTTTCTGAGGAATGAATGGAACAACAAGAACATTTCCATTATTTGTCCCCGAAGCTCGAGCTTCGGCCGTGTCCAGAAAAAGGGGGATACGGATTGTTTGCGGTTCAACCCATCAAAGCTGGCGAACTATTGACCTACTGGGGCGGTAAAGTCGTCACCACAGAAGAACTTAATGATTACTCCATCGAGATACAAACGCACGGCATCCAGGTCGACGAAGACCTCTACATGTTACCGATCAACCACATGGAACCCGCCGATTACTTCAACCACTCCTGCGCCCCCAATGCCGGTATGGATAGCCCTGCAAGCCTGGTGGCCATGCGCGATATCGCCGTGGGCGAAGAGGCCTGCTTCGATTACGCTATGAGCGATTCCAGCGATTACGACGAATTTACGTGTCACTGCAGTGTGCCTGATTGCCGTAAACACATCACCGGGCATGATTGGCAACTCCCTGAATTGCATGTCCGTTATCGCGGCTATTTCTCCCCCTACCTGCAGCGCCGTATCGACAAGTTGAATAACAACGGCCATCACAAACAGGATGAATTGCGCGCCACCGCCGCCGTGAAAACGACCGGTAACAGCAAATAATTCTACTTTGCCCCATCAAACGGATGAGCGCCAGGCATTTGCTTGACGCTCATTTTTGTAAGTGCTATAGTTTGTGGAAAGGATTGGCCCATGACGATGATCACTTTGTTAACGGACTTCGGCACGCGCGATGGTTACGTGGGCGTCATGCGTGGCGTGATTGGGGGGATCGCTCCCGAAGTGCGCGTGACAGACTTGAGCCACGAGATCGGCGCACAAAACGTGCTGGAAGCCGCCCTGACGTTGGGACGCGCCTTTCACTATTTCCCATCCGGCACTATCCACGTTGCAGTGGTCGACCCGGGGGTAGGCACGTCTCGCCGCCCCATCGCGGCCGCCATCGGCCCCTATTTCTTCGTCGGCCCCGATAACGGGCTGTTCACCCCCATGCTCGAACATGCCGAAGCTGTCAACTGGGAAGTCAAAGTTGTGCAACTGGACCAACCTAAATACTGGCTGACGGAAGTCAGCAAGAGCTTCCACGGCCGGGATATTTTCGCCCCGGTGGCCGCTCACCTGGCAGCCGGCGTGCCGCTTGAATTGCTTGGGACTCTCATAGACGATTACGTGCGCTTGCGCATCCCGCGACCTGTGAAGACCGGTCAGGGCTGGCATAGCCAGGTCATCCACGTGGACCATTTTGGCAACCTGGCCACCAACATCGAAAAGGATATGCTCCTCAGCCAATCGGTGGACATCTGGATCAACAGCCAGCGCGTCAGCCGCGTGGTGCAAACCTATGGAGAAGCCAAAGCCGGCGAGCTGGTCGCCATGTTCGACAGTGCCAACCACCTCAGCATTAGTGTGGTAAACGGCAGCGCGGCGGAATTGTTAAAAGCCTCTTCCGGCGACGCGGTCGAGGTCATCTACCGCAAAAAGACCGGGCAGCTCTAGGGGGTAAGTCAGGCGCCCATGCCGAACCAGTGCATCAGGGCTGCCCCGCCGTAAGCGAACATCAGCATCTTGAGGATCTTCCCCAGCGCACACCAAAAATAGAACCGCCACCAGGGCATTTTCAGCGCCCCGGCTGCCATTCCCCCAATATCGAACAAGGGATTGGGGATGAATGCCAGCACAAAGATGGTCATGTCCCCATAGCTCCGCATCCAATTCTCGATGCGGTCGTACCATTCTTTTTTATCGATCACCGCCTGGCCGGAGAAACCTGCCAGATAGCCGGTCATCTCACCTACTGCCGCACCGGTGCCCGCTGCGATGGCCACCCAGAAAGGGTTGAAGATCGCCCCCATCGCTGCGGTGAAGATCACCCCGGGTACGGGCAGGATCAAGGTGGCATTCGCCAGCACCGACACCAGGAAAATGCCCGGGAAACCCAACGCTTGAAGTTGCTGCACCTGGTTACGAAAAATGTAAAGCGTCACAGTGATCGCAATGACGAAAATCAATGCTGCGATCCGTGCAACCGTTATCCAGATGCTTTTATGCTTTGCTTCCATGTGTTAGGGGGTTCCTTTTGATTAAATGACAACCATGAACATTGACCATCGCCGGTCAAAGTTCATCGGATTCACCACAGTGTGTCTGGCTATACCGTCTTGGTCTCTGCCGCGACTTTGGTATCCGGCACATTGCGCATTGCCAGGCTGGAACAAACCATCAACACGGCGCTGATGGCAAAGAGCACCGTCCAGCCGATCAACAGGCCGGGAGCCGCGTTGTTGAAACCATCGATCATGGGACCTTCCAGGCGTGCCACAGCCGCGGACCCTGCCGTCGCCAGGTTGGTCAAGCCCATATATTTCCCGGCTTCGGCAGTCGGAGCCATCTGGTTGGCCATGGCCCAGTTGGTGCTCATGAAGATCCCCAGGCCCATGCCCATCACACTACCATAGAGGATCAATTCGATGGGCGTGGCGGCGAAAATGAGCAAAATAGCGCCCAGCGCTCCGATGTACCCAGAAATAATATGGATACGTTTACGCCCATATCGGTCTCCCAAAAAACCGGCCAGCAGGGTGAAGATGATCAGCACAACCACAAAAGTGCCCATCACCAATTGGGTAAAGACAATCGGGTTCTCCTGCGGGAACTTGTCACGGATGAAATACTGCGCGAAGGACTGGAAACCGTAGATACCGACCAGGTACAAGAATCGGCTGAAGATCAGGCGCCAGTAAGATTTATCCCCTTCGGCGCTGAAATTGAAGACCTTTTTCCACAGCCCTTTGATCAGCAATAATTGGTTCTGTTGCGGCGGCGTTTGGGCTTTTTCGTGGGAACCCAGCAGGGTGATGCCCCCAAAGAGCACCATGAAACCGATGATCGCCAGCACCGATTTGGTCGGGTCGGCGTTCTTGGCAGTGATCAAAAAGCCCATCAGCAGCGAGGAAATGATGATGCCGAACATGTCCATGGCCGTCTTGATGCCGCTGGCCGCGCCGAGCTGCTCGGTCGGCACTTCGTCCGGCAGCAATCCCTGGGTGGGACCGTGCGCAATGTTGGAGGTGATCTGCAAGCCGATGTAGCCAATGAACAACGCCGGCAGGCCGCCCACAAAGGCCATGATCCCCAAAAAGATCATGTCGCCCAGCGTGCCAAACCAGATGAAGGGGCGCCGCCGCCCCATTTTAGAGGCCCACAGGTCGCTCAGCGCGCCCGACAGGGGTTGGATCACCATGGCCAGGATCAGGCCGAAGAACGTCAACAACCCCAACCAGGTATTCTTCTGGTTCTCGGGTACGTAATTCAACAAGACGGCAGGCAGGATGGTCACATGCAGACTGTTCCACATGAACGACAGACCGATCCAATAGGCATTCAAGACGAATAAGTACCATCCACTGACACGGCGCATGGCTTTCCTCCTGGATAGATTTTTTAACCTTCGGGCAACCAGCGTTCAAAGAACGCGGTGACTTTCTGTACGTATTCTTCGGGCCGAAAAGCATCCACGTCGCGGTGTCCTGCCTCCGGCACGCGCCAGCATATGGCATTTTCTCCCGCTTCACGCACCATCCGTTCCAACTCAGCCGGGCGGGTATTCGGATCGTGGTCGCCGTGGATGAACAGCACCGGCAAGGGTGCCAGATGCCGGCACTGGGCGTAGGGTTCCTGGTCGAATAAGTTGACCCCGCAGCGGATGGACATGCCCAGTTCGGTCATAAAGGCCAGCACAGCTGCCAAAGCGTGCGGAACGCCTTTTCGGGTCAATTCAGCCACGATCACGGTAGTGATGCGCGCCGGCCCGCCGTCGGAAATGACGGCCTGGACCGCCGGCGCTTCGGGCGCTGTCAAGAGCGCCACACGTCCCCCCATCGAAAAGCCCAGCATCCCAATGGAGTGGCTGCCTTTGCTGAGCGCAAAATCGACCGCCGCTAGGCAGTCCTGCTTTTCCAGGTAACCCATGCTGGTGAAAGCCCCATCGCTGCGTCCATGCGCCCTGAAATCGAACATGACTACATTAAAGCCCTTTTCGTGGAAAAAGGGTACATATTTCAAGTCCGGATCGCAGCTTCCGGCGTAGCCGTGCAGGAAAATGATCGTGCAGGTGGAACCTTCGGCCGGGATCCACCAACCGCGCAGCTGGATGCCATCCGAAGTCAGCAGAGGGATATCTTTATATCGAAGCCCAAATTCTGCCGGCGAACTGTGAACGCTTTGAGATTGTTTGTGGGTGACGACGAACGACAGCCCGATACATGTAGTAAAAAATAGAAAGAGAACGAGCAGTACCCCAAGAAGAGCTGTCATTGTTTCACTTCGGAAAATCCCCGCCCAAGCATTTATTCGATTGACGCTTAAGGTTCAGATTGAAGCAATGATTCCACGCGTGCAATGACCATTTCCAGCGCTACGGTGTTCATCCCGCCTTCCGGGATGATGATATCGGCGTAACGTTTGGATGGCTCGACAAAATCCAAATGCATCGGACGCACCGTACTGAGATATTGGTGGATCACCGTCTCCGTCGTGCGGCCGCGTTCGGTGATGTCGCGCTGCAAGCGGCGGATGAAGCGCAGGTCGGCGTCTGTATCGACGAAGATCTTGATGTCGAACAGCTCGCGCAATCGAGGGTCAGCCAAGATCAGAATGCCTTCGACAATGATCACCTGCTGCGGGTTGACGCGGATGGTCTTGTCTGTGCGGGTTTGGATGGTGAAATCGTAGATCGGCAGGTCGATGGGATGCCAGGCCTTCAATTCCTGGACGTGGTGGATCAGCAGCTCCGTCTCCAGCGAATCGGGGTGATCGAAGTTGACCTGCACCCGCTGCGGCGGAGGGAGTTGAGCCAGGTCGCGGTAGTAAGCATCGTGCGGCAAATAAGCGATGCGATGCGCCCCCACCCGATCCAGGATCACGTTGGCAACGGTGGTCTTGCCGGACCCGGACCCGCCGGCAATCGCAATGACGAGAGGGGAAGCCTTCGCAGCCATGTGCTTATTATACCGGAGTTTTAAATGGCGTTGTAGGAAAATGGATAATTAATATTGAAAGATATTAAGGGCATTGTCATAAAATTAAAAATTATTTCCAATCGTTGTTTCAAATAAAGTTAGCGGTAATTGGAAATATCTTAAAAAATCGAACCGCCAGTGAAACTAAACTAGATTTAAATCTCCCCGCATTTTGCCATTGACCTCTTTATTCCCTGCACTGATAAAATAAGCATAAATAGTAAAAAAGCTACTTGGTTACCAAACTTTTTAGACTAAATATTAGGAATATTGAATGATAACTGAGGTGGACTTGAGGGTGCCGGTATTTTTATCGGCAAATCATATTTTCCAGCAATTGGGGCTTTCAAAGTCAGCAGCCCCGATTTACCAGATTCGCCATCAAAGGTATAAAAAGTGCAACAATCAAACCATATTGCTGTTGCAAGGTGAAGACAGTCTGGTGTACTAAGGGTCGGCGTACCCGGCTGATAATAATAATTCCTTATCTCATGAGAGATTTCAGCTATACCCCTATTTACTTCAACAAGATGACAATTTTTCCTGGAAAACAGAAGCCGAAACTTTTCATATTCACTTTTCCCCATGGAACTTTCTAATACTTCTGTTATTGTTATAACTGATGTAACAAGATCGATCTGCCCCATATCGAACATTGAAACCAATTCATTTACTCCATACATGTCCGATGGGTTTTGGCGGGTTTCATTTCCTAGGTGCGCTATAAAAATACAACTATCCCAGTAGATTCTCCCTTTACCACTCATTTCTTATTCCCCTAATAAAATCCTCACTAGATTTTCCTTTAGTAATATTGGGAGAAATTCCTCTCAACTCCCCCAACGTTGGCAAAGTATCCTCATCTGGAAGAATTTCAATTCTCATTGCGTGCATCTCATACGGTAACGTCTTTTCGATATTGGGTTTTAATCTCTTTTGTCCAAAAACCGTTACATATTTCCCAATAGCAGAAACAGCATCTTTTTTAAGTTCATCAGAAAAAGCACATTTTAATTTAGGCAAATTTGACGTTGGGTAAATATAGAAAACATTTTGATTATGAATATTGATAGCATCCAGCATCCCCGTATAGCTTCCAGCCTCAAACTCATCTTCCCCTACTATTTTTTCGATGTTGTTTGAAAGATTATAAAGGTGGTCAGGGTTTTCTCCATCTCTGGAGATAACAATTTCCGTTATTTTTTTCTTTTCGCGAAGGCTGGTTAAATCCTTATATGCATCAAAAGTGTCTTTAGTAAATCCCTCCGGGTATTTTCCGTGATGGATTTCATCAATACTTCTAAAGAATTTATCAATCAGAGATTGAGTTTTTGATTCGTTTTCTGTCGTGAGCGGAACTGCCTCAAGAACAATTGCTGCAGGACTATTTTGTCGTAGGTCTACGATCCTAAAATACGCAAAATTCTTCTCGCTGAGGATAGTTTGCGTTTCCGTAAGTGCTTTCTTGAGAATGTCTAATTGGAGGACAAATTCATTTAGCCTGATGTCCCCTCCATCTTCATCCAACCCTGTAAGTCTAAGAGTTATTCTCTTTCGAGTATCCATAGAGAAAACCATAGAAACGCCTTAATTCATCATATCATCAAGGTTTAATGTCTGTCAAGTCATTTGGTCCAAACTTCGGAGTATAATTTCTTCTTCAATTCACCGCCCTTTCATCCCACACTTATTCTTCATTTCGTTTTTTGCTACCAAAGCTCATGTTGTCATCTCAACTTGAGATTGGCCACTTGACTGTCCTAATATTCTGCTTTATAATACAATCCAGAGAAGGTCATAGTGTGGGTTAAATGATGTATGACTTCTGAAGATACGTTTTCCGACGTAATTGCGTTTATTCGTGATACAGGCTCGAAACTGAACAACGATCCTGCAGAGACTCGCGCGCTGCGTGTGATTCAAGGCAAGGCAAATAGATTGCAGTATCTCGATAATCACCCGCAGAGAAGGTTTTGTTGGTTTTTCCTAAATGTATTCCTAGAGGATGTTTTTTACAACCTGTCTGGGGATATACCGTATGTCAGCAATGTTGATAACGCACGTATTGAGTTTTTGAAAGCACTTGGAAGCAATCTGATGAAGTTTAGTGAGTCATTAAATGACCAAAACTTTCATGGGTGTTTTGCTACGTTTGAAGAAATGGTTGGTTCCTATTTGGACACCATAAACGGAATAAACTCTTTAACTCATGAATATAATAATGGATCGAAACGGGAGGCCAACAACCGTGTCGCTTTCTGAAGAGATTACTGCCAATGCTTGGTGGATTGTGCCTTCTTGTATATTTTTATTGGAAGTTGTTCTTGAGTTAGCCGAACTCGCCATATACTACGTCGGAACTCGGCAGATGTTAATGGAACATGCGCTCCCGATAATAGGAAAGCCAAACACTACTCTGATACTTCGCGAAATAGAAAAAGATCGAGATCAAAGAATAAGTGAAATAGTGGGACAGTGGGGGCAAGAGTTGTGTCTTGTTGGATTATCTTTCACTGTTTTAGCTCTAGCTGGGGTGGGCTGCCAGATATCTGTAGACGCTGTACCCAGTTTGTTTTTAATGATCGTCCTATATATTGTTACATGGATGATATCCCTATTCATTGAGCCATATATGCGAAGACAGCGGTTTTATTTTAAGCTATGGGGGGCTCTGCCCATCTTTTTAGGATTTCTCGCTGTCGGCTTTTCTTTGACACTCTTTAGCTCATGCCAGGTGTTATAATGAAGTGAGGAGACTCTCATGGAGTACTGGCTTGAGGCAATAACTGTTCCCAAACTAATCGGGGCACTTGCATTTTCACTAATAGCGACTCTTGTTGCTTTGTTGTTGATTAGCCTGCAACAAAAGCTTATTATTAGTTCAGGACACAGGAACAGTTTGTGGCAATTTACCGGGGGCGATAGAGAAGACAAATTCTTTGACCTCGATACAATAGTGATGACACCTGTTGGTGCAAGACTAGCAGTCGATTGGTATTCTGATCAAATCAGACATATTCAGAAAGAGCTTGGTCATATTGACAAACTAGTCTTCATAGAAAGGGATTCAGGCCCAGTAGGAGCAATTATGCTGGCGGGCCTTCTAGCGGAAAAAACTAATATTCCATCCATTGTTGTCAGGCCAAAACGACGAATTTACGCAGCATCTTTCAGTATTCCTTCGGTAACAAATGCATTTATGAGTGGAGAAACTCTCATCATCATTAGTGATGTTGCCACATCTGGAAGGGGTATTGAAATTGCGATAGAACGCCTTCATGGACTTGAGATAGGTTTAAAGGTTCCATATGCACTTGTGTGGTTTGATTGGAATAAAGGAGCAGCCAAGAAATTAGAGGAAAAATATGACTTGTGCTTGGTAAGTTATGAGCGAGCTCCTGTAATGACGGAATGAAATTATGATGCATGAACAATCGTTCGCAGATAGATTAATTGAGAACGTCAAGAGCAAGCAGAGTAGGGTTGTAGTGGGGTTAGACACAAATTTCGACGAGATTCCAAACTTTATCAAATTGGAAAAAAGTCAACGTCTTGGTTATACGCTTGAAGCACTCTGTGCCACAATTATCGATTTCAATAAACGCATTATAGACGCTGTGGTCGATAATGTAATTGCAATCAAACCACAGATTGCATATTATGAGCAATATGGCCATTTAGGAATCAGGGCTTTTGAAGAGACTCTAGATTATGCAAAGAAGAAACAATTGCTTGTAATAAGCGATGCCAAGCGCAACGATATTGGCGAAACCACTCGCGCTTATTCTAGTGGACATATTGGTAAAGTTAAATATTGGAATGATTCCACTATCTCATCCTTTGATAGCGATGCCATCACTGTTAACCCGTATCTAGGAAGCGATGGAATTCTCCCCTTTGTAGAGGATGCAAAGTTATTCAGAAAGGGAGTATTTGTATTAGTTCGCACATCAAATCCCTCCGCTGGCGAAATTCAAGATTTGAGGACAAATTCGAAAAGAATTTATCAAGTTGTGGCAGAGCTAGTGAATCGATGGAATGAAGGTACTGAAGGAGCCTATGGCTATGGATGTGTAGGAGCAGTTGTAGGCGCGACATACCCAAAAGAAGCATCGTTGTTAAGAAAGTTGATGCCACATGTTCTATTTCTGGTACCAGGCTATGGTGCACAAGGAGCAACTGCCAACGATGTGGTTAGCTGTTTTAATGAAGGCGGGTTAGGAGCTATTGTAAACTCATCTAGAGGCATTATCTTTTCTTACAAGAAATCGCCTTGGAGTCAAAAATATACTGAGGAAAAATTTGATGATGCCGCACGAGCTGCCTCTTTGGATATGAAAAATTCTATAAATAGCGCACTTAAAGAGTCTAATTTGCTTTGATCAGAATACAAATAGTATACGGATGACTACAAATTTGGATTTGTAGTTTTTGTTCATTAACAATATTCTTACTTTGATAAGTGGCCTTTATTTTGACCATTAATCAAATTAGCAATCTTTGTTAGCAAGTTAATGAATATCATGGAGAGAAATGACAGGAATAGAGATACTCCAATAACCCTTATCCATATTGTTGATAAAATGAGAGAAACAAAATTATTAGTTTGCATGTTTTCCTCCCTTAGCATAGTCAAATAAATTCATTTTCCTTCCAGGTCTTGACGAATAGCACGAAGCAAATACCTCGAAGGCATTGCGATCGATGATCCATTTATTAGAAAATCTCATTGCAGGAAGAGTTCCTTTTCGGATGAGGCGCCTGACCGACTCTGGATGAATATGCAACCTCCGCGCAGCTTCTACTACATCAATGAATTCGTTCAGCAGTGTTTCTTTAGTAGTAGTCATGGAATGCCATAATTGTTGTAATGTGGGACACTACAACAATTATATACTATTCATATAAATCTGTCAATTTCCTTGAACATTTGCCAGATTGGTAATACAAATTTCAAGGGTAACGTCTATGACTTTTTGATAACGATTTAGACGTTTTGGTCATAGTGGTGTTTCTAGGCTAAAGAATGTGAGCCACTGATGGGTTCAACTTTTAGATAACCTGATTAAAATTTAGTCTGTCGCAAATAATCACCCAGCAGCCCCATCGCTTCAGGGAAATTCTTTCTTCCCAACCCCAGGCGGAAATGATTCCCGGGGAAATCGAACATCGAGCCCGGCACGATCATCACATCTTTCTGCTTCAGCACATCCTCACAGAAGTCCTCCACCGATTGGCCGGTTTTGAGGCGCGGAAATGCAATCGATCCGCCCCTCGGCGCCATCCAGTCGAATAATGTCTCGAATTCGGCAAAGAACCTGTTGGCCAAAGCCAGGTTACCAGCGATGATGGCAAGGTTACGGCGAATGATCTTATCGCGGGCGCGCAGTGCCATGAGCGCCAGGATCTCACTCGGTGCGCTGCTGCAAATGGTGGTGTAATCTTTATAGAGCATCCAATTATGGAACAGGTTCTCATCTTGCGTGGCCAGCCAGCCCACGCGCAGTCCGGGCAGGGCAAACGATTTCGACAAGCCCGATAGGCTGATGCCCCGCTCGTACAGGTCACAGGCCGGCGGCAGGCGCTTGGCGGGGTCGTATTCCAGGAAGCGGTACATCTCGTCACTGAACAGCACCAAGTGGTGGGCACGCGCAAAATCGACGATGCGCTGCTGCTCGGTGTGTGTTGGCAAAAAACCGGTGGGGTTGTGCGGAAAATTGACCACCAGCAGGCGCGTGTTCGGCTGCAACGCGGCTTCGAGTGCTTGAAAGTCAAACTGCCAGACAGTGCCTTGATTGACCAACGCCCAGGGCGTCACCTCGCAGCCCATCGAGTGAGCAATCTCATACAGTGATTGATAACCGGGGAACAGGCAGATCACGTGATCGCCGGGCTTGAGCAGGGTCTGCATGGCGATGAAGATGCCCTCTTCGGGAGTCAACGTCAATATCTGTCCGGCCGGAACGTTCTTATAAAGCTTGGCAATTTCCTCGCGTAGCGCCGGCAACCCCAGCGACTCCGTGTAGCCCAGGCTGAGCGACGACCAGCGCTCCAGGCTATCCTTATCGGCTATTGCCAACAATTCTGGCAAGGTCAGGCTCTCGCAATCTGAAGCGCTCAACAGATAGCGGGTCTTGAACTCGTGCAAAGCAAAATAACGTTCCAGCTTGAAAGGGGTGATCATGAGTAAACTCTTTTCTGATATCAATAGTGGAACATCAAAAATATTATAAGCTGAAACGCTACCTCTCCTCGGCAAAGAATATAACCTTGTCCTAATTAAATTCCTCCATTATATTGACTTCATTCAGATTGGTAATACAATATCGAAGCAATCGTCCATTCCTTCCCCGCGACGATTCAGGTAATTCAGATTCATTTGATAGTTATACTTATGGAGTGAGCCATCGGTGGAATTCTCCCAATAGATATAATTTCTCAATCCGTCAGTTATAAATTCCAGGTCGAACTTGTTCATGGTTTTCGCTATAGATTGCTAGATCCAAAGCGAAAAGAAGTGATCGAGACAAAATGACCTGGATTTTTTATTTAAGCCTTAGGGCAGAAAGAGAGAACAAATGGAATACCCAAATTTATTTCTGCTGTGTCGTGTTGACAGGCTTGTTTGGAAAGATAAAGTTATTTTCCTGGGCGCACTGCTATGGCTGCGATGCCATCTTACCGTACCTACCAGGCCGACCGCTTGGACCAAGATGGTTTGGTTCGTTTTAGGAATGCGTCATATTCTTGATCCGCTGAGCATCGTGGAAGGCCGGCTGATCGATGCCAGATGACTGCGAGATCTCTGAGATCTATATGCGCGCGTATTGTGGCCATGAGATCGGCAAGCTTTATCCCGTTGGCGATGGATTTAATTTGCTCAACAAAGGCGGTGGAATGCTAGATGCGCACGCCACCGGTCCGTGCAAGCATGCGGACGAACCGTGTACTTCGACGTCAATGAGCAGCGGTTGAAGAAATTGCTGATGGGAAATAGGACTCGAAATGGCTGAGCCATTGTGCAACTGCAATTGGTCGAATGCCAGCGCCCAATGCCGGCCAATACCAATCAAAAGGATTGCAGGTTTGGAAGTGTCAAACACCGAAAGAATGCAGGTTCTAAGGCAGCGTGCAAGGCTTGCACGGCGTCGAAACCATGGAATGGTATTTATCTTACGTCTGGTCCAAA
Organism: Anaerolineaceae bacterium; assembly: GCA_050013615.1. GTDB lineage: Bacteria > Chloroflexota > Anaerolineae > Anaerolineales > Anaerolineaceae > JBEKEX01. The sequence goes on from JBEKEX010000015.1 coordinate 21,477, forward strand.
AAGAGCGCCTAAAACAGACAGAATTCAATTCATGGATCTGGGCGCTGCAGGTCTGCAGAGTGATCACGGGATGATCTGGCCAGGCCGGCAGAGAAGAAGA
>JBEKEX010000016.1:0-21465 GCA_050013615.1 Anaerolineaceae bacterium
ACGATGATAGCGCTCCACGATATCCGCCGGCAGGTACGAGCCGGTCAGGTTGCCGACGTGGATCTCGGCGTTGGCGTAGGGCCAGGCAACGGCGATCAGGATGGGTTCAGACATAAAACACCTCGGGTCAAGAAGTTTCAGGTTTAAACGATTTTATCATGAAGTGAATTGGCAGGTGAAATGATCGCTATTTCTGGCTGTTGGACTAGCCCTATTCCTCACCTTTAAAAATTTATCCTCTTTTTCTGGACATTCCATTCAATTGCATAAGCAATCAACTGCGCACCTAAATGATCCGGCGGCATTGCGCTTACCTTTCAAAAGCTGAAAATGCTGGGGAGAGTAGGAAAGGGAAGCCCTTCAGGATTCTGAAGAGTTTCTCCAGATCAAACGAATTGATTCTAGAAATAATCGGCCGGCTATTCCGAGATCATTTGCTCGAGAATACGCGTGGTCAGCGATTTTGGACGCTCGATGGGGCGGCCTAAAGCGCGGCACCACACGGCATGCGTGGTCAGGCCCAGAGAGCGGCTGATGCCAAAGAGCACGGTGTAGAAATCGAGCTGGGTGATGCCGTAATGGTACTGGATGGCGCCGGTGATGGCATCCACATTGGGCCAGGGACTTTTGACCTTGCCCAGGCTGGTGAGCACATCGGGCACTGCTTGAAAGACCTCATCCGCCAGGCAGAAAAGTTCATCATCGGGCAGGTAGCGTTTGCCGAATTTCAATTGCTCGGTGAAACGCGGGTCGGTGACGCGCAGCACGGCATGCCCGTAACCGGGGATGACCTTGCCGGATTTCAAATAATCGACGGCGAACTGGCGCACCTGATCGAGTGTGGGGAACTTATCGAAATTCTTGCGCACTTCCAGAAGCCAGCGCAGGCAGTCTTCGTTGGCCAGGCCGTGCAGCGGACCTGCCAGACCGTCCATGCCCGCCGAGACAGCATAGTACACGTCCGCAAGCGCAGAAGCGACAATATAAGAAGTATGGGCGCTAACGTTACCGCCTTCGTGATCAGCCAGCAGGCAGAAGTACAACCGGCAAAACTCCTGATACTCCAAGTCATCGCCCTTGCCGATCATGTAAGCAAAATTTGCCGCCCAATCCAAGCCGGGATTAGGGGCAATATACTCGCCGTTGCGGTATTTCAGGTTATAGATGTAGGCTGCCAGTGAGGGCAGCTTGGCCGTCAAATTGAGGCTGTCTTCGAGGTAAGCATCCCAGTAATCCGATTTGGCAATGCCGTCGATGTAGAGCGGGGAGAATACCGACTCGTTGTGCATGGCCAGGATGGCTAGCGAGAACATGGTCATGGAGTGAGTGGTAACCGGCAGCGCCTTCAGCAAATCGAAGACATACCCCGGCAGTTCACTGCGCTTTTGCCATTCCTGTTCGACCTGCAGCGCCTCTTCTTCGGAAGGAAACTCGTCCGCCATCAACAAAAAATACAATCCCCCGGTCAAGGGGTATTCGGAATCCTTGGCCTTGGGTAAAAGGTTGAGCAATTCGGCGATGTTGTAACCGCGCAGGCGAATGCCCATTTGCGGATCGACAAAAGAAATGTCGCTTACCTGGACCGGAACGTTGCGAATGCCGCCATACAACTGTTCCACCGTCACCTCGGCTATCGGGCGTGAACCATAATCGCGCACCAGCTTGGTGATGCGCTTGCGCCAGCCTGGAATTTTCTCACCCAACCTTTTTTTCATCACCGTTTCGTTCTTCATTGTCTTTGCCATCTCGAACCGCCTCTCAATAACTAAAATTTCATATATCGCATGATTCTCTTCATCCATGCGAAATAAGTCGATCGTTAGTTGTTTATGCTTCGTCTAGCAGATCAATCGCGGAAGATCCGGCGATTTTGCCGTTGAAACCCATCTCCCGTGAAATTTGCGCCGCAACCCGGGTCACGTCGGCGACGTAATGCTGCACCACATCTTCGGTAAAACGCTGGCCGGGGCCTGAAATGGTCAGTGCGGCCACGATCTCCCCTTGCGCGCCAAAGATGGGTGCTGCCACGCCGGAGGCTTCCGCCACCCACTCACCAAAACTGACCGCGTAGCCCTTACAGCGGATATGTTTGAGTTCTTCCATCATGGTGTGGATATCCACGATGGTCGTGGACGTGATCGGCGTGGGCGGCTCGGCCTTCAAAATGGCGTCCCGTCGGGCCGCGGGCAGAAAAGCCAGAAAGACCTTGCCTGCCGAACCCGCATACAGCGGCACCCGCCGTCCGAGGCGGGCCACGATGCGCACGTTTTGAGTGCTTTCGAGCCGTTCCACGCAAACGCGTTCGTTGCCTTCGAGCACGTACAGGCTGATGGTCTCACGCGTATCGCGGTGCAATTGCTGAATGGCAGCCAGAGCGGCATTGCGCACGTCCAGCGTGGCGGAGTAAACCCCGGCCCAGGCCAGCACCTTGCCGCCCAGCGAATAGGTTTGGTCGAGCGGATTCTGCTGCAGCAGGTTAATCTCTTTCATGGCCTGCAGCAGGCGGCCGGCGGTGCTCGTCGAAAAGCCGATCATGCGGGCAATTTCACGCACGCCCAATGCCGGATGCTCGTATGTAAAGCAATCCAGAATTGCGACGATGCGCAGCAATGATTTTGACTTTTCAATTTCCATATACAATGTGTCCCATTATTTGGGACGGCGTCCCATATTTAATGATAGAATTATAGAAGTTCATCGACCGGTTGTCAAGCCGGAATTGCACTTTTGGATCGTTTTCATGACCACAAATTCTTCACACCCGATCACGCCGGCAGGTGGCCAGGCAATTCGTCAAAGTAACGGACGCTTGCAGGTACCTGCCCATCCCATTATCCCCTTCATCGAAGGCGACGGTTCCGGCCCGGATATCTGGCGCGCTGCACGGCGGGTGATCGATGCGGCCGTCAAGGCAGCGTATGGCGCGGAACGTGCGATCGACTGGATGGAAGTTTACGCCGGCGAGAAGGCGCAGCAGATTTGCGGCACCCCGCTGCCTGAGGAAACTCTGGCGGCCTTCAAGGAATACCGGGTTGGCATCAAGGGCCCGCTGGGCACGCCGGTGGGAGAGGGTGCGCGCTCGCTCAACGTAGCGCTACGGCAAGAATTGGACCTGTACGTGTGTCAACGGCCGGTACGCTGGCTGCCGGGCACACCCTCGCCCATGCGACACCCTGAATGGGTGGACATGGTGATCTTCCGCGAGAACACCGAAGACCTGTACGCCGGCATCGAATTCGCTGCGGGGACAGAAGAAGCTTTGCAATTCAAAGAATTATTCCGCGAACACTTTCCGGAACAGTACAAGCGCATCCGTTTCGCAGACAGCGCGGGGATCGGCATCAAACCCATCTCCAAAGAGGGGACTACGCGGCTGGTGCGCGCGGCTATCGAGTACGCACTCAAGAACAAGCGCAAGAGCGTCACGCTGGTGCACAAAGGCAATATCATGAAGTACACCGAAGGCGCTTTCCGCAATTGGGGCTACGAACTGGCCCGGACAGAATTTGCCGACCAGACCTACACCTGGCTGCATTGGCAGGATACTAAAAAAGGCTCCGGCGAAGACGCTGCCAATACTGAAATGGAAACAGCACTGAAAAGCGGTCGACTGCTGGTGAAAGACATCATCGCCGACGCGGCCTTCGAGACCGCGCTCACCCGCCCGCAGGAGCTGGATGTATTGGCCACGCCCAACCTGAACGGCGATTACCTTTCGGACGCGCTCTCGGCGCAGGTGGGTGGGTTGGGCATGGCTCCGGGCGCCAACATCAACTATGCCACAGGCGCGGCCATCTTCGAGGCCACCCACGGCACGGCTCCACTGCTGGCCGGATTGGACAAAGCCAATCCGTGCTCGTTGCTGCTCTCGGCGGGCATGCTGCTGAACTACATCGGCTGGACGGAAGCAGCAAACCGATTGGACAAGGCCATCGAGGCAACCATCTGTCACAAGACGGTAACCTTCGACCTGGCCCACCTGATGGAAAATGCCACCCAGCTTTCGACCTCTGCCTTTGGGGATGCGGTGATCGCCGCGCTGGGGTAAGTGGAGATTGTTTCACCCCTATGGGACTCGCAACGACCAGAATATTAATTAGTGGATGATGAAAAATGAACCAGGATCCTTATAAAATTCGCGGCACGCTGAAGACAGCGGCTGGCAGCTACACTTATTATTCTTTACCCGAATTCGCCAAAAAACAGGGCCTTAACCTCGCACGATTGCCATTCTCCATCCGCATCCTGCTCGAGAACGTGCTGCGCAAGTTCGACGGCATCAACGTCACTGAAGCGCACGTGCAGGCGCTGGCACACTGGCAGCCTCAAGACGCCGGGCGGGCGTTAGTCCCCTTCTATCCGGGCCGGGTGCTGCTGCAGGATTTCACCGGCGTGCCCGTGATCGTCGATCTGGCGGCCATGCGCTCGGCGGTGGCCAAACTGGGCGGCGACCCCAGGAAGATCAATCCGGTGCTGCCGGTGGATCTGGTCATCGACCACTCGCTGCAAGTAGATGTGGCCGGGCTACCCGATGCTTTCAAGCATAACGCGGCGCGGGAATACGAACGTAACCGCGAACGCTATGAATTTCTGCGCTGGGGGCAGCAGGCTTTTCAAAATCTGCGCATCGTGCCGCCGGCTTCGGGCATTATTCATCAGGTGAACCTGGAATACCTGGCGCAGGTCGTACTCACACGCCAAGAGGACGACGTTATACTGGCCTACCCGGATACGCTGGTTGGCTCAGACTCGCATACCACCATGATCAACGGACTGGGCGTGCTGGGCTGGGGCGTGGGCGGCATCGAAGCCACCGCCGCCATGCTGGGTCAGGCGCTTGAGCTGGTGATTCCTGATGTAGTGGGCGTGCGTCTCAGCGGCAAGCTGCGCGAAGGCGTCACTCCCACCGACCTGACTCTGACGCTGACGCAGTTGTTGCGCAAGCAGGGCGTGGTCAACAAATTCGTCGAATATTTCGGCCCCGGGTTAGCCTCTCTGGGGCTGGCCGACCGGGCCATGATCGCCAATATGTCGCCGGAAAACGGTTCAACGATGGCCTACTTCCCTGTGGATGAGCAGACGCTGGCTTATCTGCGCTTGAGCAGACGCGCCCCGGAGCAAGTAACGCTGGTCGAAGCCTATTACCGGGCACAGGGGCTGCTGCATACGGCTGCCACTCCTGATCCTGAGTTCAGTACAGTGCTCGATCTAGCCCTGGACAGCATCGAGCCCAGCCTGGCCGGGCCGCGCCGCCCGCAAGACCGCCTGGCGCTGGGACGGGTGAAAGAGGATTTCCGTGCCTACCTGACGCAGCCCAAGACCGCCAACGGATTGGAGCTGGAGGCAGAGAAGAAAGTGCGCTTCACCCTCAACGGCGAGACGGTCGAAATGAGCCACGGTTCCGTAGTCATCGCCGCCATCACTTCATGCACCAACACCTCGAACCCCTTTGTGATGATCGGAGCCGGGCTGCTGGCCAGAAAAGCCGTCGAGCGCGGCATGAAGGTGCCCGCTTACGTCAAGACCAGCCTCACGCCGGGTTCACGCGTGGTCACTCGTTACCTGCAAAATGCCGGGTTGAGCGAACCCCTGGCCAGCCTCGGCTTCACCCTGTCCGGGTACGGCTGCGCCACCTGCATCGGCAACAGCGGCCCGCTGGCAGATGAAGTCAGCCAGGCTATTCAAGAGAACAAGCTGGCAGTAGCCGCTGTACTTTCAGGCAACCGTAACTTCGAGGGGCGCGTGCATCCACTGACGCAAGCCAACTATCTGGCCTCACCGGCGCTGGTGGTGGCCTACGCGCTGGCGGGCACGGTGGACATTGACCTGCAGAACGAGCCGCTCGGACGCGATGCTACCGGCAAACCGGTATATCTGCGTGAACTCTGGCCCACATCCGCCGAGATCGACGCGGCCATCCGCGCCAACGTCACGCCGGAACTCTTCAAAGAGAATTACGCCGCGCTTTTCGCCGGCGACGAGACCTGGCAGAATATCCACAGTCCGGCCTCTGATCTCTATGCCTGGCAACCGGATTCTTCCTACATTCAGGAACCGCCGTTCTTCGATTCATTGTTCACCTCAACGAAACCAGATCCCTCACGGCTGCGTGTGCTGGCCGTACTGGGCGACTCGTTGACCACCGATCACATCTCCCCGGCCGGGGATATTCCCGCCGCGAGCGCCGCCGGCAAATACCTGCAGAACCTGGGCGTGGCGCCGCTGGAGTTCAACTCATACGGTTCAAGACGCGGCAACTATCAGGTGCTGATGCGCGGCACATTGGCCAACATCCGCATCAAGAACAAGATGCTGCCAGGCATGGAAGGCAGCTTTGCCCTCCACCTGCCGGATGGCGAGCAAGGCTCGATCTATGAAGTGGCCATGCGCTACAAGGCCGAAGGCACCCCGCTGCTGATCCTGGCAGGCAAGGAGTACGGCACCGGCTCCAGCCGGGACTGGGCCGCCAAAGGTCCGTTACTGCTGGGCGTGAAGGCGGTGATCGCCGAATCCTTCGAGCGCATCCACCGCTCCAACCTGGTGGGTATGGGCGTGCTGCCGCTGCAATTCACTGGCGGGCAAAACGTCGAGAGTCTTGGCCTGACCGGGCGGGAGAGATACGAGATCAGCGGCCTCGACGAGCTGGAGGTCGGCAAGTCGCTCACCGTGTGCGCCTTCGACGATGAGGCCGTCGCAAAGGAGTTCAATGTGCGTCTGTGCATCAACACACCGGGCGAGCTGGCCTACTTCAAACAAGGCGGACTGCTGCCGACCTTCGTTAAAGAAGTTATGGAAAAATAAAGTACTTTTGCTCATTATGATGCGATTGCCCAGCATTCCCAACTGCCAGATTGCCTTGTTCATTCTGCCCGGACGAACTTGGGCACCTTTTTTCTTGACATTCTACCTGACCACATATACAATCATGGCAATTGAATAAACCTTTAGGGTGCCATCCCTCCCGGATGAGAGGCTTAAAGGCGAAGCCGGTGAAAGTCCGGCGCTGACCCGCAACTGTGAGAAGAGCATCGAGCTCTTCAAGCCAGGTCGCCCGCCCCCAAGGTGCTACCACAACCTCGCGGATAGGAGGTGGACGTATGGCCTTGCAGTCATACATTGAAGCTGAATTCCTCCCTGTCGCACGCGACAGGGAGTTTTGTTTCTGCAAGGCAACCATGAAGAGAAGTCAACCCTCAAATATACAACCCTGATTCCAACCCTTGTCGTGCGGTTATACCGCAGTCGTTCCGAATTTAAACCGAGTGAATAAAATCATGAAACGTACTTTGTTCTTTACTTCGATCTTTGTTTGCCTGGCACTGCTGCTGGGCGCGTGCGGCGCGGCAGCCCCCACTGCCACTCTTACACCACTTGCAACTTCCATTCCCGTGGCAACTCAGACTCCCACAACTGCCGCCATCACCCTGACCGACGGACTGCAGCGCTCGGTCACCCTGGCCGGCCCGGCGCAGCGCGTGGTGTCCCTGGCACCTTCCAACACGGAGATTTTGTTTGCCATCAGCGCCGGTGTGCAGGTGGTGGGGCGTGATGAATTTTCCGATTACCCCACAGAAGCCAAGTCGCTGCCCAGCGTGGGTGGCTCGATGAGCAACTACAACCTGGAAGCCATCGCTGCCCTGCACCCCGACCTGGTGCTGGCTGCCCAGATCAACACCCAAGACCAGGTGAAGGCCATCGAGAACCTGGGTATCACGGTCTACTACCTGGCCAACCCGACCGATCTGAATGGGTTGTATGCCAACCTGGAGACCGTTGGCGAGCTGACCGGTCATTCCAGCGACGCCGCAACATTGGTAGCCAGCCTGCAGCAGCGGGTCAGCAAAGTGGAGGATGCTTTGGCGAATGTGACTCAGAAACCACTGGTCTACTATGAACTGGACGGCACCGATCCGGCCAAACCCTGGACGCCCGGCCCCAACACCTTTTTGACCCAGCTGGTCAAGCTGGCCGGCGGGCGCAGTGTGGGTGAAGCACTCACCAGCGATTACGCCCAGATCAGCCTGGAAGACCTGCTGGTACAGAACCCGGATATCATCCTGCTGGGCGATGCGGCGTATGGCACCACGGCCGCTCAGGTGATGCAGCGTACCGGTTGGTCGACACTGGCCGCTGTCAAGGCGAACAAGATCTACGCTTTCGACGACAATCTGATCAGCCGCCCCGGGCCGCGCATGATCGACGGTCTGGAAGCGCTGGCCAAGCTGCTGCATCCGGAAGTGTTCGGACAATAACACCATTGCAAAGCACGCAACGCGGCAGGGCACCCAAATCACTCTGCCGCGAGCGCCTTTGTTACTTATCTATGGCAAAATCCATCCGCCCTTACCTGGCCAACCTGCTCGTGCTGCTGATCGCCATCGTTTTCAGCGTGGCGGTGGGCAGCGTATTCATCTCGCCGCTTGACGTGGTGCGTGTGCTGTTCCGCCAACCGGCCCTCTACGGCGATACGCAAACCTTCAACACCATCATCTTCAGCCTGCGTCTGCCGCGCACGCTGCTCATGCTGCTGGTGGGCGCGGCGCTGGGCGGCAGCGGTGCCTCTTACCAAGGCCTGTTCCGCAACCCGTTGGCCGATCCTTATCTGATCGGTGTTGCGAGCGGGGCCGGGCTGGGGGCGGTGCTGGCAATGACGCTGGGTTTCCCGTATACCACCCTGGGATTGCTGGCGGTGCCGCTGGCGGCATTCGCGGGAGCCGTGGTTACTGTGTTCATTGTCTACGAACTGGCGCGTGTGGGGCGTACCGTGCCAACCACCAACCTGATCCTGGCCGGTGTGGCGGCCAGTGCGTTTGCCACCGCATTGACTTCCTTTTTGGTGATTAATGCCACCGGCGAGCTGCATCGCGCTCTGATTTGGCTGCTGGGCGGCACCACGTTCAGCGGCTGGCAGCCGGTGCTTGCTATCCTGCCCTATATCATCCTTGGCCTAGGCACCTTGCTGACGGTGGGGCATGCCTTGAACGTGCTCCAGTTCGGTGACGAGCAGGCCAAGCAGCTCGGCGTCCCGGTGGAGCGCGTGCGGCTGATCGTGGTGGTGGCAGCTTCCCTGACGACCGCCGCGGCGGTGGCCTTTGCCGGCATCATCGGTTTCATCGGCCTGATCGTGCCGCATCTGATGCGGTTGCTGTGGGGCGGAGATTACCGGCGCCTGCTTCCGCTTTCTATCATAGGCGGGGCAACGCTGCTGCTGCTTTCTGATATCCTGGCACGCGTGGTGATGGCACCGCAGGAACTACCGGTGGGCATCATCACGGCGCTGGCCGGGGCGCCCTTCTTCTTCTGGGTGCTGCGCCGTGCCAAGCAGCAGAATTACTGGTGAGCCCTATGTTGAGTGTCCAGAACCTTTCCGTTCGTTATGATGGCCGGCTCGTCCTGGAAGGCGTCAGCTTCGAGCTGCCGCGCGGGCACATGTTGGGCGTGATCGGCCCCAACGGAGCGGGGAAGACGACCCTCATCCGCGCCATCAGCGGTGTTGTGCCTCCTGTCAGTGGCACGCTGGAAGTGGAAGGCCAAAACCTGGCCAGGCTTTCTTCCCAACAGCGGGCACGGAAAATGGCTGTGGTGCCCCAGGCGCGCAACCTGCCCCCGGCCTTCACGGCTTGGGAAATTGTGTTGCTGGGACGCACTCCCTACCTGAACTGGCTGGGGACGCTTTCAGAACGGGACGAGACCATCTGCCGCCAGGCCATGGAACGCACCAGCACGCTCGAATTGGCGGAACGGCACATTGGCGAGCTTTCTGGTGGCGAGCAGCAACGGATATTGCTGGCGCGCGCCCTGGCGCAGCAGGCTCCCCTGCTGCTGTTGGATGAACCCACCACGCATCTGGACCTGCATTACCAATACAGCTTGATGGATCAGGTGCAGACGCTGGTGCACCAGGACGGTATGACCGTGCTGGTGGCGCTGCACGACTTGAACCTGGCAGCCCGTTACTGCGACCTGTTGATGCTGCTGGTGGGGGGAAAGATATCCATTTTTGGCGCACCCGATGAGGTGTTGAAGGCGGATGTGCTCAGCCCGGCCTTTGGATTGACGCTGGAAGTGCTGCGGCCTGAAGGCAACGGAACGCTGGTCATCCCCAAGCTATAACCTCCCTTGTAAAATGGTGAGAACATAATCTCCCGCCCCCAGTTAAAGTATAATCATTTCCATGGAACCCCCCGTCGAAGCCAGTTCAGCCAACCGACAGATCGCCCGCGCCGCCGGCACGGTGATGGCGGCGTACCTGGCGACCAAGGTGCTGGGTATCCTATCCACCATCCTGATCGCCCGCACGTTCGGCACCGGCCCGGATAATGATGCTTACGTCGCTGCCAACCGTTTTGCCGAGATCCTGTTCAACCTGGGGGCAGGCGGGGCGCTGGCTTCTGCTTTCATCCCAATGCTGACTCAGTACATCACCAAGGATGATCGACCGGGTGTGTGGCGTTTTGCCTCCGCCATCAGCAACATCGTGTCCACGGTGCTGGTCACGTTCAGCGTCATCTCAATGATCTTTGCTCCCTGGATCGTCAGCAACATTTTGGCACCCGGTTACACGGATGCCTACCGTTTCAATTTGTGCGTGGCGCTGCTGCGCATACAACTCCCTTCGGTGGTGCTGTTCGGAATCAGTATCCTGGTAACGAGCATCCTCAATGCCCACCAACATTTTCTTTTCCCTGCCATCGCGCCGGCGATGTACTCGCTGGGGCAGATCATCGGCATTTGGGTGCTGTCGCCTTCCATGGGCGTTTACGGGCTGGCATGGGGCGTGGTGCTGGGGGCGGGACTGCATCTATTGGTGCAGGTGCCGAACCTGCTACGACTGAGCGAGCGGCGTTACCAATTGGGCTATGGACTGCACCTGCCGGAAGTGCGCGAGACGGCTTTGTTGATCGCACCGCGGCTGGTGGGCGTCATGGCCGTGCAAGTCAACTTCCTGGTCAGCACCGCCATCGCTTCTCATATGGTGGACGGGAGCGTGACGGCCATCTACCTGGCATTCACCCTCATGTTGATGCCGGAAGCTACCATTGCCCAGGCAGCAGCCACCGCCGCCTTGCCGACTTTTTCGGCACAGGTAACCCGGGGAAGAGAAGACGAGATGCGGAGGTCGCTGGCGGCGACGCTGCGTGTTGTCCTGCTGCTTACCCTGCCAGCTATGCTGGGGTTGATCCTGCTGCGCTATCCGCTGATAGAATTCCTCTTCCAATTTCACTCATTCACCGCAGCTTCCACTGAGCTGGTTGCTTGGGCGCTGCTGTGGTATTCCGTGGGTCTGATCGGGCATTCGGTGGTGGAAGTGGTCAGCCGGGCATTCTACGCCCTGCATGACACGCGCACCCCAGTCACCATTGGCGTGGCAGCCATGGCGCTGAATGTGGGCATGAGCTATGGCTTTTCCTGGCTGTTTGCCCAGGTCGGCTGGATGCCCCACGGCGGGTTGGCGCTGGCCATGTCGGCCGCAACAGCGTTGGAGATGGTGGTCTTGTTGATCTTTATGCGCTGGCGGTTGAATGGCTTGCAGGGTCGGACGATCGGGGATGCGATTTGGAAGGGCGCGATCGGCACGCTTGTCATGTCGGCTGCGATATGGGGCTGGCTGCAACTCGCCCAAGGACATTCGGCAGTGTGGGTCAGCCTGGGCGGCATTGGGTTGGGGATGCTGGTCTATGGACTGGCATTGCTGGCGCTGCGCGTGCCCGAAGTTTCGAGGATACTATCGCTGGCCTCCGGAGCGATCAGACGGCTGTTCCGGCGTAAGGGGTCTGGCGGACTTAAGTAGAAAAAGAAAGTATCAGGCCTATGCGAGCGGGAAAATTGCTGATCCGGCACGCAATTCCAGAAGATGCGGTAGTAGCTGCGGATCTCATTGCCATGACGATGGGCGCGTTCGGCGACCAGGCCTTGGGGTTTGGCGAGCGTGGTCGAACGCTGCAGGCCCTGCGGCGATTTTTCGTGCAGCGCTTCAGCCGCTTCAGCCATGATGCAGCCTGGATCGCTTTTGTGGATGACCGCCCCGCTGGCTTGCTGCTGGGGTTCCCCGGACGGGAATATCTTCGCCGCAACGCCGTGCTGGCCTGGCAGGTGTGGGGCGTCTATGGCGTGATCGATGCGCTGCGTTTGATCGGGCTTTCGACCAGCCTGGCGCAAAGCAAGGAGACCGAGCGGGACGAGTTCTACATCGACCATATTGCTGTGTTCCCCGATTTCCAGCGGCAGGGCATCGGCCGAGAGCTGTTGTCCTGGGCGGAAACACTGGCAGCGCAGAACGGGCTGAAGCGCCTCTCGCTGATCGTGGAACGCGGTAACGAGCCGGCCCATGCCCTGTATCGGGCGGTGGGATTTCAGATCGTCGAAACGCACCCTGCTTCGGAAGATTATCAAAAGCGGTTCCACACGCCCGGCTTCGACCGCATGGTCAAGGTGATGTCTGGTTAATAAGAACGAAAGAAGTTAAGACGGCAAATTTCGAACAAGGAGCTGAAGGTATGTCAGAAGAAAGTGTCAAGCAATTTCTAAAAGACAGCCAGCACGTGCGGCTGGAAGAAACCCACCAGAAACAGGGCTTACCGTTGCCCGCTTATGAAGAGCCGATACCGGCGAGAGCCAAACTTATCCCACTGCCCAAACCGGAAACGATCAAGCTGCCGCCGGCCGATTTGCGCCAGGTGATGGAGAAGCGCGCCACCCTGCGCAAATACCAGGAAACGCCGTTGACCCTGGAGGAGTTGGCCTATTTGCTATGGCTAACTCAGGGGATCAAAGAGGTCACGCCGGCCAAGCTGACCCGCCGCACGGTGCCCTCGGCTGGGTCACGCCATCCCTTCGAGACCTATCTGCTGGTCAACCGGGTGAAGGGACTGGAGACGGGCTTGTACCGTTACATCGCATCCCAACACGCGGTTTGTAAACTCGACGGCGAGGAAAAGGTGGAGGAGATCACCAACGCCTGCGGCCAGCAGACACACGTGCGCAACAGTGCGGTCACGTTCATTTGGGTGGCGGTGCCGGAGCGCACAGCATGGCGTTATGGGGACCGAGCTTATCGTTATATTTTCCTAGATGCGGGGCACGTTTGCCAGAACCTGTACCTGGCGGCCGAGTCGATCGGCTGCGGCGTGTGTGCCGTCGACGCCTTCGACGATGACCTGCTCAATGCCGCGGTCGGTGTGGATGGTGAAACGCAACTATCGCTCTATGTCGGAACGGTTGGAAAGCGATAGTTTCGTACGGAAGACAGGTTATCCACAGTTTTTTAAGCATATCGCCCGCTTTACACGCTTGAATGTAAGGCGGGCTTGACTTAGAATGTTAAGGTATCGCGAAATTAACAGATCAATCTGCTGAAGCTTTTATTTGTCATTGCGAGCCACTTTGGCCTGCCCCCGTTCTATGGGGGCCTGCCCCCGTTCTTTGGGGGCCTGCCCTCATTTGTTGGGGGTCGCGGCGACCCTTTACAGGGCTTAGCAATCTCTGTCTTGAAAGGAGATTGCCTCGAGGTTTGGAAAAGCGCAAACCTCTCGCAATGACAACTTGCCTATTCTGCAAGGCGGGGTGATCTTTAATTGGCACAAAAATTGCTGTGGGGTTTCTTAGCAGAGTGTCTTGTTTACAGGTAGCGTCGCTATGTCTTTTGTCCATTTGCATGTCCACACACAATATTCCCTTTTGGACGGTTTTTGCAAGACCGACCTCTTGGCGCGCCGTGCGAAGGAAATGGGCATGCCAGCCTTGGCCATCACCGACCACGGGACAATGTATGGCGTGATCGAATTTTACAAGAATTGTCTGGCGGCCGGGGTCAAGCCGATCATTGGCATTGAGACCTACCTGGCACCCCGGCGCATGACCGACCGCGATTCAAAATTGGACCGCAGTCCTTTCCACTTGCTGCTGCTGGCCGAGAACATGACGGGTTATCAAAACCTGCTGCAGATCGCCAGCGCTTCGCAATTGGAAGGCTTCTATTATTATCCCCGCATCGACCACGACTACCTGGCGGCGCATTCGGAGGGCCTGATCTGTACCACTGGCTGTCTGGCGGCCGAGGTGCCCCAAGCCATTATGGAGCACGGGATAGAAACGGCACGCGAAAAACTGGATTGGTATTACCAGGTCTTCGGCCCGGAGCGTTTCTTCCTGGAGTTCCAAGACCATAAGATCCCCGAGCTGGAAAAGGTCAATAAGACGTTGCTGGAATTGAGCAAGCACTACAACGCGCGCAACATCGCCACCAACGACGTGCATTACATCGAACACGAGGACTGGCGTTATCAAGACATCTTGCTTGCCATCCAGACCGGTTCGCTGCTCAGCGACCCCAAACGGATGCACATGTCGGATGATTCTTATTATCTGCGCACCCCCGAAGAGATGCAGCAGCTCTTTGGAGAAATCCCCGGCGCCCTGGAAAATACCCTGGCCATTGCCGAGCGCTGCAATGTCGATTTGATCAAGAAAGGCTACCATCTGCCGATCTTCGAAGTGCCGGAAGGGTTCACCACACAAAACTATCTGCGCAAGTTGTGTGAAGAAGGTTTGCAGCGGTTGTATGGGCCGCGCATGAACGACCGCGAAGTGCGCGAACGGCTGGATTACGAGATGAAGGTCATCCATCAGATGGGCTTCGATGCCTATTTCCTCATCGTGTGGGACTTGTGCCGTGAGGCGCGCGAGAAGGGTATTTGGTACAACGCCCGCGGTTCTGCCGCCGGTTCCATGGTAGCCTATACGCTGGATATCACTCTCGTGGAGCCCGTCGAACAACAGTTGCTCTTCGAGCGCTTTCTTAACCCTGGCCGTATTTCCATGCCTGATATCGACCTGGATTTCCAGGACGACAAACGACCCTACATGCTGGAATATTGTTCCCGCAAGTACGGCGAGGATAAAGTCTCCCAGATCATCACCTTTGGCACGTTGGGCGCCCGGGCTGCCATCCGTGACGTGGGGCGGGTGATGGATATCCCGCTTTCTGAAGTGGACCGCATCGCCAAACTGATCCCCAACATTCCCAGCCAGCCCATGAAACTGGGCGAGGTGATGGAAAAAGTGCCCGAGTTCAAGGCGGCGTGTGATGAAGCTCCTTACCTGCACGACCTGGTGGATACCGCGGCGCACATGGAGGGTGTGGTGCGCAACGCCGGCACGCATGCCGCCGGTGTCATCATCACGGATAAGCCGTTGATCGAATATGCGCCGCTGCACCGCCCGACCAGCGGTTCGGAAGAGAGCCCGATCAAATCGGTGGCGCAGTTCGAAATGTCCATCGTGGAAGCCATGGGCCTGCTCAAAGTGGACTTTTTGGGGTTGGCCACGCTGACCATCATGCAGCGCGCCTGCGACCTGATCGAAAAACGCCACGGGAAGAAATTCGATCTCCACAATATCCCTCTGGACGATGCGGAAACCTTCGATTTCCTGGGGCGCGGCCATACAGCCGGCGTCTTCCAACTGGAAGGCACGGGCATGACCCGTTATCTGACCCAGATGAGACCTAAGAACCTGGCGAACATTATCGCCATGGTGGCGTTGTTCCGGCCTGGCCCCATGGATTTCATCCCACAGTACATCCGGCGCATGCACAACGAGGAGGGCGTCACCTACCAGCACCCCAAGCTGGAGGCGTACTTCAAGGATACTTACGGCATCCCAATTTACCAGGAACAGCTCATGTATGCAGCCATGGGCCTGGCCAGTTACACTGCCTCAGAAGCGGATGAACTGCGCAAAGCGATCTCGAAGAAGAACGCCGAGGCGTTGGCCAAACACCGCAAGAAGTTCATCGAGGGCTGCAAAAAAAATGACATCAAAGAAGAGACGGCAGCCAGCATTTTCGATGATTGGGAAAACTTTGCCCGGTATGGCTTCAACAAGTCCCACGCTGCGGACTATGGCGTGATCGCCGTCGAGACGGCTTATCTGAAGAATCATTACGCAGCCGAGTATATGACTGCTCTCATGTCGGTCACCAAGACAGAGACAGAAAAGATCGCTTATTACGTGGCGGATTGCCGCAGCATGGGAATCGACGTGCTGCCGCCAGACGTGAGCCACAGCGAATGGGACTTCAGTATCGAGGATCGCGAAGGCCAGGACCCCGCCATCCGTTTTGGGTTGGGGGCCATCAAGAACGTTGGGCTGGCTTCGGTGGAGCAGATCCTGGAAGCACGCAAAAGTGGGGAATTCAAGGATCTCAATGACTTCGTACGTCACGTCGACCTGCGCCAGGTGGGCAAGAAATCCCTGGAGTGCCTCATCCGCGTGGGGGCCATGGATTCTTTCGGCAACCGCAAGTCTTTGCTGGAAGCGATGGACCGCCTGGTGGCGGTCAGCTCGTCCCATTTCAAATCGGTGGAAAGCGGGCAGATGAGCTTTTTCGGCAGCATTGCCGGGGTGGAAGAGGATATCAAGCTGCCAACCAACGGTTCGCTGGATAAGCGCGAGCAGTTGGAGTGGGAAAAGGAATTGATCGGCCTGTACGTCTCAGACCACCCGCTCAGCCCTTACCTGCCGGCGCTCAAGCGGAAAGTGACACATTTCTCAGGCCAGTTGGGTGAAGCCTCCGATAAGGAAAGAGTGGTGGTGGCCGGCCTGGTCACGCGCTTCCGCAGTATCCGCACAAAGAACGACAAGGCAATGGGGTTCGTCACCCTCGAGGATATCCAGGGAAACATCGAGTTGGTGCTGTTCCCCAAGGCGTGGGATCAGTTCAACAAGATCATCCAGATGGATGCCGTGATGAGCGTCGAAGGGAAAGTGGATCTGATGACCGGCGACCCTAAAATTCTGGTCGACAGGATCACGCTCGAAAAGCCGGTTGATTTTACCGTCGCGCCGGTGGAAAAAGTGCAGCCGAAAGCAGTTGCGAAGCCTGTTAGCAGGCCTGTGGCCCAACCGTCGGGCAAGGTCGAGGTGCAGGATTTCAACGAGGATGTTCCAGAACCACCTGAAATGGATAATTGGATGCCGCCGGATATGTCACTGGCTCCCAGGATAACCAACGAGCCTCCTGCCAACGAAATGGAAAGCCATCAACCGGCGTCTACGGAAGTGCCAGTGCCCGAAGTTGTCGAAGCGGGGTTACAGGTAGCCGAACCTTCGATTGTACCGGGCGATACCCCCCCGGCGTTCCCATTGCGCTATCTCTACACGCCACCCAATATTGTGGGAAATGTAGCCGAGGGCAAGGGTGACGACCAGCGCATGGTGACAGTGGTGATGCGTGGTTCGGGGTACAAAGATCAGGATGTGCGCCGCGCGTCTCGTGTTTTGGGATTGCTGCGCTCTTACCCGGGGAAAGATCGCTTTGCGCTCTTTGTTTTCGAGAATGGGCATAACTATTTGCTCGAATTTCCCAATGACACAACCGGGATCAATCAAGAACTCTTGCGCAAATTGTCCGACATGGTGGGGGAAGAGAACGTACGCGTGGAGATCATCCCTGTTCAGTAAAAAAATCTGCTAAAAGAGATGATCTTTTGCTTTTTACAACGAAATTGAAATGGTTGGTCGTGAAAAAGCATAGGCATAATTTCCTGGTTAAAGTATAATTTATCTGTTACATTTGTTAATAAATCTTAAAAAATTGTCGGTTGGACAGCGGGTGAAGAATGCGCCGAAATAGATGTTCCCGCTTTATTGTTTTCCATTAAATATTATGGAATCGCCTGATAAGACGATTCCGCGTGTTAGTTTAAGGGTTTAAAGTTGCCTCGGGAGGGGTCCCTCAATGAAGAATCATGCCGGTTATCGTCTTGGTCTTGTTGCAATTATCTTTATTCTCGCCGGTGTAGCGGTCTGGCAGCCTAGTGCCGTAGAAGCACAGACGACCTCCTTGCCAGCTCAGATGAATTTGAGCTTTTCACCTATCTCGGTTCCGGCCGGCGGTGTCTCGGTACTTAGCGTAACGATCTATAATCCAAACTTTTTTGCGCTGACCCTATCCTCCCTGCCTGCGGCCTGGTATATCGATTTCCCCAGCGGGTTGGTCTTTACCAGCACACCCAATGCCCAATCTACCTGTGGCGGCGTGGTGAGTACTTCCGGCACTCGCCTTTCGCTCAGCGGGGGCACTGTGCCTGCAAAAAGTGGCATTACCAATGGCTCATGCACGGTGACCGTTAATGTAACTTCGACCATTCCGAATTCATACATTCCCACCATTCCTGCAAACCGGTTGGTTTCAACCGATCCAACTGGTACGATTGCGATCACCAATACGACTCCGGCAAGTGCCACACTACAAGTCAACACCGTGCAACCTCCTTCGGTGACCAAAAGCTTTTCATCGAATACGATTTGGGTGGGGCAAACGGTAACCCTGAGTATCAGGATCACCAACAATGACACGAACAATTCCCTAACCCAGGTTTCATTAACTGATACTCTACCCACGAATGTTTATGTCTATTCAACACCGTTACCTTCCGGTTGGAATACGAACTGCGGTAGTTCGGTTTTGGTGAATGGCCCCAGCGGCAGCGCTTTGGCAGGGGGCGAAACTTCTCTTACGATCAGTAATGCCACTATAGCTGCCAGTACAACCTGTATGATCAAGGTCACGGTGACTTCAGTAACAGCCGGCTCTTACCTGAACACTATTCCTGCCAGTTCAGTCCATAGCCAGCAGGGTGTAACCAATGCCTCCGCAGCATCGGCACCTCTCAATGTGCAGCCTATTGGATTGACCAAGTCATTTTCCCCCGCGTCTTTCCAGGCGGGCGGTACCAGCTTACTGACCATCACGCTTCAAAACCCATCAACTTCAGACTACACGAATGCCGCTTTCACAGATACACTTCCGTCCGGGGTCACGCTGGTCTCGGGTTCAACTTCGACTACTTGCGCCGATGGGTCGATCACCGAAGCGACAGGTTCGATTAGACTGAGTGGCGCCACCATTCCGCACGGTAGTACATCTACACCCGGGACTTGTACAGTAACAGGCACGGTTACCTCTTCGATTGCCGGTACATATACCAATAGCATTCCTGCCGGTGCTCTCGCTGCTTCTAACAATGGACAACCGGTCAGCAACGTGAATGCAGCGACAGCCAACCTGACCGTCTATGTGGTGGGCGGAGGGTTGAGCACTTCCAGTTCCAATAAAAGTTTCAGTCCATCCACGATTGCGGTGGGTGGCAAGTCTACACTAACGATTAATTTCACTGCGCCGGCTGATACGCAATTGACCAACTTTACATTTATGGATGCACTACCGACGAATGTGTCTGTTGCCAATCCGCCTTCCGCAACAAAGAATGCCAACTGTGGTGGCAGTAGTACATTCAGCCCAGCCTATGGTGATACCCTGCTTTCCTTTAGCGGCGGGACCATACCGGCCGGAAGAACTTGTACAGTTACGGTGAAGGTAACAAGCGATATACCCAATCCACCCGGTTCGGCCTATGTTAATACGATTTCCCCGGCAAACATTTCTGATGATCAGAACCGAAGTTTTAGCGGTACGATCACTGCATCGTTGACAGTGACTGGGCTGACGGTTACCAAGGCGTTCTATCCAAACATCGTCAACCCGGGCGGTATTTCCACGTTGACGATCACGTTGGCCAATACCAATTCCAACCAGCTCGATAACGTGTCTCTGACCGATTCTTCGACGGGCACCGGTACAACATCGTGGGGTAATTCCACCAATGGCTTTATGATTGCCCCGACTCCCAATGCCAGTACCACCTGTCCGGGCGGAACGGTCAACGCTACGGCAGGGGCGCAGTCATTTACCATGACGGGCGGAACTATCTATGCACAAGTAAGTGGTGTGGCCGGCTTGTGCACGATCAGTGTCGATGTTGTTGGAAAGGGCACCTCGACCACCTATACCAATACCATCCCGACCAGCACCAGTACCAATACGTGGGTTTCCGGTACAATTCACGGCACCTCAACAGTGGTAACCAATCAGGCTGCAGCGACAGCGACAATAAGGATATTGCCTTTGACGATCAATGTCGTGAAAGGTTTTGATCCGTTGTCGGTAACCGGTAACGCGTCCTCGACGCTCACAGTGCAATTATCTAACCCCAATACGGTGGCGTTGCCTAACATCAGCTTCACCGATTCCCTGCCCCAAGGGACGGGCGGGGGTATGCACATCGCCAACCCGGCAAATTTTTCAACGGGGACCTGCGGTGGAATGCTCAGTGGTAACCCGGGTGATACCTCATTTAAATTTACAGGTGGTTCCTTGGCATCGGGGGCAAGCTGTTCATTGACCCTCAGTGTAGCCATGGATGTGAATGCCAACCTTACCAACACTATTGATATTGGCGCAGTCACGAGCAGTAACGGTGCATCCAATACCCAGGCAGCGTCAGCCAGCTTAACCAACCTGCCTGGGGTGAACGTTAGCAAGGCATTTGCCCCGAACCCTATCTATGCCGGAACCGGTAATGTCTCGACATTGACGATCACGATTCAGAATACCAGCAACTTCCAACTGGATGGGCTGGGAATGACGGATACTTTCCCGACGGGTGTGACCGTTGCTACAGCACCGGCTTCTTCGCAATGCGGCGGCACGGTTACCAGCACGAGCAATTCGGTCACATTAGCGGGGGGTGTCTTGGCAGGCCTCAACTCTTGCACTGTAAAAGTGGATCTGACTGCTCCCGCAGCGGGGACGTATACAAATTGTATTGCTGCCGGGGCTTTGTCCACTTCGGGAAATATCGCCACCAACCAAGACAAAGCATGCGATACGCTGACGGTGAATCAACTGCCGCAGCCGCCGAGCATTGCAAAAGCATTTTCACCCAGCACTATCAATGAAGGCGGAACATCGCAATTGACTTTCACCATTACGAACCCGACGGCGAATACTGCACCTCTGACCGGTGTGGGATTTACGGATACGCTGCCTTCCGGTGTAACGATAGTGGGTACACCGGTGGCTGCCCAATGTAACGGCACGGTAAGCAGCACTTCCGGGTCAATTGCGCTCACCGGCGGAAGCATCGCTGCAAATGGTACCTGCACAATCCAGGCGAATGTAACCTCGTCGACAGCCGGCACTTATCTGAACACCAGCGGGGCAGTGACTTCGGCCAATGCCGGCACGGGCAACACTGCGCAGGCCACATTGGATGTGGTGGTAGCGCCGCCCGCGATCGCCAAAGTTTTCAGCCCGAATACGATCAATGTTGGACAAACGTCGACGTTGACGTTCACGATCACCAACCCGAATCCAACAACCGCTTTGACCGGTGTGGCCTTCACGGATGCATTGCCGACAGGGACCTGGGTTGCGGATTTGCCGAACGTCAGTCTCTCAGGGTGCAATGCCTCCAGCACGTCGATCTTTGCACCGGCGAAGGGTGATACCAATCTGAGCTTCAGCAATGGCTCGATCGTGGGAGGCGGGACATGCACGGTGAATGTGGATGTAACCGGTAATGGTGGTCATTACACCAATACCAGCGGCGCGGTGACCTC
>JBEKEX010000017.1:0-21233 GCA_050013615.1 Anaerolineaceae bacterium
GAACGATCTCTCTGTGTTCAAAGAAGATTACAATCCTGCCACGCCTACCCTGACCCTCGAAGTGATCGAGGATACGGAAGAAGTCTATTGCATCAAAATTACCGAGTGTCTTTGGGCAGACTGCTTTCGGAAAGCCGATGCGGCCGAACTTGGCTGCGCTGCGGTATGCTATGGCGATGCTCCCTTTGCACGTGCCGTCAACCCCCGGATCGATCTCGAATTGGAGGGAACCTTGATGGAAGGCAAACCCTATTGCAAGTTGCGTTATTACGTAAAGCCATGAACCTTGAAATAAGCAAGTTGTGAAACAGCAGATATGTTTCAGTGGGGATTTCCATAGGTTCATTGGCTGCGCTGCCTCAACGCTGCGGAGATAGAATTGCGCTCCGAATTGCTATTCCAGCCTCCTGCCTGGTAACGATATTCATAGTTGCGATAACGGTACTACCGGGAAAAACCAGCGGTCTGTACTGGTTCGTGGCTGTTACGATCCCTTTGATTTAGGCCATCAATCTCAACGCCTGGCATTTGCCGTTCTGCTGACGCAGGCCGCCAACGTCAATCCAGCGTATTGTAGCTCAGCTTTGACGTCTTATTGCCCTTGATATAGGATAGTCACTTCCCACAAGTGCACTTCAGAATCCGGCGCTGCATCCACGTCATTCAACTCGAAGTGGATGTGGCTTGCGGAAGTCACCGGCGCGTCCAGCATCACGGTGACGTCCTTGTTATCCCCCGTATTAAGCGCTTCGACCGTCTTCGTTATCTGACTGCCATCTGAAGCAGTGACCGTTAGGGTGAGCATGGCGTGTTCCGAGCCCATCCGCACCCGCATGCCGCTGACTGTCTGCGCCGTGGGCAGGGCCCAATCGAGGACCAGCGGGTTGACCCCTTGGGTATGGGCATAGGTATCCGGGTTTCCATCGAACAGGTTGGCGATCAAATCGGCATCCAGTCGGGTGTGCCAAATGGTAAGCTGCTGCCCATTCACGCTGATCGTGTCGCTGACCAATTGGATTTGTTCTTCGCGCTCCGCCTGGAACAACGCCTGCGCGTTGGGAACATAGGTTAGTCGAACGATGTAGAACCCGGTGGTGCCATCAGGCGCGGGAATGGTCTTGATCACGTCGACCGAGCTGAACTTATTGGAAGCCACGGCATTTTGATAATCTTGAGGGATCAGGATGAAGATCGTGTTGCTGATCTCCGGCTTATATTCACTGATGAAGGCATCGGCGTTGCCCATCTCGATTGGCAACCCTTCGGGGACGAAAAACCGCTTCATGGTATCGGCCTGCCAGCACCAGCCTCCGGAGATGCGGATGTTTTGATCTGGGTAGGCTTTGTTGAGATCCAACGCTGCCGAAAAAACTTGCTTGGAACCCCATTGCAGCCCGCCGATGCCGTAATCGGTGAACCAGGTTGGCCCGTTGACCAGTGCGTCGGCAGTCATGCCCAGCGCAGAAACCATCAGCAGCCCGGCCAGCACCGGCATGACCAATCGCTCCGATAGCAGCGCAAAACGTTTCTGCAGCCGTTCCAGCAGGTCCGAAAGGCCCAGGGTGATGATCATCATTAAAGGGATCACCATCATCAGCACACGGGTGATCTCAATCGACATCAATGCAGACCCGGCCGGCCCAGCCAGGTAGGCAGCCAGCAACACGCGGATTTCGGACTTGCGCAGGTTACGGAAGATCACCACCAGCCCCCAGGCCCAGAAAGGAGCCAGGAACCAGGCGATGGGACTGTACCCCTTCATCACCCACCAGATCGGGTCGTGCGGGAGGGGGTCGAACCAATAGAAGGGGCTGAGGCCATAAAGGTAGTTGGAAAGGTAGGTGCCGACCTTGCTCAACAATGACACGTCGGAAGCCAGGAAGGAACCGTAATCGCCCAAGCGAGTGGCATACTGGTCAGGCTGGGTGATCCAGAAGCGCACCAATGGGATGACCAAGAGCAATAATAATACCAGTCCGCGCAGGGTAGTTTTACGTTGCTGCCAGTGGTAAGGCGCATCGAGCAACAACAAGAAGACGCCCGTAACCACCATCACCACCTCGCCGGGAAAGTAGGCGTAAAAGGCCAGCGCGCCAATTACCAGCGCCGGGTACAAGTAACGCGGATCGCGCAAGCGATACAGCAGATAATAATAAATGAAACCTGCATACAGGGCAGTGTAAACCGGGGTTTCCAGAGCCAGACGCGAAAACAGGAACCAGGAAGGTGTTGCGACCAACAGGAACGCACCGGCCCAGGCATAAGGCACCTTGAAGATCTTGACCAGGGTCAGGCTGAACCAGAACATTCCCAGCAGGCCCACCAATACAGTGACGGCCCGCGCAGCAAAGATACTTTTACCGAACAATAGAAGTGGGATCACCTGCAAATAGACTGTGGTGCCGAGGCTGAATTTGCCATCATTCAGGAAGAAGGTTGGCAGGAGCGTACCGTTGAAATCCTTAAGCCCATAGCTCAAGAAATCCACCCCGCGCATCACCGCCACCGCCTCATCGCTATAGAAATAGATCGGATAGCTAGTAAGAGCGATCAACCGGGTGACCAGGTACAGACCGAGCGCAATTCCAAGCAGGATGAGAGTGGTGCGTGGAACGGAGTCGAGTCCCAGGCGCGTTAGAATGCTTTGCCAGTTGCCGGAAGAAACCGTGCCGGAATCGGCAACCTTGAGGCTGTTGGCACCCTCAAGGGTGTTGGCACCCATAGGGGTGCTGGCGGTCTCTGGCTGCTGGACATTCACTTCAGCAGGAACATAGGCAGGTTGAGAGATGGAGACAACAGGCGCACTACCAGATTCTTGGGTGGAAACGGTAAAAGAAACAGGTTCCTGCTGGCCGGCTGGCCCGGTGATAGGCGGAGTTTCCACCACATCCGGTGAAAGTGCGGGAGCGGCACCCTTGACCGTGATATTGACCGACACATTCTCACCCGGTTTCAGCCGGAAAGTGAGCTTCACTTTACCGGTTTTCGGCTTCGGACGGAGAAAAGACAGCCATCGTTTGATCATAAGAGATGATTACAACCACAAAAAGAGCAAGATTCTATCTGCATATTTTTTCGTAGACTATTCCACTGGGCAAGAGATCGCTTTATCCACTTGCTGTGATGAAAGATGCCCCGGCAGCGAACCTTTTTATTTTAGCACAACCTGTCATTTTGACTGTCCTCCAGATAAATGAAAATCCAGCCGCACAAAGCATTCATTTCGTACCTGCCAATACTTGGCACAAGCTCTATTGAAATTACACCCAGGTGCATTTTGTTGTTCAGAGCGCGATAATGCAAATGCAAGATGTTGGTAGAGGAGGAAGAAATGGGTTTATTAGTAACTGTCTGGAATAGATTCTTGATCCGCAGCGTGGGGTTAGGGATCATCCTGGGACTTGCAATGGCATTGGTTGCCTGCAATGCGTCAAAAGCCACATCACCCATCCAAACCACGGCCCCTACAATCGACGAACCCTCGCAACTCCTTTCCTTGGTCGACAACTATTTGAATTGCATCAACACGAACACCAATGGGGATTTGCAAAACTGCATAGATATGCTTCCGTCACAACCCGGCGAGATCAGGGAAACGATCACCGCCAACCCCGGGACCTATCTCAACCAATGGCAGCAGTACAAATATGGGTATCAGTTATATTTTTGCTCGGATAATACTGTATTGGAGGGATACATCGAATATAAGCGGGATAACCTGGCCAGGCCGGTATCACCCACTCCGAATTACCTGAGATACACCTTCGAATCCTCCAATGCTGCCACTGCCCCGGGATGGCGCATCGCTCAGGTTTTTAGCACCGTCACCGACTTCAACGCCTGGCGGGATCAAAACGGGTTCAAACCGGCAGCAAATATCATGAGTGACTGCGAATTCATGCCCCGCATAAATCACACACCGCTAAATCCTTCAGGATAAGACCCTACCCTATTCCCCCGTCTTATAGCATTGCAATCTCCGAAGAAACTTCACCTCTGGGACCGCTTCATATCTAGAGCGGGGAAATGGTCGTGTGATAGACCACCGAGGCTGCCGTCAGCAGAACGACCACACCCACCGTCGCCTTTACAATAGGCTTTTCTGCGGGGAGTTTTGTCCCTTTCTCTTCCGCGATGCGGCGGGCAGCCAACTGCTTGGAGTTCAAATTTGCGCCGACTGCCACAGCCGCCAGGATCGCAACACAAAAAGCGCACATAGGACTTCTCCTTCAACCACTAATCTTTTGAATAATGTAACACATCTTCCCATGTTCTTCAATTCTTGGTAAAAAGTTCAAAGGCAAAATAGCAAATGGAATTCATCGACTTTTATGTCATAATAACAATATCGTTTACCCGCTGATCGGTTGGATCCGGGAGGAGAACATGAACAACAGCTCAAATTTCTATACGGCGCTCTCATGCATTTGTGTGTTGGTCGCCGTCGGCGTGCTGATCGTGGTGCTCATCTATTTACTCCGGAAGAGCAGCGAAGAAGCCAAACAGGCGGAGCAGGTCTGCAACCAGATCATGCAGGGTGTCCCGGCGGACAAGCAAATGCTGTTCGTGATGCAATTCAATTCCGCCAAAAAGGATCCCACCGCGGCCGTCTTGCTCGCTCTATTCCTGGGCGGATTCGGCATCCACAAATTCTATTTGGGGCAGACAGGAATGGGCGTTCTCTATCTAATTTTCTGCTGGACGGGTATCCCTTCGCTCATCGCGTTCTTCGAAGCCTTTATGATCTCGAGTCAGGTGGGGCGATACAACCAGCAAAAAGCAGCGGACATCGCTTCGATGCTGGGGGGAACCGGCCCATCTGCTCTGGTCCGCTAGGTTGTTGAGAGATGTTTGGGTCGAGTGGTCCGCAATCCCTGTTCGTCATCACCGCCTTCCTGTTTCAGATCATCCTGATCGTGCATTTCGCGCTGCGCAAGTGGCGCTTCGCTTTTGCCCTGCGCTACGGCTGGATCGTGTACGCCCTGGGCATTCCCGCGGCAATCGTGAGTGTAGTACTGTTGCTGGGCGGCGTGGCCTGGTCACTGTGGCTCGGCGGTTTCCTTTATCTCATCTGGGCGGCCTATGGCTTTACGGTCGAGTACGTCAAGAAGATCGAATGGCGCGACCCCATCCGCTGGCCCATCTTCGGCCCGTACGTGCTCTTATTTCTGGCAACGATCATGTTCTACTGGTTCCCGCTGGCATTGGTCTATAAGCCGCTGTGGTATGGGTACGCCATCCTGTTCGTTATCAGCACACTGCTCAACATCACCTCGCACAAAGCACCCCAAGATACGAAATAACCGAAATAGCGTGCTCACGATTTCTGGCTTTTTTTGCGGCCCACCTCGAGTATAATTGCAGGAATTTTAAATGACCTGGAGAGGTAACATTCTCAAAATGAACAATTCACGCAATCATCATCCATTCTCCGTGATCCTCCTGATCCTGCTGCAATTCTTCCTGGGGCTGGGTGCATTGGCGGGCGGCGGCGTCCTGATGCTTGCCCCCGATGGCAGCATCATGCACATGCCAACCAGTATGCTGGCACATTCCCCCTTCCCCAATTTCCTCGTGCCTGGCGCTTTGCTATTCACTTTCGTGGGCATCTATCCGATGATGGTGGCCTACTGCCTGTGGAAGCAACCTTCTTGGCATTGGCCGAACCTGATCAATCCTTTCAAGCAATTCCACTGGAGCTGGGCAGGCTCACTGGCCGCAGGGGTGGTCGTGATCGTATGGATCCTGGCAGAGGTGGCTTTCCTTAGCACGGCGACCCTCATCCACTATTTCTACCTAGGTTGGGGAATCGTCATCATCGTCGTCAGCCTGCTGGCCAGTGTGCGGCGCTATTTCAAATCGGAAAAGGTATGAAGCCGGCACTGCGGAACCCGGTTAATGAACAACTCATTGCAGCTTTTATCGTATATAGATCAGGTAGATGAATAAACAGTCCAAATTCAATCCAAGGAGCTGCGTATGAATGCCATTGTGATCTTCGATACCCGTTTTGGCAACACGGAACAGATTGCCCGGGCCATCGCCGCGGCGCTGCCGCCCACTTTCACAACCCGCGTGGAAAAAGTGGACCAGGTCGGCAAGCTTCAATCGGAGCCCATTGACCTGCTCATCGTCGGCGGGCCAACCCATATGCAAAGGATGACAGCAGAACTGAAGGCCGTCCTCGATGCCATTCCCCGCCGGAGTTTGAAGGGCGTAAAGGCCGCCGCGTTCGACACGCGCTACCACGTGGCAGCGTGGCTCGCCGGTTCGGCTGCCAAGCGGATCGCCCATTCGCTGCAAAGGGCTGGCGCGCAGCTCGTCGTCCCGCCGGAGAGTTTCTTCATCGCCCGCGACGTTCCTCCTGAAGGCGAGAAGCGCCGCCATGAGATGGAACATCCCGAGCCGGGTGAGCTGGAACGCGCTGCGGCCTGGGCGCGCCAGGTTGCCGAAGCGGTCAGTCCCGCGTAGAAACTATTTCCAGCCCACGTGCGAACAGCCAGCAGTTCCGTCAGTCGTGAATTCTTTGTCATAATTGCGCGATAATGACTATGGGAGTTTCGTTGTTGCTGGCTTGCCCTCGACAGAGAGGGCTTGCCCCCGGCAGAGGGGGCCTACCCCTGGCAAAAGGGGTTTTTCCCTAACTTGGGGGTAACACAGTAATCGTTATCATTGATCTCATAGCACATCCAATTGTTAGCCGGCTTTTCATTCTTTTAGGGTTTGGCATATTGTATTTAACCAAGAAAGGAAAAGGCCATGAGTATCTTAAGTTCACTTGTCCGTTATTTCGATCTATATTCCGAGGTGCGTCCAAAAACAACCATCGAAGTAGCCACACAAACACTGGGGGGTCCCCAGACTGCTTTCAAACCATTGGTGAGAAGCGAGGCATTACCAGGAGAACTTTTAGAAGAACGGGTACAACCACTTAAAGAAAGTGCCGCTGCTCTTACAGAAACCAAGCCTGCTATTCAATGGTGGTTTCTTGTTCTTCAATATTTGGTGCTTGTCCTTGGAATTGTGATCCAGCCTTTCTTCGCCAATTATCAGACAACACATCATTGGAGTTTCATCGGATTTTGGGGCTGGCTTTTATTTTCCGTGATCGCTGGATTAGCCATCTTACCAAGTGTTTATAAAAATACAATTGACCCGGAAAAGCCTCTACCAATTCAACTCTGCGTCCTGTTTGTGGCGGGAATGGGTTGGGAAAGCCTCTTGAGCACAGCCATCAGTACTGTTGCAAAGTAAATAGAAGACTCAACAGCTGATCATTACAGCGTCTAAAACCGACAATAAATAACCGGGAGAACAAATTGTTGCCCCGAAAAATGGCGCGATAATTTGAGATAGAAGTTTATCAACGTTAACCACTAATTGACTAAAAGCTGGCAATCCCAGTATGGGTAAATCACTATAGTTGGGAGGAAAAGATAATGAAACCCATGGACCTAGACAACAACGATGTAAAGAGTAAAATTCATCGCTCTATTGATAAATTACTGAGATATGATGATCATTTGCTCCGTTATGATGTAAATGAAAGATCTATATCACATCAATTAGCCATATATATACAGGACAATTTTCCCGAATGGAATGTTGATTGTGAATATAACCGACATCTCAATGAGATAAAACGTCTTAATCTACAACTCGAGCAATTAGAATCAAACGACACCAATGCAAAAACTGTCTTCCCAGATATTATCGTTCACCATAGGGGAAAAGATGACAACCTTTTGGTGATTGAGATCAAGAAATCTACCAACCCGCAAACTAGTGAGTACGACTGTCAGAAATTAATAGCGTTTAAAAGTGAACTCGGTTATCAAATTGCACTATTTATAAAATTTCGAGTTGGAATTGAAAATTTTGGTGTGGAAGAAGAAAGGTGGTTATAGTTCGGGCTCTGCTTAACTTCAAGGTATATTGCCAAATGATTACACAGCATTTCTTCACCAATGCTCCAGATTGTCCCATTCATTTCCTGCACATGAATAAATCTAAATAACCCATGGAAACGCTAGAGATCTCAAACAATAATCAAATAAGCCATCACCTTCGACATAAAGAACAGCTCGATAACCTCCACAGAATTATCACATCAGCTTTACTGGGAGCATTCTTATTCATCATGTTCCTCGAAAGTTTTGGTTTCTGGGCTTGGTATTTCGCTTTACCACGAGTTCCATACTCTTCCCTCTGGTTACAAATCTATTCAATACCTTTTAGAGATCTATATTTATATGGAATAGCGGGATTAGTTTTTGGTGGATTGGTCGGAATTCCGCGGAAATGGTGGTGGAGTCCTGTCATCTGGGCTGGTCTCGGGGCAATATATTCCTTATTTGGTCTTCTGAACACAGATTATCATTACTCACTAAATGATATCGTTCTTAGTGTGTGCTTCTGTATATTATTGCCTTGCAGTCCGGTGAGTCTTCTTGTAGCAGGCACACGATTATTACAATGGGCGTATTCAACTAAAAAAACGATCGGGGCTTTAGCATTATTGGGTATCATCAGCGTTTTCATCGGTACAGAAATATTTCTCAGCCGTCAGATAACCAGCCCATCAGATTCGCTAAAACTATTAAGTATCTATCAATATGCCGAGGCAAATAACTGGCAAATTAAATCTTTCAAAGTAGAAGGTCTTGTAGCAGACAGCGGTACTGGAATTCACATAACACTTGAAGACGGAAGCACTCGCGAATGCATATATTGGGACGCAATCGCAATGGGATATGAAAGCGACTATCCCAATGGCTACCCGGAATCACTTGATCTACGTGATGTTATGAGTTGTCCCCCATAAAAAGGATAATTCCCCTTATCTGCATTGCTAACCATTCTTCCAATTACGTAATATGCTGTGAATACAAGGATCACTCATGTCCTTCAACAACTACGACGATATCGCGACCTCGTTCAAGAGCATCTTCACTATTCAATCGTTCTCACGCTCTCTTTTTTGGCACCCCGGTTCCAGGAGCCGATTTCAATCATGTTCCCTTCCGGATCAGCGACCATCGAAGAATACATCCCCCACGGCTCCATGCGCGGCGCATAAATAGGTTTGCCACCTGCCTTGGTCACACGCTCGAATTCACAATCCACGTCGCCCTGAACAGGCAGATCAATAGCCAACTCGAAGCTCCCATTCAAGCCGCTGGGATACGTTGGAACCTGCCCCAATAGTCCCGGCAATTGCGACCGTTCGTACATCGAAAAGCGAATGCCATTGTGTTTGAATTCGGCATACGGGCCATTGCCGTCCCAATCGATCGCAAAGCCGAGGACATCTTTGTAGAACGCCACCATTTTGTGAAGGTCTTTCACAAAAATACCGATCATATCGATTTGTGTGCTCATGGTATTCCCTCCAAAAATCATTGTATCAAAACTTTCCCCGGAAAGTTAAACCAATGCCGGCAGTATCTCTTCTGGACATTTCCCCCCAATTTTATATTTTTGCACGTCTTATTCCGGTATTGACAGCCTTGTGAATCGGGATATAATTTTTCCCACAATTCCGAGCGAACGCTCGCATTTCGAATAATTGTTCGCCATCAAGGATCGATTGTCATGAGCCCAAACGAAAAACTGGTCGTCACACCTCCAGCCGCCAAAGAAGGCACCCGCCGCGAGCGGCGCATAGAACGCCAGCGCAAGGCCATCCTGGACGCGTCCGCCGAGTTGTTCGCTCAAAAGGGCTACACGGCAACCACTACCAAGGACATCGCCCGGGCAGTCGACGTCGGCGAGAGCACGCTGTACGGTTATTTCTCCAGCAAGCAGGAGATCCTTCAGGAAATCCTCATCCAGCAGGGCGAGATGGTCGATTCCCTGCTGGTGCACCTCAACGACCTCAAAGGCCTCGAGTCCTTCGTTGGCCTGGTCGACATTTTGTTGGAGCGGCTCCTGGCATGGGCCGTCTATAACCGGGTGGTCATCGCCGAAGCCTGGATCAATGACGAGATCTTATTGGGCTACGTGGTGGTGCACTGGCAGCCGATCATGGAGCGGCTTCAAAATTTCATCGCCGCGCGGATCGCAGCCGACATCTTCCGCCCCATCGACCCGGCCTTTGGAGCGCGCATGATGGTCGCGGCCTTTGTCGCTTCCATCCTGCCTGTCCTGCGCGGCGTCGAGCCGCCCCCCACCCCGGAGCAGCGTCACCAGCTTGCCATAGCGATCGTCGAGATCGTTAACAACGGGTTCCATGCCCAGAAGGGATGAGTAACCTCATGTTCCAACGCATTTTCGCCATTATCCAAAAAGAATTCTCGCAAGTGCTGCGTGACCGCACCACGTTGATCATCATGCTTTCCATGCCTCTGCTGCAACTGATCTTGTTCGGATATGCGATCAATACCAATGTGCGCCACATCCCCACCGTGGTCGCCGACCAAAGCATGGATCACGCCAGCCAGGCGTACATCGATGACATGGTGAATTCCGGCTACTTCGATATCGTCCAAAGCGCGCCCGACCAGGCCGGGGCCATCCAGGCCATCGACGCCGGCACGGCGCGGGTCGGGATCGTGATCCCGCCGAACTTTGCCGAAGATGTGCAGCGCAGCGACGCCCAGGTGCTTGTGCTGGTCGACGGATCCGATCTGTTCACTTCGCAATCGGCCAACGCCTTTGCCACCATCATCGGCCAGGAGCACGCCATCAACATCGTCACCGATGAGGTTGCCAGAGCCGGTGCCAGCGCCACCCAGGCGTCACTGCCGGCGCTCGAAGCGCTGCTCCGGGTGCTCTACAACCCGGACATGAAAGACTTGTGGTTCATCATCCCCGGCATGGTGGCCATGCTGCTGCAAACGCAATCGCTGGTGTTGACGACCGCCGCCGTGGTCAGGGAGCGCGAGATGGGCACCATCGAGCAGATCCTGGTCACCCCCATCCGCCCCATCGAGCTGATGATCGGCAAGATCGTGCCGTACGTAGTCATCGCCATGCTCAACATGCTCACCGTGGTCGGCATTGGGGTCTTCTGGTTTGGCGTCCCCTTCCAGGGCAGCATCTGGTTATACATCGGCCTTTCTTTCCTGTACGTCTTCAGCGGACTGGGCCTGGGGCTGCTGATCTCATCCGTATCACAAAACCAGCGCCAGGCGCAGCAGTTGATGATGCTATTCATGATGGTCAGCTTATTACTGGGTGGCTTCATCTTCCCGCGTTACACCATGCCGCCGGTAATACAGGCCATTGGAGATCTCTTTCCGCTCACCTATTTCGTCCCCATCTCGCGCGGCATCTTCACTAAAGGGGTTGGATTCTCAGTGGTGGCGGGCCAGGTGCTGGCTATGGTCGCCTACATCCTGGTGGTGATCCCGCTGGCGGCCCTCACGTTCCGTAAAAGATTGGACTAGTACCCCGTCAAGCATGAACATATCATTCCAACCAAAATGTTTCTACTTTGTCATAAAAGAATGTATTTTGCAAAATGGAGTTTGAAGGGGCATTGAGTATGGCAAAATCTCTACAACGCTTAAGGGCACTCGTCTACAAGGAAATGGTGCAGGTCCTCAGGGATCGGCGCACGCTGATGTTGTTCTTCATCCTGCCATTGGTCGAACTGTTCCTGTTCGCCTACGCGGTTTCCCTGACGATCACCCATTTGCCCACCGCCGTTGTCGATCAGAGCCTGGATTCGCGCAGCCGCGATTTCGTCCAGGCGCTGGTAAACTCAGGCGATTTCGACGTGACGCTGACACTCCAAAACCAACAACAGGTGATGAATGCCATCGCAGCCGGCACGGTCAAAGCCGGCGTGGTCATCCCGCCTAATTTCGCCGAGCAGGTGGCGCGCGGGGATGGCAGCGTGTTGATCCTGCTGGATGGCTCCGACTCTTTCAGTGTCGAATCGGGCTACAATGCTGCCTCGAGCATCGCCCAAACCTATTCCCTGGCGCTGACCGCCGAGAAAATCCAAAACAGCAATTCGCCGATGGCCGCCAGCGCCGCATCAGGGGCCTTGCCCATCTCGACCACTACGCGTGTCCTTTACAACCCCGATATCCGCGACCTGGTCTTCATCCTTCCGGGTCTGATCGCCTTGATCATGCAGATCATCGTCGTCACGCATTCGGCCATGGCCATCGTGCGGGAACGGGAAGCCGGGACGCTGGAGCAATTGCTCGCTACCCCCGCCCGCCCGTTCGAGAGGATCATCGCCAAGCTGATCCCCGGTATGCTGGTGGCAATCGTGGACATGGCCATGGTGCTCGTCATCGGAGTCTTTTGGTTCCAGGTGCCGTTCCAGGGGAACATCCTGCTCCTGGCTGCTTTGTCGATCCTTTTCATCATTTCCAGCATGGGACTGGGGCTGGTGATCTCGGCCATCGCCAAGACCCAGCGCCAGGCGCAGCAGTTGTCCAGCGTGATCCAACTCCTGGCTATGCTGTTGACCGGCTTCCTCTACCCCCGCACCACCATGCCGCTATGGACACAGCTCGTCGGCGACCTGATCCCCCTCACTTATTTCGTGCGCATCATCCGCGGCATCATGACCAAGGGCGTCAGCCTGTCCTTCCTGTGGACGGACACCCTGACGTTGATCGTATACGCCTGCATCGCGCTGGCCTTTGCCGCCGTGGTGACGAAGAATAGATTGGATTGACCGCCATGTCAAATGATGTTGCCATTTCAACCCAAGCATTGGTCAAACGCTTCAAAGGCATCCGCGGCACCGTCACCGCAGTTGATGGCGTTACCCTGGAAGTGAAGCGCGGCGAGACCTTCGGTCTGATTGGGCCGGATGGCGCCGGGAAAAGCACCACCACCCGGGTCATCCTGGGTCTGCTCAAGCGGGACGGGGGACAGAGCAGTGTGCTCGGATACGACTCGATGCGCGATGTATATGCTATCCGCGAACAGACCGGTTACATTGCCCAGCAGTTCGCCCTGCCTGCCGATTTAACCGTGATGGAAAACCTGCGCTTCTTTGCCGACCTGCATGGCATTCCTGCCAACCAGCAGAAGCAAAGTATCGCCGAATTGCTCGATTTTGCCGGGTTGACCGACTTCACCACCCGCCTGGCCGGCCGACTTTCCGGCGGGATGAAGAAGAAACTTGCCCTGGCCTGCAGCCTGATCCACCAGCCACAGGTGGTCCTGCTGGACGAGCCAACCTTGGGCGTGGACCCGGTCAGCCGCCGTGAGTTCTGGAGCCTGCTCGGCAACCTGCGGGCAGAAAAAGGCTTGACCATATTCGTCTGCACGCCATACATGGACGAAGCCGAGCGCTGCAACCAGGTTGGCCTGATCTACAAGGGCCGCCTGATCGCTCATGACACACCCGCCAAGATCAAGAAGATGGTCCCCGGCCACCTGTTGGAGTTCAAACCTTCGAAGTTCGTCCCTGCCCGCGACCTGATGACCGGCATGCCGGGCGTCCTGGAAGTGCAGACTTATGGCGCGATGCTGCACATCTTCGTCGATGCCATAGAACGCCGCCAGCGGCAGATCGAGAAAGCCTTGGGTGCCCAGGGGATCGAATGGAGCGGGATGCGGGTCATTGAACCGCGCATGGAAGAGGCATTCATCAGCCTGATTACACGGCAGGAGGCAGCAGATAAAAATGGCTGAAAAACGATCAACACCTGTAAAACCGGTCGAGCCGGATGTTGCCGATCCCGTCATCGCCGAGGACCTGACCAAGTGCTTCGACGATTTCACCGCCGTGGACAAGGTCAGCTTCCGCATCCACCCCGGCGAGGTGTTCGGCTGGCTGGGCCCGAATGGCGCCGGCAAAACCACTACCATCCGCATGTTGCTGGGACTGATCCAACCCACCAGCGGCAAATTGAGCGTGCTGGGTTACGACCCGGTCACCCAGGCCAAGACCATGCAGGCCCACGTCGGCTACATGTCCCAGCTCTTCACCCTGTACAACGACCTGACCGCCCGCGAGAACATCCGCTTTTACGGCCTGGTGTATGGCTTAAAGCGCGATGAGCTTGCCCGCCGGCAGGAAGAGATCATCCGCATGGCCGGGTTGGAGGGCCGCGAAGACACGTTGACGGCCAACCTGTCCGGCGGCTGGAAACAGCGCCTGGCTCTGGGCTGTGCCATCGTCCATAACCCCAAGGTGGTGTTCCTGGATGAGCCAACCGCCGGCGTCGATCCCATCAGCCGGCGCGAGTTCTGGGGCCTCATCTACGCCATGGCCAAAAAGGGCACCACGGTGCTGGTGACCACCCATTACATGGACGAGGCCGAGCTCTGCCAGCGGGTGGGGTTTATCAGCCAGGGGCGCCTGGTCGCCATCGGCACACCCGACGAGCTCAAGCAAACCCGCATGCACGGCGATGTGTTGGAGATCAACACCCCCGACCCTGATCGCGCCATGCGTCTCTTGAAGGAAGCGCAGTCGAAGAAAAGCCTGCCCCTGGAAGAAGTGGCCTTGTATGGGGCACAAATCCACGTGGTGGTGCCGAGCGCGGAAAAATTCCGCCAGCCGGTCAAAAAATTGCTCAAAGCGGAGGACGTCCAGGTCGATAGCCTCGAATGGATCGTTCCCACCCTGGAAGACGTATTTATCTCGACCATCCGGACTTCGGCTGGTCAGAATTGATGGAAAATAAAATCTTGAATTGATAGGAGAATACAATGACTATCAAACGTTGGGCTTCCTCACTTATGGTTGTCGTATTTTTATTTCTCAGCGCGTGCAGCGGGATCGGTAGTAGCACGTCCGGAACCTTGAAGGCCTCCGGGACCACCTCCGTCACCACCATCCAGGTGGCGCCTGAGATCGCCGGCAAGATCGCCCAGATCAAGGTATCCAAGGGCGATACCGTCAAGGCGGGCGATGTGCTGTTCGTCCTGGACAGCCAGATCCTGCAGGACCAGGTCGACCAGGCAAACGCTACCGTGCAGGTGGCCCAGGCCAACCTGGACCTGGCTCAGAGCAAGCAGGCCGATGCCCAGGCCCAATACGACTTGACCGCGCAGGCCACACGCCAGCAGGGCCAAAACAGCTATCTCTCGAACTGGAAATCGACCCCACCGGATAACGTGACGCTGCCGGGTTGGTATTTCAGCACCAGCGAACAGATCACCGCCTTGCAGGCTCTGGTGACCGATGCGCAGAGCAACCTGGATGACCAAACGACCAAGCTGAATAATGTATTGAAGGACGCCAGCAACCAGGACTTCGTCGGCGCCGAACAACGCCTGGTCAAGGCTGAGCAGGCCGAAACCATCGCCCAGACCACCCACGATGACACCAATTCCGCCAACAGCCCCAGCGACGTCCAAGACTCAGCACAAAAGGACCTCGACCTGGCCAAATCGGAGCTGGATTCAGCTCAGAACGCCTACAACCAGATGCTCACTTCGGATGAGGCTACTCGAGTGCTCGAAGCACGCGCGAACGTGGCCGTTGCCCAGGATCGCCTGAACAACACCCAACTGGCGCTGGACAAGCTCCAGACCGGCAGCCAATCCCTGCAGGTGACGGCCGCCCAGACGGCGCTCGACCAAGCCAAAAATAGCGTCAGCCAAGCGCAGGCCAACCTCACCCAAGCCCAGGCTTCCCTCGAAATGGCGAATACCCAATTCGCCAAAGCTACGGTTACCTCGCCGGTCTCCGGCACCGTGCTCGACCTGCCGATGAATGCCGGTGAGGTCGCGGCAGCAGGCGCCACTGTGGTGGAGGTCGGCGACCTGGATCAGGTCACCCTGGACGTCTACATCCCCGAGAACCAATATGGGCAGGTCAAGCTGGGCATGAAGGCCAACATTGCTGTGGATTCGTTCCCCGGCAAGACCTTCGCCGGTACCGTGACCTTCATCTCCGACCAGGCAGAGTTCACCCCGCGCACCGTCCAGACCGTGGACAGCCGCAGCACCACCGTCTATAAGGTGGAGATCACCATCCCTAACCCGGATCACGATCTGAAACCCGGCATGCCGGCCGATGCCACGATCACCTTACAGTAAATAAAGCAATCACAAAATGAAATCCTGCCGGTAAATACCGGCAGGATTTCATTTAAATTTGTATTTTTCGATCATGAATTCTATTACAAAAGTTATTATCTCCATGTTTCTATCAACAGAGTATAGAAATTAGTGTAGTTATTTCCTTATCATAATCACTCTGCATCTTTGTCAATTTTATGCGATAATTTTTAAAGATTTTTAGTCAAGTTCTCAATTACAGGTCTAGATCTTATTACAGGTGATTTTTTGCTATTTTCCAATAGCAACATGGATAATACATGGGAAATCAAATTTTATCGCTCACAACTGCAATTGCAGTATATGGCGCAGTTATCGCAACCCTAAGCCTAATTATCTCAACATGGCTCGGTATTCTCAAATTAAAAAGTCATAAGCCCAATATAAAAATATCACTTTTTTACGGCAATCTATTTGATGCAAATGGGGAAATTAGCGAACCGTTAATTATAGTAGAAGCAATTAATATTGGAACAGGTGCCATAACCATTACTAGCGTTGGCTGGCTTTTTTACAGCAAGGAAAAACTCGTGGTTATCCATCCTTACAAACTCATTCTACCGATTGAGGTTTATGAAAGGAAAAAAATCACTTTCTATTTCCCATGCAGATGGTTAAACCAGGTAAAAGACTCCGATAAAATTACGGCAGTTTTCTTTAGTGATGAAACTAATAATACTTGGAAATGCAAAATCTCTAAAAATAAACTCAAGCAATGGAAAAACTCACCTTCAGAGGGTTGGCAAATTGAATGGAACGAAAAATATCAGACTTATTTATAATAAGTCAGGATACAAGTCATTAATTCTATTATGAAACACTAAGAGACAAATCAAATGTGGTTAATTATGTTGATGTTTTTCAAAAGGTAATAATAAAATTTTTAAAATCACGGTGCGCGGCATTATAGCCGTGCACTTTAACACTACCAAATATATTTATCGATACGAATTCTGGTAGATCGCCAGCACGTCTGCATCGGAGAGCGGCGCTGGATCGACTTCCGATAGACTGTCGCCCACCATCGCGCGGACGTTATGAACAAATTTCTCCATTTCATCCCGTTGGATGCCGTATGCCGACATCTTCAAATTGCTAACCCCGCAATCTTCCTGTAGTTTTACCAGGGCTTTGACGAAATCCATCGGCTCCCCGGCGTCCTTCCGGCCCAGGGCGCCTGCACCCGTAAGGGTGCGCGCCATGTCGATCAAGCGTTGATCGCATGCACCCGTTTTAGCAAAGTGAGTAAAATAGGCTGCACTGAGCATGATGAGCCCGGCGCCGTGAGGTAGGTCCGGGTGCAAGGCACTCAACGTATGTTCCAGGGTGTGCTCCGAGGTACAGCCGGAGAGCACTTCCACAATGCCCGCCAGGGTGTTGGCCAACGCCATATTGGCGCGTGCTTCCTCGTTGCCGGGGTCATGCACCGCCGTCGGCAGGTATTTACCGATCAGCTCGATACTCTTCAGGGCAAATAAGTCGCTCATCACATTGGCACATTTATGGATATAGCCTTCCGTGCTGTGGAACAATGCATCGAACCCCTGGTAAGCGGTCAGGTCAGCCGGCACGGTCATCATCAGATCCGGATCGACAATGGCAAGCACCGGAAAGGTACCATCGATACCATAGCCGAGCTTTTCTTGATTGGTCTCGTGCGTGATCACCGTCCAGGGATCGGCCTCGGTGCCCGTGCCGGCGGTGGTTGTGATCGCCACAATTGGCAGAGGCGTGTGTTTCACCGGCTGGCGTTTTCCCGACCCATTGGTCATGTAGTCCCAATAATCGCCGTCGTTCGTTGCCATCAAAGCAATGCTTTTTGCCGAGTCGATACTGCTGCCGCCGCCCAGGCCGATGACGAAGTCACAGCCGCTGTCCTTGGCGAGCTTCGCCCCTTCCATCACATGCGCTTTGATGGGGTTGGGCAGGATCTTGTCGAACAGGACATACTCGACCTTTGCCAGCTTCAATTGCTCTTCCAGACGGTCGAGATAGCCATATTTTTTCACCGATTTACCAGCCGTCGTGACGATCAAGGCTTTCTTGCCCGGCAGGGCTTGCTCGTGCAAATGGGCTAATTGGCCCTTACCGAACAGGATTCGTGTAGGGATGTAATAATTGAACTCCATAGGAATCTCCTCATTTCATTAATAATTCATTGGTGGTTATTCTAAACGTTGAGGCCGCTCGAAGTCAATAGACGCATTCGAGTAAAACGTCATTTGGACAGGCTGGTTGGGTTAACGGTTACTTCAATCCCAGAGGATATCGTCACGCCGGCGCGATTCGAACAAGCGCGCCAGCAGCACCCCGAACAAAAAGCCGCCGACGTGCGCCATGTAAGCCACATCACTGCTCTGGATCTGCATCAGGGCCCCCAATTCACTGAACAATTGCGTCAGGAACCAGAAGCCGACCAGGAAGATGGCCGGGATGAGCGTCACCCGCACGAACCAGCCGATGAACAACACCGTGCGGATACGGTCGCGTGGGTAGGTGATCAGGAACGCCCCCATCACCCCGGCGATGGCACCGCTGGCCCCCAGGTTGGGGATGGTCGAAGTGGGGTCGATCAGGATCTGCGCCGCACTGGCGACCAGGCCGGCCAGCAGGTAGAAGATCAGAAAACGTGCGTGCCCCATGGCATCTTCGATCTCCGGGCCGAACGCCCAGAAGAAGACCATGTTCCCGATGATGTGCTCCCAGCCCTGGTGTAGGAACATAGCCGTCAGCAGCGTGATCAGGTCACGCCCGGCACTGATGTTGGCTGGCACGAACGCCCAGCGGGTGATGAAGGTGTCACCGCCTGCCAGCTCCAGCAGGAACACGAACGCGTTGGCTGCGATGATCAGCAAGGTAATGATAGGGAAACGCACCGTCCGGCGTGAGGCATCATTGAGGGGGATCATAAAGTTCCTTTTATCCTCACTTATTATAGTGTAAATCGAACGCCGGGATGAAAGAAAGGCTCTACTCGCGAGGTGACTTTTGAATTGGGATTCCACGCGTTTTGGCCATCCCGTCTTCCCGCGTGGTTGGTATAATTATCGGCGTTACTGATAACGCATTACAGGAGAAGTTCCCATGTCTTCCAACCGCACTTTGTGGATACCTTTATCGGTAGGCTCCGTGCTCGTCTTATCACTCTTTTTATCCGCCTGTGGTGTCTCAACCAATGCCTTGACTCCGATCGCTAACACGACGGCCGTCACCGCTTCCGTAACCGCCACGCCGGTGCCTGCGGGCTCGTTGAGTGAAAAAATCATTCGCTACATCCTGGCCGATAGCCAGTTGGGCAACCGCATCGACGATTATCGCAAGGTCACTGACCAGCCCAATGCTGCTGAAGCCGTGTGCCGCTGGGATAAGGGCGTGCGGGTGCAGAACATTGCCAAGTTCGAACGCAAGGTGGTCGGCTCCCAGGGCTGGAACGTGGTGTACGCCGGAACAGACACGATCATCGATGGAATGGATGTAACCCTCACCTCCGACGTGACTTGCGCCGCCACAGCCACGGCTGCTGTGGCCAATCCTATTACTACGCAAGCGGCTACAGAAATACCGACCGTCCCCACAGTACAAGCCGTTACCGGCTCTCTCATCGTGGCAGATGATCCCCAATGCCAGAACAGCTATTGGCCCATCGTCACAGGTGGCACCTGGAACTATACGGTCGCCGAGACCAACGGCACTTCGAGCAGCGAGCAGGTGATGATCACCAAAGTGTGGCAGGATAATGGGAAGACATTCTTCTCCACAAACAGCTCACTGAATGGC
The DNA here is from genome assembly GCA_050013615.1 of Anaerolineaceae bacterium. GTDB lineage: Bacteria > Chloroflexota > Anaerolineae > Anaerolineales > Anaerolineaceae > JBEKEX01. The sequence goes on from JBEKEX010000017.1 coordinate 19,765, forward strand.
AACGCGCAATATCAATGCATCGCCGGTGCAATCTACGATGCCAACAACGACCTGGTACTGCCCAGTGAAGCCAACCTGCAAGCTGGCTACCAATTTACTACCAGTCATGGCAGCGTCAGGATCCAGGGCGGCTCAACGGTGAAAACCACTTCAGGCGTTTTCAACGCCATTGGTGTTTGCAGCGGCGGTTATTGTGAATATTACGCCCAGAACGTGGGATTGATATCCGCTACTGAAAAAGGATCAACCAAATCGTTGAACAACCTGAGCATCCCGCAATAATTTTTTACCCGTAAAGAGGAACTTATCATGGCACTATTTCTTGATTCGGCAATGATGGATGATGTCCGCAAAGCGATGCAACTCGGCTTCATCGTGGGCGTCACCACCAACCCCTCACTCATCGCCAGGGCCGGCCGCCCGGGACTGATGGTCCTGCGCGACATCCTCGACGGGTCCCACGGCCTGGTGTTCTACCAGGTGACTGCCGACACTATCGAAGAACGGATGGCCCAGGCGCGCAAGGCGTCCCAATTCGACTTGAACCGGGTGATAATCAAAATTCCTGCCACCACCGAGAACATCGCCTTGGCGGACCACCTGACCAAAGAAGGGATCATGTGCTGTATCACAGCCGTCTCCAGCCCGGCTCAGGCTTATTTAGCCGCCCAGGCCGGCGTAATTCATGCCGTCCCCTATGTCAACCGCCTCACCCGACAGCTTGGCGATGGCATTGCCGTGCTGCGTGATTGCAAGGCAGTGGTAGCCGGTACGTCCACCAAAATTTTGGCTGCCAGCTTAAAGTCGCCGGAAGAAGTGACCGCGGCCGTGATCGCCGGTGCGGATGACATCACCATCCCGCTGGACGTCATCTTGAAATTGGGCGATCATCCCTTATCGCAAAAGGCCATCGAAGACTTTGCCGCCGATTACGCGAAACTCAAATAAGTTTCGGCTATACGGTCTGGGTACCGCATCGCGCCAAAATTAACAGTTTGATTTCCACAAGTGATTGCTGGTTGAGGTATGCCCCAACCAGCAATGTTTTTCTGTCACCGGATATGAATTCCCTCTTGACAATTCCAACAAATTGCCTATAATTGAACATGTTCAAATCATGTTCTAATTATGTTCAAAGGAATTCGAATATGACAGAAGAAGAACTGGAAGCCAGACAAAAGATCCTCAATGCCACCTGCGACCTACTGCGTGAGGGTATAAAGATACAAAGCATCACCGTGCGCCGCATCGCCGAACGCGCCGGCGTGGGCATTGGGTTGATCAACTATCATTTCCAGTCGCGCGATAAATTGCTCAATGAAGCCGTCAACAGCCTGATGGGTGAACAAGCCAACCTGTGGCTCAACCCCGCTCTGCAAGCCCAGGCTGACCCGCTCGCCAGCCTGCACCAGTTGCTTAAAGAGACCAGCCGCATCGGCATCCAATTCCCCGCTTATACGCAGGTGTCG
>JBEKEX010000018.1:0-20927 GCA_050013615.1 Anaerolineaceae bacterium
TACTCCATCCAGTGTTGCATGGTTTTCATGACCTGTTCGAGGAAGAGCGCGTCCATTTTTCCTGGTGAATTAACCAGGGCCTGCACTTCGTCCGGATCGGTCACATACGGATAATAGCCGCGGTTTTGGATGGTTGAAACCATCTTGTCCACCTGCTCTTTTCCATGCAGGATGCTTTCCTGCTCGAGCAAGGTGACCTTGAAATCGTCATTGCCCTGCGCGATTATGGGGATGATGGCCTTGCCGGTCATATCGCCACCCAGGATCAGGGTATCTGCATTATAAAACTTGCCGGCAGCGAGGAATTTCTTCCAACAAATCTCGGAACCGTGCACATCCGTTGCATAATATATTATCATCAGGTATGCCTCTCCATGAACGTCCCAAAGAATATTTATGATAAATCACTTCTGAGAAATTCCTTCAAGAACTTCTAATTTTCAGGTATCCCAGGCACCAGGTCTTTAAAGAGGGAGTGCAGCCGCACCTCCGCCTCGGCTGGAATCAGGCCCGGACCGGTGTTGGCCAGGATCTCGTTGACACGCAGCATGGCGCGCGCATGCGTATCTGGCGAGCCTTTCTTCTCCCAAACTTCGCGAGCTTCCCGCTCCGCCAGCCGGGGCAGCAGGGCTTCACTTTTCATGCGCTTCAGTGAGTGCGGACTCATCATGAAAGATCCGCCCGGTTTTATTTGTGCGATAACCTGTAATGCCAGGTCATCTTCTGTGAATGTGATTCCACGCATCAGCCGTTTGAGCATCTGGGCAATTTCGTCATCGATCACTGCCTTGCCAAAGTCGAATACTTTCAGCGCATCCAATAAGCCGCCCATATTCAGCATATCCACGCCGGCCAGCACCCCAGCCACGCTGGACATACCGGTCTCGTAGCCTGATTGGGCATCGTTGATTTTTGAATTCGATAATCCAATGTAACCACCGCACGGCACGTGATAGAAGCGCGCCATTTGGGCGAAAGCCATGTGCAGCATGCCACATTCGATACCACCCGAGGCATACGCGCCTGTACGCATGTCGGCAACCGTCGGGAGGGTGGCATAAATGGTGGGAGTGCCTTCGTGTACCATTTGCATCAGCACCGAGATGGCCAGGAATTCGGCGTTGCCCTGAACCAGGGTCCCGGCCATGGACATCGGCGATGTCAAACCGGCGTTCGGTACGATGCTCGGGTAGACCGGCAGCCCGGCCTCACTGAAGAAAATTACCGCCTCGGTGGATAGTTGATCCATGGTCAAAGGTGATACAACCGGGCAGTAGTGCTGTGTAACGAACGGGCGCTGGTGGTAGGCCTCTTCGCTGCCTGCCAGTGCATAGAGCAATTGCATGACCGCCGCGGCGTCGTCCATATCCTTGGTGGTGCTGCGGACGGGTTTAAGGCAGTGCTTCAGCGATGGGTAAAGCCGCGCCAGAGTGAATTGCCCGGGCAGTGCATCCTCCGCAAGGGTTGATATCGAGAAAATGTCGTATGCAGGCAGTGCCTGAATGAGTTGGGCGATTTGGGCAATATCCTTCGATAGGGCGCGCCTTGGGCGACCTGTAACCGGATCGATGATATCTGGCGCAGAACTGCCTGTAACTAAAACCGGCCCATCTTTTGGAAGTGTTCGGTCGTATTTAGGGTCGCGGCCATAGAAAGTAAATGTGGCAGGCAGCATGGCACGGAAATTCTCAATCACTGGCGGCGGGAAGGTGACGATTTGCGTATCGGTGTTCACCTTGCAGCCGTGCTTTTGGAAGATCGTGCGGGCCTTTTCGTTCCTGACCAACATACCGACGTTCTGAAGGATCTCCAGTGAGGCGGTGTGGGTCCGTTCGACCTGTTCCTGCGTTAAAAGAGTGGCAAAATTGACCAAAGGATGCTCCTAGTGACCCGGCTGGTCAGCCGCTGCTGGATACTCCACCAGGAGCTGTGCTGCCAGGGTCTTTATCTCATTGATTGGAAACATTTGCAGTCCCGGTCGGGTCACCTTGAGGGATGCAGCGGCTGTTGCGAAGCAGGCCGATTCTTGCAGGCTCCATCCTTTCAAGTACCCATAAATAAAACCGGCCGAGAAAGTAGCTCCGGCTCCACAACCATCCACGGCGTGAACGGAAGGAGCACGCACGCGTACCGCCTCAGCTGCATTCACCACCAGGCAGCCTTCTCCTGCCATGGTGATCAAGGCGATCTGAACTCCGGTTTTTAATAATTTTTGAGCAATTTCCAGGGGAGGCACCTCGCCCAGTTGGGCGGCATCAGTTACCGCCTGGCAAATCATTGCCCGGCCGGCATAGCGGTTCAACAGGGCAGGGTCGGCGTGTCCATGCTCAAAATTCAGGAACACTGGCACATGCAAACGTTTGGCTTCATCCATCGCCCGAAGGATGTGGTCGCCGTCATACCAATCGACGTACAATATACCGGCACCTTCCAGCGGTGCAAGATTGGCTGTGTCCAGAGTGTTTAACACCTGCGGTGCCCGCTCCCAAAAATAAGTGCGCGCACCCGTTTCATCCGATACATCCACTTCCCAGGGAGTTCTGATTTCACTGGAATGGCGTACCTCACCCTGTACCCCCCAGGTTTCCAATTGTTGTGCCAGTAGATGGCCGCGTGGGTCATCCCCGACCGTGGTGCCGATCATAGCGGTTGGTAGCTCCCACTGGCGCAGCAGACAGGCGATGATGGCGGCATCGTCAAAGACGAATTCACTGACCTCTTTGACCAGCGCGCCGGTATTATGCTCGGGTAACTGCCCGACCACCATGATGGCAACCGGGGTAAGCATTCCAAAACCAACGTAGGCAGGGTAGTTGTTTTTCATTTTGAAAAGGCCGTTTTCATTTCTTGTAAATACCATTGCAGGAAGCGCTCAAGATTGTATTCCTTGTTTGTGGAGAGAGGGCCGGGGGTATATGCATGGGAGTTCACTCCGCGCTGCTGGTTGGCGCAGATGGCCCAGTCCTGCTGCGCAGTCAGTAGCCAGAATGGTAGGAGTTTCTCCAAATCATAATCCCGGCCTGCCTCGGCTTCTCCAGCCACCAGCCAGGTCATGTGAATACTGGTATGTGCCAAACCGTGGGGGGTGAGACGAACGGCTACACTATGGTCACAGCTGGCATGAATCCAGAAATTGGGCATGCTGCGCACGCGCAGTGTCCCGACTTCCGGATCAGTGTAATCGCCCATCAAGGGGGCCACCTGTTTGCCGTCCATTGTCTCGCTTACGTATCCTTCCACCAGGGGGGTACGGTTAGCTGCAAACCAGATACCATGCTCGGGATCCGGAAACTCGGTCAACCCGGTTTCGGTGCGCAATGACATGCCCTGGGCCGCCAGTTTTGCTTCCAACCGGTCGGTTACCGCTTTCAACCTTTCCGCTACACGCGGGATGGTATCGTCAGCATTATAATGATCAAAGTTTGCCTTGATATATTGTGGATGTCTCACATTGCAATGATAGCATTCCCGGTTGTTTTCCCAGACCAACTTCCAATTGGAGTCGACCTCAAAATCCATGATCTTGGCCACCCTGGCACGTGCCATGCCTTGCGGCCTGGCAACCGGGGCTATTGCCTGGTAGGCCGGGTTAAAGTCCATTGGCTCATGGGCGAGGCTGATGAAGATCAACCCTTCCACCTCGCGGGCGTGGGCGGGATGCATGCCAAGTTGGGATTTATCCAAATCTGACTGCATGCCCCGTTGCAGCAACAGGCGGCCGTCGCGATCATAGGTCCACTGGTGGTACGGGCAGATAAAACGCTTGATGTTACCTTCAGGCTCATGGCAGATAACCGAGCCGCGATGGCGGCAAAGATTGTAGAGCGCCTGCACCTGTCCGTCGTCGCCGCGCATAACAATGATCGAATCCCCATCAATCTCATAAAGGAAGTAATCACCCGGATTTGGGATCTGGCAGGAGTGACCGGCGAAGAGCCAGCCTTTCCGCCAGATGAAATCCATTTCGAGTTGATAAAGCAGTTCGTCCTGGTAAAACTGGCGTGGCAGGCCGTAACCAGGCTGGCGGGAATCCAGTAGATTCTTTATTGCCAATAATTCGTTGTTGTTCAAGGGTAACATTCTTTATGACCCTTTCCGACTAGTAATTAATGTTCGAACTAGTTCAAACGCGCAGGTGCTCACCTTTGGGGTCGAACAATACTGTGGAAGTGACCTCGCCCTGTAGGCGGCCTTCGATCAAATCCATTTCTAGACGCGTGCCGGCTTTTACCAATTCCATCGGCAAGTAAGCGTATAGGATATTCTTTTCAAGAGTGTAACCGTAACCTCCGCTGCGGACGCGCGCTACCACCTTCCCGTCGTGATAAACGGCTTCCCCACCGTAGATCTGGGTAAAACCCTCCCCATCCAGGACCAGGGTGCAGAGCTTGCGGGTCAGTCCAGCCCGTTTTTGTTCGACGAGAGCCTGCTTGCCTATGAAATCATTCTTTCCAAGGTCAACGCAAAAGCCCAACCCGGCCTCGTAGGGGGTTTCCAATTGGGTTACATCGGCAGTATAGTAGCGATAGCCTTTTTCCAGGCGCAGCGAATCGAGTACTTTATATCCGCCCCCCTCGATGTCAAATTCCTTGCCAGCATTCAACAGCTGGTCCCATACCAACGTAGCCCGCTCAGCCGGGATATACAACTCCCAACCGAGCTCGCCCACATAACTGACCCGTTGCGTCCAAATCTCTACTCCGTTGACCAGAATCGTCCTGGCATGAAGATAAGGCAGAGCCTCATTTGAGATATCCGCGTTTGTGATTTTTTGCAACACCGCGCGTGCTTTCGGGCCCCATAATGCCAGGCAGGCAAAGTCCGTGGTGATATCCCGGATCGTAACCGGTCCGTCCTGCGGTTGTTGGTGCATTCTGAGCCAGGCCAGGTCATTGCCGATAAACGCGGAACCTGTGATTACCCAGAAACGATCCTCACCCAGCCGGGAAATTGTCAGGTCGGCTTCGACGCCGCCGCGCGAGTTGAGGAACTGGGTATAGGTGGCATTGCCGGCCGGTTTATCCACGTTGCCATCGGCTACGCATTGCAGCAGCGCCAAAGCGCCCGGCCCGGTCACTTCGATTTTGCCGAAAGAAGTCAAGTCGAATAGGCAAACGCGCTCGCGCGTCGCCCGGTGTTCTTGTCCAACGCGCTCGAAATAGGGCGGGCGTTTCCAACCCCACTGGCGCTGGTCAGTACCGGCCCGCCGAAAGGGTTTGCCTGGGTCGAAGAAATTGACCCGTTCCCAGCCGAATTTTTCCCCGAAGACGGCTCCCAATTCCTGCAGCCGGTAATGCACCGGACTGACCCGGTGCGGACGCGCCCACTCATTCTCATCGTTGGGGAAGCGCAGCCGGTAATAATATTTAACGCCCTCACGGGTCCTTTCGGCAGCATATTCCGGGTTTGCGTAATAATTGCCAAAGCGCGTGGCTTTATAGGCATACACATCCAGCGAAGGTTCACCCTCGACGATCCATTCCGCCATGAGTTTACCGATACCACCTGCGCCGCCATAACCGTTGAGCGACATGCCAGCTGCGATCCACATGCCGCGTGCTTCGGCCATCGGCCCAAGCATGGGCTGGCAGTCCGGCGTGTATGCACCAGGATGGCATACCAGCGTGATGATGCCAGCCTGCTCAAGGAATGGAATCCGGCGAATGGCCCCTTCCAGCAACTGCTCGAAACGGTCATAGTCAGCTGGCAGGGTGGTGCCGCCGTGCTCCCAGGGCACGCCGTCAATCCAACGCGCCAATGGGTTCGGTTCGTAACCACCGATCACCAGGCCGCCAGCCTCTTGGCGCATGTACACCAGGTTGTCGGGGTCGCGCAGGCAGGGGGTGGTGGCGGGGAATTCGTGGCTGCTGACGGCCTTCAAAGCAATATGCTGGTGGTCCACAGGCGTAGTCGGAATGGACAGGCCGGCCATCGCCGCCACCCGGGGTGCCCACAGGCCGGCCGCGTTAACAACAATCTCGGTCCGGATGGCGCCCTTGTCGGTAAGAACGCGCTGTATCTCGCCTTTGGAGGAGAGCTCGATGCCGGTCACGCGCACATTGGTATTGACCTCTACGCCCATCTCGCGTGCAAAGCGGGCCATGCTGGTGGTGGTGAGATAAGGATCCAGCTGGCCATCGCGTGGCAAGTAAATGGCGCCATACAGGTTTTCCTGGCTTAATTGTGGCATGATGCGCATAGCTTCGTCTGGTGAGATAACCTCAACATCCATTCCAATGGCCTTGGCGCGGCTGACGCTGCGCTGCAGCTCTTTGAGCTGGTCCTCTGTCGAAGCCACACGCAGGCTGCCGACATGATCGAATAGGCCCAGACCGCTGTATAGCTCAATGCTGTATTTCCGGAATTGCATCAGGGTCTGGGAAGTCGCGAACTGCGTTACCAGCCCGGCGGCGTGGGAAGATTCTCCACTTGCTATTTCCCCTTTTTCAATCAGAACAACATCCGTCCAACCCAGCTTGGCCAAATGGTAAGCAATGTTAGCCCCGACGATACCTCCCCCGATGATGACAACGCGTGCCTGATCTTTCATGATTTTATTTTACCTTTCTTTATGTATTATGTTCGAACATCCGCCAACCAGGTATGAAATTCTGGCATATTCATTTTTTGATCTGCCCAGTCCCAACGCTGCCCAACCACAAAAATTATAATTTATTTTTGAATTTAGAAAAGAACGGTGTTAGAAACTTCTGGTTTAATTTCAACCAGTAAAGCTGTCAGGTTCGTTCTTAGCTCTAACCGGGCTCGCAGAGGCAAGCAGGCATTCCACAGAAGAGGCTGAAAGTGCGTCAATGGCCGCTGGATCGAGCCCTTCGTCGCTGATTAGTTTATCGATCCCATCGATCGTGGTAATTTGGAAATTTGCAACCACTCCCCACTTGCTGGAATCTGCAACGATAAAAACCTTTCCACGGGTGCGCTCGATCATCTGTTTGACAACTTCTGCCTCCAGATTGGAAGGGACGGTGCAACCATACAGCAAGCTGACCCCGTCCACACCCAGGATGGCTTTGTCGGCGTACACCTCGCGAAGATTATCAATTGCGAAACGCCCTGCCACGCTATTGGAATTAGGTTGAAACTCTCCTCCAATCAGGTGATTCTTAAAACCTGCTTTACCTAGCTCGAGTACACCATAAACATTATTGGTGAACACCGTGATGCCTGCATTATCACGTATATTTCGGATTACCTGCGTGGTGGTTGTGCCGCTGTTGATAAAAACGACAGCATTATCCTCGATGAGCGAAGCTGCCAACGCGCCGATCAAACGTTTTTCTTCAATATGCTTTTGTGCTCTTTGCAAATACTCGGGCTCCAACGCCAACCGTTGGCTGAGGATCGCCCCCCCATGAGTTCTTTCAACAACACCTGCGCGTTCCAACCATTCCAGGTCACGGCGGACCGTGGCCTCGGAAGTATCCAGCATGCCATACAAATCGTCCATCCGAACGATCTTATGGGTTGCCAGGTATTCCTGAATCCGCTCCCGTCGCTGCGCTGGAATGAGAGATTTGCTCATTGAGAAGCTGATGGTAGGCTGTTAGTTGAAAAAGATTGGATGTTTGCAATTTGAATTATAAAAGAATCTGAAGAAATTTGCAAGTTTTTGAATTTGTTATTATAATGGCGAAGGTTTTTCATCCCCAGTCAACCTGCAACTGCTCGTTTTCGAACAGGGTTATCCGTTATGACCTCATCGTAGGAGATTGGTATGACAAGCAGTTCCATCGGCATGGGCGAACAAGATCGCCTCGAACGTGAAAAATTTGAAAATGAACTGAAGCGCATCCTGGATGCCAGCAATACAGCCGGCATTATCATGCGTGTGATCGGGTCTTTGGCATTCCAAAAACACTGCCAGAAATATGGCTATCTTCAGGCCGCCATGGGCCGTGCATATACGGATATTGATTTTGCCGCTTATCACCGCCAGAGCAAGGAAATCCAGGCGATGATGGCGGGGTTGGGCTACCACGAAAATCGTGAGGTGTTTATCGTATCGGAAGGGAATCGCGCCATTTTTGAAAGGCCCGAGGCCGGCCTGCATATCGATATATTTTATGAGAAACTTGACTTCTGCCACGCCATCTATTGGAAGGGCAGGTTGGAAGTGGATCATCCGAGCATCCCGCTGGCCGAGATGCTGCTCGAGAAAATGCAAATCGTTCAGATCAATGAAAAGGATATCATTGATACCATCATGTTGTTGCTCGAACATCCCCTGGGCGATGAAGACCATGAAACCATCAACATCAAGAAAATTGCTGAACTTTGCAGCCTGGATTGGGGTTTATGGCGCACCACTACCATGAACCTGGACAAGGTGCGTCAATTGGCGCAGGGCTATGAACAGCTATCTAATGAGGAAAAAGGAACCATTGATTCGCAAGTCACAGCCGCGCTTAATCGGATCGAGCAGGAGCCCAAACCGCTCGCATGGCGTTTGCGTGCCCGGGTGGGGGACCGCGTGAAATGGTATAAAGATGTGGATGATGTTCAATGAAATATAGGAGGCAGTCATGAAAACCGTGCGCGACCTGATGCATCCGGGGCTGCTCACCTGCCGCCCGGACGCCACCCTTGGCCAGGTGTCCGTCATGCTTACCCAACACCATGTTCATGCCCTGATCGTTGCAGACCAGGGTGGCCGTCCTATCGGCATTATCTCCGATTATGACCTGCTTGCCGGTGAGTGGCTTTCGGCTGATTCTCAAAGTCTGACCACCATGCGCCATTTGACCGCCGGGGAATTAATGTCCTCCCCGATCGATACTGTCGAAGCAAGTTTATCGCTGGGAGCGGCTGCCCAACAATTGATCGAGAAGGATATCAACCGTCTGCTCGTCACCGATCAAGGTTCCCCGGTCGGGGTAATTTCGATCTCCGATTTTGTTGCCAGTATAGCCGGAGAAGAAAAACCATTGCGTTCCACCGTCGCGGATGTGATGTCCGATGTCATCCTGGTCTGCCGGGAGAAAACTCCATTGCTTTCTGCGGCACGCACCATGACCCAGGCCGGCTGGCGATCGGTGCTGGTGGTGGATGCCAAGGGTACACCGGAAGGTGTCGTCAGCGGTAAGGACTTGCTGCCCTGTGTCCAGGATGGCGTCGACGAAAAATTGACCGTTCGTGACATTATGCACCCGCTTCTCACCATTGATATGCACGCACAATTGCGTGAGGCCGCTGATTTGATGATTCAAAAGCATTACCACCGTCTGGTGGTCGTCGATAAGGCAGCTCCCCTAGCTTTCCCACTGGGCATTATTTCCTCGTTCGATATCGTTGCCGAGATGGCTAGGCCCAGATCGACCTGGCAAAAGTAAGAACCTACCGAAGACCTTGACGATATTGCCATAGGTCTGCTGTCTCATTAAATTTACATATTCGGAGAATTCTGGTCATGGCTCTTACGCTACAAGAAGCACTTGCCCGTGTTCCTCAATGGACTGGCGCCAGTGATCTGAAGGCAACGCCGCTGGGGGGTGGCATTACCAATAATAATTTTCGCATAGACATTGGTGGAGAGTCTTTTGTTCTTCGAATCGCCGGGGCAGATACAGAACTCTTGGGGATAAACCGGGAGGTTGAATATGCCGCCAACCTGGCTGCTGGCAAATTGGGAATTGCTCCGGAAGTATTTTATTTCATCCGACCGGAAGGTTATCTGGTTACCCGTTTCATAACCGGGCAACCAATTCAACCCGAGCAGATGAGCAAACCGGAAAATATCCATCGTGTGACGGAGGTCCTGCGAAAGATTCACCATATGCCGGGAATCCCCGGTACCTTTGATGTTTTTCGTGTTGTTGAAGATTATTCTGCAATTGCCCGCCGTTACGCGGTCAAATTTCCTGAAGATTTTGATCGGCTGATCGAAATGATAAAAGCGGCCGGGCAGGCCTTGTACGCCCGGCTTCTCATTCCTTGTCCGTGCCACGACGATTTGCTCAATGCGAATTTCCTTGTCAACAGTCAACTGTACGTACTTGATTGGGAATACGCCGGGATGGGCGATCCCTATTTTGACCTGGCCAATTTCTCCGACCATCATCAATTAAACGATGAGCAGGATCGCTGGCTTCTGAAATGTTATTTTGGGGAGGTGACACCGCCCGGCTGGGCGCATTTTAAGATAATGAAAATCATGTCCGATCTGCGTGAGGCAACCTGGGGGCTTGTGCAGATAGGAATCTCGAAACTTGATTTTGACTTCCGCGGCTACGCCGATAAGTTTTTTGGGCGTGCCAAGGAAAATATCTTAAATCCAAATTGGAACGAATGGCTCAAGGAGGTAGTTTAAATGTCTGATTTTCCCACACATGCGCAAGTAGTTATCATCGGTGGCGGCGTTGGCGGATGCAGTATCGCGTACCATCTGACCCTGATGGGCTGGAAGGATGTCGTCATCCTGGAACGCCATGAGTTGACCAGCGGTTCGACCTGGCACTCTGCCGGGTTGGTTGGCCAGATGCGTTCGGATGCCAACCTGACCCGCATGATGCATTACAGTACCGATCTTTACCGGAAACTGAAGGACGAAACCGGCCACGATCCAGCCTGGCGTGAGGTTGGTGGGCTGCGTCTGGCCTCCTCTGCCGAACGCATGGAGGATCTCAAGCGGCTGGTTGGGATGGCGCAATCATTCGGCGTGCCGATGAATCTGGTCTCACCCAAAGAGGCCATGGATCTCTTCCCGCTCATGAACCCGGAGGGAATTGCCGGCGCCGCCTTTACCCCCAATGATGGCGTTATCGATCCCACCGGTTTGACCAATGCCCTCGCGACCGGTGCCAAACAACGCGGTGCGCGTATTTTTACAGACACTAACGTGGAGAAGATCAACCTGAAGAACGGTTCCATCCATGATGTGGTCACCGACAAAGGCACGATCGAAACTGAAATTGTGGTGAACGCAGCCGGGCAGTGGGGTGGTGAAGTTGGTAAGATGGTCGGTCTCAACCTGCCAATCGTACCAATGGCACACCTTTACATCATCACCAAACCGATCAAAGGTGTTGGGCATGATTTCCCGACTCTGCGCGATCCCGACCTGCTGGTCTACTGGCGCGAGGAAGTGGGTGGATTGGTTACAGGAGGGTATGAGCGTAAACCCGAGCCGTTCGGATTGAACGGGATCCCGCGCAATTTCAAATACCAGCTCCTGCCGCCCGATTGGGAACGTTTTACTCCATTGATGGAAAACTCCATCAAACGCGTTCCGGCGGTGGAAACAGCCGAGGTTGTGCAACTCTTGAACGGACCGGAAGGCTTCACGCCCGATGGTGAGTTCCTGCTGGGTCCCACTTCTGTCAAGGGTTTCTGGGTTGCCTGCGCCTTTTGCGCCCACGGATTGGCTGGTGCAGGTGGCATCGGAAAAACCATAGCGGAATGGATTATCGACGGTCATCCGGAGTGGGAAGTCTGGCGCTTGGATGTCCGCCGGTTCGGTTCGAACTACAACAGCCAGGATTACACGGTTGCGCGTACCATCGAAACTTACACCCAATATTACGACATCCATTACCCCGGTGAAGAGCGCATGTCCCGCCGCGGTCTGCGCCTTTCGCCCACCTATCATCGCCTGCAGGATCTGGGCTGCTTCTTTGGGGAGAAGACCGGTTGGGAGCGTCCAAATTGGTTCAAGCCATATGAAGAACTGGCCCGGCACGGGCATGAGCCGAAAGGTTGGGCGCACCACAACTGGTCGCGTGCCATCGGCTACGAACACCTGGAGACCCGCTCGAAAGCCGGTTTATTCGATGAGACTTCTTTCAATAAATTTGAAGTGCGCGGGCCGGGTGCTTTGGAATTTCTGAATAATGTCTGTGCCAATGACATCGACCAACCGGTCGGTACGATCGTTTATACCGAATGCCTGAACAAGCGTGGTGGGATCGAGTGTGATTTCACCGTCACGCGCCTGGCTGAACAACGTTTCTTCATCGTGACAGGTACCGCCTTCGGGCAGCACGACCTGTCCTGGTTGTCAATTAATATGCCGGAAGATGGATCGGTATCGATCGAGGATGTCAGCTCATCCTATGCCTGCCTGGGCTTGTGGGGGCCTAAAGCCCGCACGATCTTGGAGAAAGTCACCAAGGCGGATGTGTCGAATGCCGGCTTCCCTTACATGACGGCCCGGCAAATTGTGGTTGGAGACGTACCAGCGCTGGCATCCCGTGTGACATATGTGGGCGAGTTGGGCTGGGAGTTCTACTGCCCGATGGAATACGGCCTGTGCCTGTGGGACACGCTTTGGGCTGCCGGTCAGCCCGAGGGTCTTGTCGCAGCTGGTTATAAGGCGATCGACTCCCTGCGGCTGGAAAAAGGGTACCGCTATTGGAGCAGCGAGATCAGCCCGGATTATTCTCCCCTTGAGGCTGGCCTGGGTTTTGCAGTTAAGCTGAACAAGAAGGATTTCATCGGAAAAGAAGCCATCCTTAAGCAGAAAGAAGCCGGCGTCACCCGCAAGTTATGCTGCATGACGCTTTCAGACAGCCGGACCATTGCCCTGGGCAAGGAACCGATCCGATCGAAAGATGGCAAGACAATCGGATGGGTGGCCGCGGGCGGGTACGGTTATTCCGTTGAAAAGAGCATCATATACGCATACCTGCCGGTGGAATATGCCAAGGTTGGCACGGACCTGCAGGTTGAATTCCTTGGGGAGCAAGTTGGAGCCGTTGTGGCCCAGTCACCTCTATGGGACCCCAAGGGAGAGCGCATTCGGGCATAATCAGTCCGGACGGTTGTATAATGTCTTTCTACACAGAAAGCGGTTTTTGCAACTCAAATTGATGGGTGACCGCAAGAATGGACGGATTATGGAATCCGGAAAATTAAGGAGATAAAAACTATGTCAATCGTAAACGCAAAAGAAATCATGATGGTGGCCGCCAAGGAAAAATACGCTGTTGGCGCTTTCAATATTACCGACCTGGTTCAGATGGAAGCGGTGGTCGAAGCGGCGGTTGCCAAGAAAGCTCCGCTGATCATTCAAACCTCGGTAAAACCGAGCAAGTTCCTGGGCGTAAATGTGCTGGTGGCAATTTACAGAACCATCGCTGAGTCAGCTCCCATCCCGATCTGTCTGCACCTGGACCATTGCACCGAGGTTGAGCACTGCAAGAAGTGCGCCGATGGAGGCTACACCAATATCATGATCGACGCTTCCAAGCTTGCTTACGAAGAGAACATCCGCCAGACCAAGGAAGTTGTCGATTACTGCCACAAGGTTGGAAACATCTCGGTGGAAGGGGAACTCGGTACTGTCAGCGGTGTGGAAGATCAGATCAAGGTCTCCGAAGATGAAACGCAGCTGGCAAATCCCAAACAGTCTGTTGAATTTGTCGAGCGCACCGGTTTGGATATCTTCGCCCCTGCCATTGGCACTGCCCACGGAGTCTATAAAACTAAGAACCCCAAAGTGGACTTTGAGCGTCTCGGCCAAATCAACCAGATGCTTAATGGTAAGACCATCAAGACACCCTTGGTGGTGCATGGTGGCACCGGTCTGCCGGAAGACTACATCAAGAAATTGATCGCAATGGGCGGCGCCAAAGTAAACGTATCCACCGAACTCAAGCGTACCATGCTCGATGCAGAATACGAATACATCACTGCCCACCGGGAAGAATACGATCCCGGCAAAGTTGACGAGGCAGTCAGGGTTGCCATCCGCACCGCAGTTGGTCACTGGATCGACATCCTCGGCTGCGCCGGTAAGGCATAAGTACGATCTGGCAAACGGGGGAAGAGCGAGGAGCAAACCAATTGCCCCTTGCTTTTCCTTTGCATCAAATTAATAAAAAGGAGTAAGACATGAAAAAGGTTGAAGAATATTTTGTTCCCTGGGTAAAAGGCATCCCAATGTATATCTCCGGGCATATTGAGCTGGCATGGAAAAAGCCGGAACTCCATCGCATGATGTCCAATGAAAATCCAAATCCGCCTTCCGAAAAAGTGCTGGAAGCGATTTACAAGTATGCCAAGATGGGCAACCGCTACCCGGACCAGGGCCTGGTGGTGCGCAGCAAGATTGCCGAGATCAATGGGCTGGACGGCCCCGAGAATGTAATGCTTGGCAACGGTTCCAGCGAGGTCTATGACAACATTTTCCGCTGTTTCCTGGAGGTTGGAGATGAAGTCATCCAGCATACCCCCTGCTTCGGAATTTACAAACTGCGTGGCACCATCCTGGGCGGAAAAATGGTTTCCGTCCCAATGATTTATAAAGATAAGCGCCTTCTGTACGATGCCGATGCAGTTATCAAAGCGATTACCCCTAAAACCAAGATTATTGTCATTGCCAACCCGAACAACCCGACCGGCAACTTTATGGATGCCAAGGATTTCGTGCGAATCGCTGAGACCGGCCTGCCCTTCATCGTGGACGAGGCCTATGTGGAATACGCCGGCCTGGGCATGTCACAGGTGGGCTTGATCAAGAAATACAAGAACGTAATCATTACACGTACTCTTTCCAAGGCCTACGGCCTGGCCGGTTTGCGCTTTGGCTATGCCCTGGGTGACAAGGAAGTGATCGGTCAAATTTCGGCTGCGCTGTTGCCGTGGAACGTAGGGACGATCCCGATGTGGGCTGCCCTGGCCGCTTTTGAGGATACCGAAGCCCTGGCGTATCGCGTAAAATTCAACAACAGCGAGGTGGATTACATCACCGAATCGCTCAGCGAGATTCCAGGACTGGTTGTGTTTGCCACAAAAGCCAACTACATATTCTTCGATTGCGGCGCCTTGGGCAAGAAGGGCAAGGATATGGTGGCTTTTGCTGAACAGAAAGGCCTGATCTTCCGTCCGGAAGGCGAAAAATATGGCAGCGATGGCTGGTTCCGTATTACCATCGGCACAAAAGATGAGAACCGCATGGCGGTCAATGTGGTCCGTGAGTTCTTAACCGGTAAATGACCTGGTTGCCCCACCGCCGAATTGAGCGGTGGGGCTTTTCCAAATATGGAGGCTGATCATGGCTAAGATTAAGGCTGTATTCTTTGACCAGGATGGTGTCATCATCGATACCGAGCGGGATGGTCATCGCGTTTCTTTCAATATGACTTTTAAAGAATTCGGTTTTACCGACGAGTGGAGCGTGGACTATTACCACGAATTGCTCCAGATCGCCGGTGGCAAGGAACGCATGAAGCATCACCTGGAAACCCGCGGCTTCAGCAAGCCTGTACCTCCTGAGAAGTTGGATGATCTCATCAAGGAGATGCACAAACGCAAGACGGCCATTTTCGTCGAGTTGATTGAGACCGGAAAACTGCCACTGCGTCCAGGCATTCACCGCTTCATGAAGGAGGCCATGCAGGCCGGTTTGAGAATTGGTGTATGCACCACCTCCAATGAGCAAGCCGCCAAGGCGATCACCGAAAAAATCTTGTCAGACATCAAATTCGATATAGTGCTGGCCGGGGATGTGGTCAGCCATAAGAAACCCGATCCTGAGATCTACAACCTGGCTCTCACCAAAACTGGTCTTAAACCGGAAGAAGTTATGGTGGTTGAAGATTCCAGGAACGGCGTGCTGGCAGCAAAAGCCGCTGGGACTCACGTGATCGTCACGACCAATGGTTACACCGAAAAGGAAGATGTTAGCGGCGGCGATATCATTGTCACCTGCCTGGGCGACCCGGATGGCGAGAAAGGCCATCTGACCAAAGGCGGCAAAAGCCTGAACTTCGACGGCGTACTGCATGTCAGGCAGGCAATCGATTATTTTGCCGGATAATAATCCAACGTTTTCCAGCAAGAGCAAGAACCAAAAGAGGCTGTCCGAAAAGAACCAGGCAGCCTCTTTTATTCAAGAATTGATTTGGATTACCAGCATATCAGGTGAACTTTTCGATATAGTCGAATATGCTGATTTGGTTATAGGCCAGGGATTGCGAACTGTGGTCCACGCTCGCGGCCTGCAACATCGCGGTAACCACATCTTTCTGGTAACCCCAGGAAATAAACTGGTTTCTTAAAAACATAGCTGACAGAGGGAGGCCAACCAGGAAGAATCCTCTTGGAACAGGCAACCACCCCGAAAAATATTCTAGTGAATTATTACGATTACCACCCAATACAGACCTGCGGCAAACAAGGCGGTCGCCGGGATGGTGAAAACCCATGCCATGGCGATCTCCTGCGCCACCCCCCAGCGCACCTTATTGGCCCGTTCGCCGGCGCCCACACCCATGATTGCCGAGCTGACCACCTGGGTGGTACTCACCGGCCCTCCGAACAATGAGTTGGCCAGAATGACAACCGCTGAGCTAAGCTGGGATGCAAACCCATCTACCGGTCTTATTTTGTAAATCTTGCCTCCCAGAGTGCGGATCAACCTCCATCCACCGATCGAAGTGCCCAAAGCGATCATGGACGCACACAGGAGAATAACCCATTCTGGTACTTTAAAAACAGGTAAATATCCTGAGGTAACCAAAGCCAAAGTGATTACCCCCATGGTTTTTTGAGCATCGTTGGCGCCATGACTGAGTGCCAGGGTTATGCCAGTCAGAATTTGGCTGCGCTTGAAAAAGCTATTAATGCGTGGGGAAGCTTTCCAGCTTAAAATCAGGATAAGTTTAATGAAAAGGAAACCAACTATAAAACCAATGATTGGGGATGAAAATAAGGAAATCAATGTTTTTTCCAACCCTGGAAGCTCGATTCCACCCCATCCTGCTGCCATCACCACCGCCCCGATCAAACCGCCAATCAATGCATGCGAAGAACTGCTCGGAAATCCCAGGTACCAGGTCAGCAAATCCCACAGGATCGCACTGATGAGTGCCACTAAGATAACCTTTGTGCTGATAAGGCTGGAAGCAGCTATCCCGTTGCCAATGGTTTGTGCCACCGCTACGCCAAAGATAAAAGGCCCGGAAAACTCTGCCACGGCAGTTACTCCCAATGCAACCCGTGGAGAAAAAGCCCGGGATGAAATCATCGTGGCCACCACGTTGCTCGAATCATGGATGCCATTCAGAAGATCAAAACAAGCGCCTAAAATAATCACGGCAATGAGGACGGGTGCCATGGTAACTGCCTTTCCTTATGTTTGAAATCTTTTTTGCAAACCCGTAATTCAATTTACAGAAATTCTTATTGGAGGCTGCGGGTCAGCAGCTTGTAGGCCAGCGCGGCCAGCAGCGCCGTCGCGGGAATGGTCAACAACCAGGTCGCGGCGATGTCCTGGGCAATTTTCCAGCGCACCTTGTTGGGTCGTTCTGCCGCGCCCACACCCATGATGGCTGTGCTGATCACCTGGCTGGCGCTGACAGGTCCACCCGTCAGCGAGGCGGTCATCACGACAATGGCCGAGGCAAGTTGGGCGCTGAAAGCATCCATGGGGGCAATTTTATAGAATTTGCCTCCCACCGTGCGGATCAATCTCTGCGCTCCCACCGCGGTTCCGGCAGAGATTGCCAATGCACAAATCAGGATGACCCAGGTGGGAACAATAAACGCGTTCAAATATTTTTCTGTTATGAGCGCCAGGGTAATCATTCCCATGGCCTTTGGAGCGTCGTTGCTGCCGTGGCTGAGTGCCAGGGCAATTACCGTAAAGATTTGATTACGTTTAAAGTTTTCGTTAATGCTGGGAGAAGCATCCCGGCATAATCGCATGATGATTCTGAGAACGACGTATCCAGCAACAAGACCGATCATGGGAGCGACGAACAGAGGAATCAATGTTTTTTCCAACCCGGGAATCTGGATGGCTTGCCAGCCCGCACTCACGACTACTGCACCTATCAGCCCGCCGACGAGCGCATGCGATGAACTGCTCGGCAGCCCAAGGTAGCCTGTCAGCAGGTTCCAGGCGACTGCGCTAAGCATGGCCGCCAGGATGACTGTAGTGCTGATCACTTCAGCTTGGACAATCCCATGGCCGATTGTCTTGGCTACTGCGATCCCAAAGATGAAAGGTCCCAGAAATTCTGCCGCGGCGGTAATTAACAGGGCGGCGCGCGGAGATAAAGCCCGTGACGAAATCATCGTCGCAACAATACTGCTTGAATCGTTTCGGCCGTTAAGGAATGCATACACGAGGGCCAAAATGACGATGGCAATAAGGACTGGTGACACAAATTCTGCCAGAACTCAAGTAATCTTCACGATGATGTCGCCGATAACATTGGCAGCTTCATCGACGCGGTCGGCCGCGTTGCTCAAGTGGCGATACACCTCGCGAGATTTCATCATCTTGATCACCCCCTGAATGTCCTCGGCACCTCCAAAGAGGTCTGCCAGAGCCGAACGATACATCTCTTCCACCCGGTTTTCAAGACCCTTGGCGCGTTGGGCGTGGTCGCTGGCCACTCCGGGATGATCTTCCAATCGATCAACCGCCATCAACAATTCATAAGCCGCATCCCTTAGGATGGAGGCCATTTGCTGCATGAAATTTGTTGGCTCGACCTTCATGATTTCCATTTCGCTGACGGTGCTGTAGGCGTAATCCAGCACATCATCAATCGTCCTGGATAGCGAAAAAATATCCTCGCGATCGAATGGCGTAATGAAGGTCTTGTTTAATTCGTCGATCAGGATCCGGCGGGCTTCGTCGGCCTCTTTCTCTTTGGAGGAAAGCATGGCCGAAGCAGCCGGGTCCCGAGAGATCATAAAAGTCTTCAGGGCCTCCAGTCCCTCCAGGGTAAGCGATGCTTGGTCATGGATCAATTTCAAAAAAACATTCTGGCGTTTCTTAAAAATGCGAAACATGGATGATGATCCTCCTTTAAAGTGAAGACGCGTCCTAACGATGACGCGAAAATGTGCGGCCATAATTAATTTTCATTGCTCGACAGGTTAATTCTTGTCCGGGAAGCTGCAGCCACCCTCGATCACACAATAATGGCGACAAATTCATTCATTCGCATGTGAGAATGATGTTCGTTACCCTTCATGGGAAAATAAAATTGGATATCCAACCAATAAAATTTAATGTTAATGTCTTGTTAATAATATCACATTTTTACCGCCCTAATCCAAGTTCTCTATGGATATCGAGGAGTGGGTAATCATAAGAAAAAGCGATTAAGCTTTCAACGTGGCCGCAATGGAGGCAAGTACTGCCTTTATTTCCATGTAATCACGGTGCCATGGAAAGTTTTGCGTGCCTTGTAACGCCTGGAGGCGCGGACCAATCCCGATGAATCGGTCCCCGAGCGCCTGGGCCTCTTGCAGGTCCCAGGGGCCGTCGCCAAGGTAGACAACCCGCTCGAATCCGGGACAGGTATAAAAAGCCTGGGCTTTTTCCACGGCGATTTGCAAGATTCTTTTCCGGTTTCCGTCATCGTCCGATGTCGCCATTGGGATACCAGCCGTGTTCAGGCCGCTTGCCCGTAGTTTGAAGATGGCTTCACTGGCCCAGCAGCCGGTGGCAACCACAATCCCCACCCCGGCCAGGTTGCGCAGCCGCTCCAAAAAAAGAGTTGCACCGGGAACCTCGTTGAAGGCTTTAGGGCTTTGCTGGTACATTTTTTCAAGGCGCATCAGTACATTGCACTTTACTTCAGCAATCTGGTCTGGAGTGGGACTCATCCCGGTAATCCGCCGGATCGCCTCGCGTGTCACGCCAGTGGATGTCTTATCTATATAACTATTTAAATCTGCATTGACCGGCTGGCACCCGATTACTTCTGCAATGGCAAGCCCAAAGATTTCCTGGTCGTATTCGTAGGATTGTGTCAGCGTTCCGTCAATATCCAGCATGACCAGGTTCATAGCTTTAAGGCTTTTCGATGAATTCTTCCGACAAACGAACCGGACCGGTTGACCCGCGCACCACCAGCCCGGATGGGATAAGGATCTGCTGCTTCTGGGGCGGGCTGCCTTTTAAGATGCTGATAAGCATATGGGTGGCCTGGGCGATCATTTCATCAGCAGGTTGGTGGATGGTGGTGAGGCCGGGCCAAATCTTTTTCGACTGTGCCAGGTCTTCGTAGCCGCACACCGATATCTGCTGTGGAACCGGAATACCTGTTTCCTGCAAAGCATAAATGACCCCATAGGCCGCTTCATCATTCCCTGCAAAAACCGCCGAGATCTTTGCATTTCGCTGGAGCAGAAGTTTGCAAGCGGTATAGCCGCCATCGAAATTGTTTTCAGAGTTTTCAATCAGGCTGGGGTTGAAAGGGAGGTGATGTGCCTGCAAAGCCGCCTCATAACCTTCCAGGCGATCAAAGCTGGAACGCATATTCCGGGAACCCATTAGGTAGGCAATCTCCCTGTGACCGAGCTCGATCAAATACTCGGTCATCTGGAAACCGCCTGCCCGGTCTTCGCCATTAATCGAGGGGATTTGCGGTGCGGGATCGAAAGGATTAATCTGGACCAGCGGTACTTTGTAGGTGACGAGCATGTCAATCAGGAAACCGTCGGAATCGCACGGGGGAGTGATAACAAAGCCATCGATGCGATGTTCGCTGATCAGTTCCACCAGTTTATTGCGCGAGCGTTTGTTGGATGGGAAGTAGGGCTGGATGAGGATGTCATAATCTTCATCGTAGGTAATTTCCATGACAGTGGACAGGATTTGTGAAGCCTCCTGGTTGAACCCGGGATATAACAGTATGCAAATAATAAAGGATTTTTTTTGCACCAGGCGGCGGGCTGAGATATTGGGGGCATACCCAAGTGAACGGATGACCGTTTGGACATGGCTGCGCAAGTCGTCTTTAACATACGGTTCGTTATTGATGACTCTCGAAACAGTTTTAATTGAACAGCCGGCCGCTTGGGCGACATCTTTTATCGTTGTTGCCATGCGTATTCAATCCTTCTCTTCACCTTCAAAATCAATGGGAGCTCTGTAAATGTTCAAGCCAAAAGCACCTCCCGAAATACACTGACAACGCTGTCATATTTTATCACCCATCACCTTC
>JBEKEX010000019.1:0-5188 GCA_050013615.1 Anaerolineaceae bacterium
AGCCCCACACGTACCAACGCTGCCCGCGCTTTCTCCTGCCGTCCGGCCTTTACCCCGGCATACCTCATGGGCATCTCTACGTTCAGCAGTGCCGAGGAACGTGATAGCAGGTTGAAACTCTGGAACACAAACCCTACCTTCCGGTTGCGAATACTTGCCAACTCATCATCATTCATCGCTTCCACGGCTTCACCATCCAGTATGTAAGTACCCTTCGTTGGACGATCCAGGCACCCCAGAATGTTCATCAAGGTCGATTTCCCAGAGCCCGATGGCCCCATGATGGAAATCACTTCGCCACGTTTGATCTGGAACGACACACCGCACAGGGCATTTACTTCCACTTCGCCCATCAGGTACGTCTTTTCAATGTCTTGCGCTTCAATCACCCAATCAGACATAAACCACCTCACTCAATTCCCAGGGCCAGTCGCCGAAGTGCCACCAGTAAAACCGCCACCGCTAGAATTGCTGCCACTGCCGAAAAGACTGGATGTCGTCGTGACAGAAGATGGGTTTAGAACGACCAGATCCCCTTCCTTCACATCACCGGATGCCAGTTCACTGTACGTATCGGAAGTTGCACCCAGCGTGATCGCCACAGCCACAGGCTGGCCACTGCGCAGGAGATATATCACCTGTTTACCGTTGACCGTCCGCACGGCGCGATTGGGTACCAGCAACACGTTGGCAAATTTTTGAGCAACAATGTTCACCGAAGCCGTCATACCGGGCAGCACATCGCTATCAGGGTTGGTCAACTCGACTGTCACTGTAAAATTGGTCACATTTTGAGAGACTTCTCCCGCCTTTGACACAGTGACGACCTTGCCAGTGTAAGTCTTGCCGGGAATGGCATCGAAGGTCACCACAACGTCCTGATCGACCTTGATCAAGTGGATGTCCATCTCGGAAATATCGACATCGACTAAAAACTGAGCGAAATTATCGATCCGCAACGCTTTGGTGCCCAAGCTTACTTGATCACCAACGGACGAACTCACCTCGGTCACCATCCCGTCAAAGGGCGCTGTCAGGTGCGCCTCGTCCAACAACGCCTGTGCAGAATCCATTTTGGCTTGTGCAGCAGCAACATCTGCTGAGTCTGGTCCATCCTTCAACCGATCCCATTGACGCTTGGCATCATCGAATTGCGCTTGTGCAACGGCCAAATTGGCCGCCGAGATCGAAGCTTCCGTAACGTTGTAATGTCCTTGCAGGTAATCCAGATTGGCTTGGGCGCTATCTTTCTTTTGTTGTGCGGCAGCCAGTTGCGAATAAGCCTGTGCATATTCCGGGTTGCCGGGATCCACTTTGCTGAATTTATCGAAGAAATTCTGTGCATCTTGAAGCGCTTGCTTGGCCAACACCAGGTTTGCATTGGCTGAATCGATCTGGTCGCTGGTGCCGCGCACCCAATCCATGCTGGTCACGTTGTCCTGAGCGCTTGTCAACGCTTTTTGAGCATTTGCCAGTGCCTGCTGCGCCTGTGCCGAAGCCAAATTGGAATTCTTTACATTATCCAAGTTCTCCTTGGCAGTCACCAAATCCGACTGTGCCAGGATGACATTCTGCGGCAAAGAGCTGGTCAACAGACTGGCTAGCTCTTCATCTTTCGTAACCTTGTCGCCTACTTTCACGGCCACCGTGCCGACCTCGCCGCTCGTTTTCCAAAACATCGTCAACGTTTGGCCGGAGCGCACGGTGCCCGTGGCGCCAATAGTCGAGGATAAATCACCGCGTTTCAACACAGCGGTCTGCAGATTAACCTGCTTGCTGCTAGGGCGGAAAAGCATGGTCACCACCAGCAGTAATACGACTACTACCACTGCACCGATAATCCACCGTCTTTTATGATGGACAATATTTTGTTTTAATTTTTCGAATAGTTGCATTATCCTTTTCATGGCTACTCCTGAAATCATCAATCTTGCATACATTCAACATCGATATTGCTCTTGGAAATCAAAGAGCGAATCAATTTTTCCAGCAGGCAGATCAATTGTGTTTTTTCTGCCGGCGTCAGACCACCAGCAATACGGTTAAGCTGCGCGATACGAATCGGGGTATCTTTCACCACCACTTCGCGCCCCATCTTCGACAGCCGAATGCGAAAAAAGCGCTTATCGGTGCCATCGATCTCGCGTTCGATCAGGCCGTGTTCTTCCAACCCCCGCAGCAAGGAGCTGACGGCATTCTTGCTCAAATTTTGATATTTACTCAATGACGTAGGTGTCATCCCCATAGAGTCACCCAGCTCTTCTGCCATACTCAAATATAATAACAAGCACCAACGCGGATCAGACAAAGCGTCTCCATCTGGCATTTGCTGTGTGGCAGTATCATACATATTGGATGCCACTCGTATCATCTGAGACAGCTCGATGCCACTGGTATCGTCAACACCACTTAATATACGTAATTGCGTGCGTACGCGTTCCCGCATTTGCATGGCTTCTTGTTGGTCTAGGTGAAGCATATTACCTCATTTAGTCACATTCGGAACTATATAGGGGCGAACTATACTCCCCATGCCGCACCTTGTCAATAGAATAAACAGGAATTTCCCCCAAGCATACAAAAAAGGGCCACAAGCAAAAATCTGCTTGTGGCCTTCATAGCCGGTTAAACGTGGGAGTGATCCCCAGCCCCTACACCCACACAATACCGTTCATCGTTTCGATCTTTACTGGAGCGTACCGGTAGAAAGCGAGGAGATGGAAGACGGATTTAGAATGATCACGTCACTTTCCTTCACATTGCCCGAAACGAGCGCACTATAAGTGCCGGATGATGTGCCCAGAGTTACCGTTTCAGCGACCGGTTGACCATTGCGCTCTATATAGACCGTCTGTTTGCCATCCACAGTGCGCACAGCCCGATTGGGAATCAATACTACGTTATTGACCTCGGTCTCAATGATGTCCGCCGTGGCAGTCATGCCCGGCAGCACCTGACTATCGGCATCATTCACCTGGAGCGTCACTGTGAAGTAAGTCGAGTTCTGAGTCGACTCACCCGCTTTCGATACGGAGGTCACGGTACCGTTATAGGTCTTTCCCGTGATGGCATCGAACGTGATGGTCGCCTTCTGTCCAACCTGAACCGAATTGATGTCCATCTCAGACACCGAAAGGTCGATCAAATAATTGGAAAGGTCGTCGATGCGGATCGCCGTCGTACCGGTCGACACCTGATCGCCCACAGCAACACTCACTTTGGTCACAGTGCCATCAAAGGGTGCCGTCAAATGGGCTTCATTCAATAACGCCTGTGCCGAATCTACCTGGGCTTGCGCTGCAGCGATATCAGACTGGCTGGGTCCGTTCTTTGCCAACTCCCATGCACGTTCGGCATCGTCATACTTTGCCTGTGCCACCGCCAGGTTCGCCTGTGAAATTGCTACATCGCTGGCAGTGTAATGGCTCTGTTCATAATTCAGGTTGCCGGAAGCCGAAGCATATTTCTGCTTGGCTTTAGCCAAGGCATTCAACAAATTTGCGACGATCGTCGGGTCTGCATCGTTGGTATGGTTCTTAACGTAGACATTATAGTTATCTTGGGCCGTGTTCAAAGTTTCCTGAAACAGGACAATTTCAGCACTGGCTTGATCGATCTGATCGCTATCTCCGATCACCATACTGGTGCTGACGACATTCTTCTTCGCAGTATCCAATGCGTCCTTCGCATTCGCTAATGCCAATTGTGCATTCGCCGTGGCCGTGTAAGAATTCTGCACATTTGCCAGGTTCTGCTGAGCTGTCACGAGGTCAGATTGCGCCAAAATCACTTTATCCGGCAATGAACTCTGCAGCAGGGTGGCCAACTCTTCATCCTTGGTGACCTTATCACCCACTGCCACGTCGACAGTTCCCACTTCACCACTCGTTTGCCACTGCAGCGTTGCCGTCTTGGCAGCACGAACGGAACCTGTGGCGCTGACGGCGTTGGCAATATTTCCTTTTTTGAGCACTGCCGTCTGATAAGTTGTCTTTGTGCTACTTGGTTTGGCAAACACGATCGCCACAACCACCACTGCCACGACCACCACCGTGCCAATGATCCAACGCCCACGGTGGGCTGCTATGCTGGATTTCAATCCAGTGAAAATACTTCCGAAAAAGTTATTTTTATTCTTCATGATTGCTCCCGACATCACCCCATCCATTCACAGGCCCTGATGTCACTTCACGTAGCTCAATAGTATATCATCCAAATGGTTTGATCTATTCCATCGCATATAGTTCCATTACGAACTAAAACCATTTTAATTCCATTTCGTTTCCCAAGTCAATCCCGTTGAGGCAAACAGCCTTGCAAATACTACGCTGTTTCCTTCTGGAAGCAGGCTATGGGCCTAAAATCTATGGCCTGCAATCAGCCCCACACATCATTCGTACCGCAAGGCATCCACTGGCTGCAAGCCGGCTGCCCGGTTGGCCGGGTAGATGCCGAAGAATAACCCAACAGCCGTCGAGAACACCGTCGCCAGCAAAACAGCTTGAATGCTCATCTCTGGCGTCAGAGAAGTGCCCGACGAAGCAGCAACCTTGCCAACAATCAAACCAATCAGCCATCCCAAAATAATTCCCAATATACCGCCCAACAAGCTGAGTAATGCCGATTCGGTCAGGAATTGGATCAGGATGTCCCGTTTGCGCGCACCAATGGCTTTGCGCAGGCCGATCTCACGTGTGCGTTCGGTAACCGAGACCAGCATGATGTTCATGATACCGATCCCGCCCACCAGCAGCGATATGCCGGCGATGCCACCCAGAAATATCGTTAACGTACCAATGATGCTTGAAGACGTACTAAGAAGTTCTGCCTGTGTGGTTATTGTAAAGTCATCGGCATTGTTTTTAATGCTATGGCGTTGTTCCAAAATTGCGGTTGCTTCGGTATTCGCTGCAGTCACCTGATCAGACGAAGCTGCCGACAAATAGATCGTGCTCACACGGTTATTCGGTAAAAAGATCAGCCGCACCTGGGCTGTGGATAGTGGAACATACACCAGATCATCCGCGCTTGTACCAGTGATACTGCTGCCTGTTGAAGTCAGTACACCAATCACCTGGAACGGTTGCCCCGCAATGCGGATGGTGTTCCCCACTACACCCGTGTGTGTGCCAAACAGGTTATCTGCCGTCGTCGAACCGATCACAGCGACCGAAGCACGCGAATTTTC
>JBEKEX010000019.1:5193-28554 GCA_050013615.1 Anaerolineaceae bacterium
AATGCCGGCGTTACGCCGGAAACTGCCACAGATTCCTGCTCTCCGTTATAACTTATATTTAGATCGCTTTGAATAACCGGAGCGACCGCAGCAATATCGGGCGCTTGGGACTGATCCGCAAGCGCTTCGGCATCTGCCAGGGTCAATGGTTCGATGCGTGTGACTGTATTATTCGCTCCACGCTCAAATCGACCTGACGTGATGAATAACAAGTTGGTGCCAATGCTATTGATCGAGTTACTGATGCTGTTCTGTGCACCGGTACCGATTGACATCATAGCCACTACCGCTGCCACGCCGATCACAATACCCAATATCGTTAATCCAGCCCTAAGCTTATTCCCTATAAGGCTCTCCAACGCCTCGATAATCGCCTGTCCGATGTTCATGCTGCCTCCAATTGTCCATCCCGTAGCCTCAACACCCGCCCCGTCTGGCTGGCTATATTCGGGTCATGCGTTACGATGATAATGGTCGTACCCCGTTCTTTATTCAGATTCAAGATCAAGTTCATGATCTCTTTCCCAGACTTCGAGTCCAGGTTGCCCGTTGGTTCATCCGCCATCAAGATGGCCGGATCATTGATCAGCGCTCGTGCAACTGCCACACGCTGCTGCTGGCCTCCGGAAAGCTCCGTCGGCCGGTGGTTTACCCGGTCACCAAGTCCTACCTTTACCAATGCTGCCCGTGCCTTCTCCTGCCGACCGGTTTTCACCCCAGCATATCGCATCGGCAGCTCCACATTCATCAACGCCGAGGAACGAGAAAGCAAGTTGAAACTTTGGAACACAAACCCTACTTTCCGGTTGCGGATGTCCGCCAGCTCATCATCACCCATCGCTTCCACGGCTTCACCATCCAACACGTAAGTGCCTTTTGACGGACGGTCCAAGCATCCCAAAATGTTCATCAGAGTCGATTTCCCGGAGCCCGAAGGGCCCATGATGGAAACCAATTCGCCACGCTTGATCTGGAATGACACGCCGCACAGGGCATTTACTTCTACTTCACCCATTAAATATGTCTTCTCAAGACCTTGAGTTTCAATCACTATTTCATCCATAATTTATCTCCCGGTACCACCGGCAGCACCACCAGTACCACCGCCTGTAAAGCCGCCACCATCCGCACCACCGGGAAAGCTACCGGCACCGCCTGCACCCGTTCTAAATCCACCGGCAGCACCTGCTGCAGCGCCGCCACCCAGTAAGGACTGGAACAAGCTTCTGCTTTGGGCCATGGTTGTCGGATTGGTAATAATCAGATCACCTACCTTAATGGCCCCTGTTAAAATTTGCGTATAAATACCTGATACAGAACCCGTCGTAACTTCTTCAGAAACAGGGGTGCCATTGCGAAGCACATACACTGACTTGCGGTTAAAGGTCGTCTGGATTGCTGTGGTCGGCACCAAGAGCGCATTATCTATCTCATTGGAGACGACATCAGCCGTCGCGGTCATACCCGGCAACACCTTGCTATCAGCATCGGTCAATTCGATCGTCACCGTAAAGTAAGTCAAGTTCTGAGATATCGTCCCAGCCTGTGATACCGAAGTCACCTTGCCGTTGTACGTCTTGCTCGAGATTGCATCGAAGGTAATCGTAGCCGCCTGTCCCGCTTTGACCGAGCTGATATCCATTTCGGATACTGAAATGTCGATCAAGTAATGAGAAAGATCATCAATGCGGATCGCATTCGTGCCAACTGTTGACACTTGGTTACCCGCAGAAGCATAGACCTGAGTCACGGTGCCATCGAAAGGCGCCGACAAATGAGCTTCATCAATTAATGCCTGATCTGAATCCACTTTGGCTTGTGCCGCGGCAATGTCTGCCGCGTCAGGGCCGTTTTGCAGGCGATCCCATTCTCGTTTAGCATCATCGTATGCCGCTTGCGCTACAGCCAGTTCGCCCGCCGATACCGAAGCTTCAGAGGCACTGTAATGTCCCTGCAGATAGTCCACATTGGCCTGGGCGCTGGCCTCGGCCTGTTGAGCCGATGCGTACTGAGAATAAGCCTGCGCATATTCCGGGTTGCTGGGATCCACTTTGCTGAACTTATCAAAATTATCTTGCGTCTTCTGGAGTGATTGTTTGGCCAATACCAGGTTTGCATTAGCTGAATCGATCTGGTCGCTGGTGCCACGCACCCATTGCTGACTGGTAACCGTCTGCTGCGCTTTCTCCAATGCAACTTGCGCGTTGGCCAGCGCCAGCAGTGCTTTAGCTGTGGGGGTATTGGAATTTTTTACACTGTCAAGATTTTGCTGGTCGGCAACCAAATCAGATTGCGCCAGGATCACACTTTGAGGCAGAGAGTCCGTCACCAGATCAGCTAGGTCTTGGCCCTTGGTGACTTTGTCGCCCACATTCACGGCCACGGTATTAATCTCACCGGTCGTTTGCCAAGCCAGCGTCACCGTCTGCGCTGCGCGCACGGTGCCCGTTGCGCTAATAGATGAGACGATCTTCCCTGTCTTCGCCGCTACAGTTTTGTAATTGGTTGTAGTGCCTGTTGGTACAAAAAGTACGATCAGCGCTGCCACCAATAATACGCCCACAACGGTAAGAACGATCCATCGTACGCGGTGCTTAGCAAAACTGGCCTTCAGTCTGCCAAATAAACCTTGAAAAGTTTCTTTGTTAAATAACTGCCGTATCCTATCCATAGTTACTCCTGATTTCACTTAGTCTTTAATAAATTCAAGCTTGACGCCATGATTGGCCATCAAAGAATGGATCAATTTCGTCAGCAGGTCGATCAACTGTTGCTTTTCGTTCTCCGTCAATTCACCGGTAATTTGGTTGGCGTATGCGATCCGAAGCGGTGTATCCCGGTTTACCAACTCACGTCCAGCATCAGACAGCCGGATGCGAAAGAAGCGTTTATCTACACCATCCAATTTACGCTCGATTAACCCTTGCTCTTCCAGACCCCTTAATAATGAACTTATGGTGTTCTTGCTGATATTCTGGTATTTACTTAACTGAGTAGGGGTCACCCCTTCAGAATTACCGAGTTTCTCCGCCAAACTTAAATGCAGCAGCACGTACCACCGCGCAGCGGACATTTCCTCCCCTGCGCCCGCTTGAACGCTGACCGCTTCGTACAAGTTTGACGCGAGCCGAATCTCTTGAGCAAGTTCTATTCCCCTGGTATCCTCGATCCCACTGATACTACGCAGCTTTTCTCTGACGCAATCAAGCATCACATTCATTTGGTCCTGCATCATTACCTCACCCATTATTACTCAAATCATTTCCATGTATCAACACTGTGCATAGGATACCTAAAAGATGTTTAGAACTTGTTTAGAAATTCTTGAGGTTTTGTTTGGGTTTCAAGTGGCTTGGGTTACTACCCAACGCAAGAATCATTTCAAAAAAACCACCGACAGGTCCAATGTTTTCCATCCGCAATAATATACAAGACCGCCACAAGGAATATGTGGCGGCCTGAATGGCATCATTTTCGACACAGCATATCTTGCATTTTCCAAACGAAAAATGTTATTTCGCGGCGATATAAGTTGCTATAGTAGGCTTGAATTCTTCCACCGGCAATACATCGATCAATTCGTATTCACGGCTGCCCAGGCCAAGCGCGGCGCCATATTCCACTACCTTGTAGGGGTCCTTCAATGGTCCATGCAGCCAGGCGTAAGGATGGCCTTTGCGGGTGTGGACCTCGAGCGAGGTGGGGATATTTTCTTCGATCAGCTTGCTCTTGCCGGTCATATCCAACACCGCCGAATCCAATGCCACGATATCATCCGAGCCGAAGATGCCTGCGTCGGGCAGGATGGACATGCCGGTGAAGCCGAAGCAATCACACACCGGTGTCTGCTGAGTTGCCAACGCCAGGTGGGTATATTTCCCGGGCTTGAAGGTGGACAGGGTGATGTCGACGCTGTTGGCGCAGGCTTCCTGGAAAACGTAAAAATTAGCGGGATCGATCTTCAAGCTACCTTCCGGCGCCACTTTCAGGCAGCGCCCACATTGGTTGCACTCGTCGACATGCAGATGGATCTCATTGGCATCATCTTTGTCGAACACCAAAGCGCCGAAGGGGCACGAAGCCACAATCTTCTTTCGCATTTCCACATCGGGGCATTTCTCCGGAAACCAATAGCGTGCATAGTGGCAGGTATCGTGCATGGCCCGACGGGTCTCGCCTGCCATGCAGCCCAACGCCAGGTTCTTGAACGCCCCTCCGAATCCACAGCTCGGATGGCCTTTGATGTGAGCGAAGTTGACCAAAAAGGTGGCGTCTTCGATCAAGCCTGCCACTCTCCAAGTTTTCATTTGGCGGAAAGGTCGCTCATGGGGGTAGCTGTAAGTATCCGCCGGCCCACTGCCGGGATATATAGGGCATCCCAATGTTTCGGTGGAATAGCCCCGTTCTTCCGAATTCTTGACATCCCATTCGACATCTACGACGAACGGCTTTCCACCGCCATCCTTGATCGCCTGTACCACCTTGCGCACGAAAAGCGGATGGATGGTGGAGTAACTCAAATTGTTACCGGTATGCATTTTGACCGCCACCAACTCATCTTTCACCCGGTCACGCAGGTGCAGTCTTTCCAAGATCAGATCCAGCTTGGCCGGCAGCGTTTCACTTGCCTCCAGACGGCTTTGCCTGGGCGAACCCCAATACACTTTCGAAGCCATATATTCTCCTGATTTCAATTCAAAGATGAAGATCAACGCACTAATTATAACCATACTTGCCAAAGCAGCTTAACAAAAGCGTCTATAATTATTAAGAAACCATCCCCGACAAAGCGTTTTTCACACACCCATGGAGGAGCCATGCTCAATCATCCCGAAGCCACCGCTCAGGCACTCAGTATTTTGCGCAGCGGCAACCCATTCCAGTGGTACGTCATCACCTTACTGGCATTGGTTATCTATGTCTATGCGAATGAATATTCGAAGAAGAACTGGAAAGGCATCGCTGCCGGCTTTTCATTGTACCTGATGCACTGGTTGTATGAGATCCTCAATGCGTTGATCCAGCATTTCTCGGGCCACGCCCTGTGGACCGTGCCCACCGGGACAGCATTCTTATTGCTGGTGGGCGTGGGAATCGAATTGAGCTTCATGTTTGCCATCGCCGGCCTGGTGCTGAGCAAGCTGCTGCCTGAAGACCCCGAGATGAAGATCCTTGGCATCCCCAACCGCATCTTCTTTGCCGTGGCAAACGCAGCCCTCTTTTCGATCATCGAGATCTTTCTGGCAAAAACTCCCACCTTCGTATGGGTCTACCCGTGGTGGGGCGCCTTCCCTGTCTTCATCACTGTCTACATCCCCTTCTTTGTGGTGTCCTTCCTGTGCTACGACTGGCCGCCGCGTACGCAAAAGATCGTCATCGGTGCGCTCGCGGTTGTCGATATCCTTGCCCTGGTAGTCTTTGCCGGCATTTTGCACTGGATCTAAAAGCTACGGGAGACGTTGCGTAAAAAGGTATCCCTCATGACCGATCTTTTAGACCAATTGGCCGGCGGTGACCTTCGCTCCATCGGCCGCTCTCAAGAAGTGGTCGACGAAGTGCTTGCCGATCCGCAGCAATTCGGCGAATTGATCTCGGGGATGCTGCACACCGACCCGGTGGTGCGCATGCGTGCCGCCGACGCAGTGGAAAAGGTGACGCGCAGCCACCCTGAATGGCTGCAAGCTTACAAGACCTTCTTGATAGAAAAAGTCGCCCCCCTCGACCAACCCGAAGTGCGCTGGCACGTGTGTCAATTGCTACCGCACCTCGAATTGACCCCGGGCGAACGCCGGATTGTCGTCGGCATTCCTGATAGCTATTTGAGCGATAAAAGCAGCATCGTCAAGACCTTCGCCATGCAGGCGCTGGCCGACCTTGCTATGCTGGATGTGGAATTACGCCAAGAAGTTATCGAAAAGATCGAGGCTCTGACTGCCAACGGAACACCCGCCATGCGCAGCCGGGGAAAGAAATTATTGAAAATGCTCAAAGAGGAATGAGTGTGGGACAGGTGATGAAAAAATGTCATTGCGAGAGGTTTGGTGCTTTTCCAAACTCGTGGCAATCTCCTGACGAGCTCGGAGATCGCCACGTCTCTACGAGACAGGTCCCGAACCCCCTAAAGAACAGGGGGCAGGCAAGCACCGGGCCTCGCGATGACAAATAATAGGCACGTGCACCTCGATGGTGTTGAGAGGGCCCATTTTAAATAAAAAATTGCCCCCATCGGGATTCGAACCCGAGCCTTGGCACCTGCACCTCGATGGTGTTGAAAGGGCCCGTTTTAGATAAAAATTGCTCCCATCGGGATTCGAACCCGAGCCTTGGCACCTGCACCTCGATGGTGTTGAAGAGGGCCTATTTTAAATTAAAAAGTGCCCCCATCGGGATTCGAACCCGAGCCTTGGCCTTGAGAGGGCCATGTCCTAGGCCGCTAGACAATGGGGGCAACTGGCAAAGATTTTATCATGCCGGATGGGGGATGTCAACGAAAGCCGGAACGGGAAAGAATTTGGGCCGTGCATCGAATTGACTTACTATTTTTCCCGTGTTATCATGAAGTCACAGTGCAATTATCCTTCATTCATTTGCACTTTAACAATTTATTTGGAGGAATTATATGAGTGCTGACTTTATTTTTCGTCTTATCGGCATGGTTCTATTTGCAATTCTCGGTACATTTTGGGGCAACAACCTTGGTCAAATCGCCAATGTCCATCCTGCACCAGGAACGCTGCCGGTCGAACAATATTCTTTCGCATTAGGACTTGTTGGGGCATTGGTCGGTTTGATACTGACCCCGTTCATCACCATCCGCCCCGTACGGGCATTGCGCTCGCTGCTGACCCGCATTTCCACTCAATCGTTATCTGCTGCCCTTATGGGCTTGATCGCCGGATTGATCATCGCGGCGCTTTTGTCGTTCCCGCTGTCATTATTACCCTATCCTTTCGGTGACGTGATGCCCTTCGTTGGCGCCGTTCTGTTCGCCTACCTGGGCATTTCGGTTTTCGTGATGCGCCAGAGTGATATTTTTACCATCTTCGCCTCCCTCACCAAAGGCAACTCCAGTGCAGCCAGCGCGGAGCCCGGCCAAAACCTGGCCGCCACCCGCACCATCCTGCTGGATACCAGCGTCATCATCGACGGGCGCATTGCCGACATTGCCCGCACCGGTTTTCTGCCCGGCTCGCTGTTGATCCCGCGCTTCGTACTCAACGAGCTGCAATATATTGCCGATTCGGCCGACAGTCTGCGCCGCCAACGCGGCCGGCGCGGTTTGGAAGTGCTATCGCAGTTGCAAAAAGAACCCACCATCCCTGTGCGCTTGAGCGATATCGACGTAGAAGGGGTCAAAGAAGTAGATGAAAAGCTGGTCATCCTCGCCCGGCAAATGCGCTGTCCGATCCTGACCAACGACTACAACCTGAACCGCGTGGCCGAGTTACAGGGTGTGATCGTCCTCAACATCAACGAACTCGCCAACGCGGTCAAATCCGTGTTGCTGCCCGGTGAAACCATGAGCGTGCGCGTCATCCAGGAAGGCAAGGAACAAAGCCAGGGTGTGGGCTACATGGACGACGGCACCATGGTGGTCATCGAGGCCGGACGGGATTACATCAACCAGGAGATCCTGGTCACCGTCACCAAAGTGCTGCAGACCGCTGCCGGCCGCATGATCTTTGCCCGGCCGGAAGAAGAACGGTCGAACGGCGAGCATTGATCCGGACAAGAGCGCTTGGAGCCATTCCATGGGAATCAAGATCTATAACACACTGACACGCAAAAAAGAAGAACTCGTCACGCTGGAGCCCAATAAAGTGCGCATGTACGTCTGCGGCGTGACGGTTTACAACAAAGCACATGTCGGCCACGCCATGTCAGCGCTGGTGTTCGATATGATCCGCCGTTACCTGGCCTACCGGGGATATGAAGTGCGCCACGTCACCAATTTCACCGACGTGGACGACAAGATCATCAACCGCGCCAACCTGTTGGGCGTCGATCCTTTTCAACTGGCCGAGGGGTACATTGTCGAATTCCAACAACAGTTGAAAGTACTCAATATCCTGCCCGCCACGGTCAACCCGCGTGCCACGCGCGAGATGGACACGATCATCCGCATGATCGAAGGCCTGGTCGAAAAGGGATTTGCATACCCGGCCGGCGGTGACGTTTATTTCCGGGTCCAAAAAGATCCCCATTACGGCAAACTTTCGGGACGGCGGGTGGAGGATATGAAAGCCGGCGCACGCATCGAGGTGGGCGAATTGAAGGAAGACCCACTCGATTTTGCATTGTGGAAAGCCGCCAAGCCCGGCGAGCCCGCCTGGGACAGCCCGTGGGGCAAAGGTCGCCCCGGCTGGCATATCGAATGCTCGGCCATGAACCTGACCCACCTGGGTGAGCAGATCGATATCCATGGCGGCGGGAATGACCTGATCTTCCCACACCACGAAAACGAGATCGCCCAGACCGAGAGTCTAACCGGCAAGGAGTTCGCCCATTATTGGGTGCACAACGGTATGCTCCAGTTCGGCGGCGAAAAGATGTCGAAATCGCTCGGCAACCTGATCACCATCGAGGATTTCCTGACCAAGCACCCCGCCGACGCGTTGCGCTTCATGGTGCTCAATTCCGGTTACCGCAGCCCGTTGACGTTCAATGACGAGGTCATTCAGCAATCCGAGAACGCCCTGGAACGCATGCGCGTGGCACTGCACCCCGCCCAGCCGGAGGCTAAAGGCGCACCGACAGCCAGCCTTGAAGCCTTGAAAAAGCAGACCGAAGCCACTAAAACCAGCTTCATCGAATCGATGGACGATGATTTCAACTCAGCCGGTGCTCTGGGTTACCTGTTCGAGTTGGTGCGCGCCATCAACCAGGCCCGTGCCGATGGTGCCACCGACGCGGAACTCGAGCCCGCCCAATCCACCTTCAAAGAACTGACCGGTGTGCTGGGGCTGCAATTGGCCGAAAAGAGTGCCTCCAGCAACCAGGCAGCCGCCCTGGTGGACCTCTTGATCGACTTGCGCAAAGAATTGCGCACTCAAAAGCTGTGGCAGCTTTCCGATAAAATCCGTGACCGCCTGGCCGAGCTGGGCGTCATACTCGAAGACAATAAAGAAGGCACAAGCTGGAGATGGAAGTAAAGGGGACTGAACTATGAGAGAATGGATCGTCGGCCGAAACCCGGTGTACGAAGTGCTGCGCGCCAACCGGCGCCAGGTGTTCCGCCTGCTGGTGGCCAGCGGAGCGGAAGAGAAAGGCCGGCTGGCAGAGATCATCCAGATCGCCGCCGCCCAGAAAGTCCCCGTCCAACACGTGCTGCGCTCGCAGGTGGATAACCTGGGAGAAAATCCACAGGGTGTGGGGTTGGAAGCCAGCGGTTATCCTTATATTGACATTCAAGATATCATCGAACATGCCAAGGAGCGCCAGCAAGCGCTCTTTGTGTTGATGCTGGACCAGGTCCAGAACCCGCAGAACCTGGGATCACTGATGCGCACCGCCGAAGCAGTTGGTGTGGATGGGATTGTCATGCCCCTGGCACGCGCCGTCGGCGTGACACCCGCAGTCGTGAGCGCTTCAGCCGGGGCCAGTGAGCATTTGCTGGTGGCACAATCCAACCTGTCCCAGGCCATCGAGACCTTCAAACAGGAAGATGCCTGGGTGGTGGGCATGGACGGCGATCCAAAACAGGCCAAACAAGTAGGAGAAGTGCCGTTGACCGGGCCGCTGGTAATTGTAGTGGGAAGCGAAGGGGAAGGCATCCATTCGCTGGTGCGCAGCTCGTGCGATTTCCTGCTGCGTCTGCCCATGATAGGCAAAATTGCCTCTTTGAACGCCGCCGTGGCAGGTTCCGTAGCGCTGTATCTGGCATTCCAAGCCAGATCGGCTCAGAAATAATCAATTGTATTGAGAATCAAAAAGCAGGGATGGAGATAATCCGTCCCTGCTTTTATTGTCGGTAAGTTTACTGTCTGGTTTCTTTTTCGATCACCTTGATCCCGCCCATCCAGGGCAGCAATACGTCCGGTACCACGATCGAGCCATCCGCTTGTTGGTAGTTCTCCATCACCGCAATCAGGGTGCGCGGCAGGCCCAGTCCGGATCCGTTCAGCGTATGCACCAGGCGGGTCTTGCCGTTTTCGGCCTGGCGATATTTGATGTTCGCCCGGCGCGCCTGGAAATCGCCCACGTTCGAGACGGACGACACCTCCAGCCACTCCTCACAGCCCGGCGCCCATACCTCCACGTCAAAAGTGATGTTGGCATTGAAGCCCAGGTCGCCGGTGCACAGGCTCACGATGCGATGCGGCAGACCAAGCTGGCGGCAAGTGTCACGCGCATCTTCCAGCATCTTCTCGAGCTCGTTCTTCGATTCTTCCGGCTTGCAATAAATGTACATTTCCACTTTATCGAACTGGTGGCCGCGCTTGATACCGCGCACGTCCCGGCCGGCGCTCATCTTCTCACGACGGAAGCAGGGCGTATAAGCCGTGTAGCGCATCGGCAGGTTGGTCTCTTCGAGCACGTCATCGATGTGGATGCCCGTCAGCGGCACTTCGGCCGTTGGTACCATCCACAAGTCTTCTTCGTGATCTTTGTAGAGATTATCCGCAAACTTAGGGAGCTGCCCCGAGCTATACAACGTGGCGCCCTTGACCATGAACGGCGTGTATTTTTCGAGATATCCCTGGCGGCCGTGCAGATCGAGCATCCAGGCGATCAGCGCCCGCTCCAGGCGTGCCCCTGCTCCACTCAACACGTAAAAGCGCGAGCCGGTGATCTTGACGCCCTGTTCGAAATTCATGATCCCCAGCGCCGGGCCCAAATCCCAATGCGGCAGGGGTTTGAAGTCGAACTCGGGCAATTTGCCTTCGGTCTCGACCACTTTGTTATCCTGCTCACCCGTCCCGTAGGGCGTGCGGCTGTCGAGGAGATTGGGGATGGATGCCACGATGTCCTGGAGTTTGGTCTCCACATCATGGACGCGCCCATCCAGCTCAGCTATCTTGTCGCCCACCTGGCGCATGGCGTCGATCTTGGCCTGGCGTTCGTCCTTATCCTTGATCTGGCTGATCTCCTTGGATGCTTTATTGCGCTCTGCCTTGAGCGTCTCCACTTCGGACAGCAAACTGCGGCGTTCCACGTCCAGTTTCAACACGTCATCCACCGGCGCAGGGTCCATCTGCCGTTTGCGCAGCGATTCACGCACTACGTCGGGAGTTTCCCGGATCAAATTGATATCCAGCATGACACACCTCCATATTAATAATTAAAATTCCCCCGCACTTGCAGGACGAGGGGGAATTCGTGGTGCCACCTGCTTTCGCCGTAAGAACGGCCTTGTTGTGGAGATAACGGCTGCCACCGGTCCTTTTATGATAGCCAACGGCGTATCCTTGCAAGAACACCCATCAGAACGCGGGGTTGGATTTCGCCGGGATCACCGCCAACTCACACCGACCGTTGGCTCTCTGGAGGGAAACCTGGCTACTGGACCTCACACGGGTAAACTAAAGCCATTATAACGAAAGCAAACAGAATGTCAAGCCGAACACTGTTACCGGTTCCCACCGATACGCTCAAAGGCCAAAATACTGCCGCCGCACAGTGCCATTAATAACGTCGCCATAGCCATTGCCTGGCCGTAGTTCGATGCACCGGGCAGAGACAGGAAACGATAGATCGCTACCGGCAGCGTTGGGTTTTCCGGGTTCGCCAGGAATGAGGTTGCGCCGAATTCACCCAACGAAATGGTGAAAGCGAACATGGCGCTCACCAATGCCGCCTGCGCCAGGATGGGCAGATCCACTTCCCACCACACCCGGCGCGGGGAAGCCCCCATCACCGCCGCTGCCTGACGGAGCGTATTGGGGATGGAAGCCAGCGCCGGCTGCATCGTGCGCACCACGAACGGCAAGGCGATCAGGCTGTGAGCAATGGGGATCAGCAATGGGAATGTTCCCACGCTCAAAGGCGGGCGGTTGAACACCACCACAAAGCCCAGTCCCAGCGTCACAGCCGAGGTGCCCAAGGGCAGCATCATTAACGTGCCGAACGCCTGGTCCACGCGGCGAGGGTGCGCCAGTGCATAGACGGTCAAAAAGCCCAGGCCAATCGAGATGATCGTCGTTATGGTGGCATACTCCAGCGAGTTCAGTGCGGCATCCACCGGTGGGACATAGAAGATCGAATCACGTTGGTTGACAAACAGATCGGCGTAATATTCCAGCGTCAGCCCGGTCTGCACCGCGCCGCGTTCCCCACGATTGGCTTCCAGACGCACGAAAGAACGGGCAGTCAATGCCGCCATGGGCAGCACGAGTAATAAAAGCAATAAAAGTACCATGCCGCCCACAAAAAAACGTCCCCGCCAGGTCTCCGGCCGCCGGCTGCCTTCTCCCCTTAAGCGTGGCAGTAGTGGAGCATCCTGCCTACGATTCAACTGGCCAGAAAGGACTGTCATCAACAAAGTACACAGCAATTGAATGGCTGAGAGCAGCCCGGCCAGGGGAAGGTTGAGCATTTGCATCGTCTGGATATAGATCGACACTTCCAATGTAGCAAATTGCGGCCCGCCCAGTAGCAGGATGACACCAAAGCTGGTGAAATCGAACAGGAACACCAGCAGGCTGGCGGCCAGAATAGATTGGCGCAGCAGCGGCAGGGAAATTTCGAGGAAATTGCGCAGCGGATGCGCCCCCAGCACCTGGCCCGCCTGCTCGATGCGGCGGTCGAGCTGAGACCAGGCATTCCCCACCACGCGGATCACGATGGTGGTGTTGTAGAAAACGTGCGCCAGTAGAATGGCGCCCAGGGTATTCAGGAATTGTATAGGGGGCGAGGACAGGTTGAACAGGGCCATCAGTCCCAGGTTGATCCAACCGTTCGGACCCAGGAGGGCGTTGAAGCCGGCCGCAACGACCACCGTGGGCAGGATAAACGGTATGGTGGTGAGCGCCAAAAGCAGCGGTTTACCTGCAAATTGATAGCGCGCAAATAGATAAGCCGCCGGCAGTCCGATCAACAGCGTCAGCGCGGTGGAGAGCAGTGCCTGCCACAGGGTGAACTCCAGTGACTGGCCGACAATCGCCCAGTCCAGGGAAGAGATACCCTGCAAAAGCGCCTGCACGCCGGCCAGTCGCAGAATGGCTGCCAGCGGATAGAAGAAAAAGACTGCCAGGAAAGCCAGCGGCGCCAGCCAAAACCAAACGGTGCTGCGGGCCTTCCTGCTCACGGACGTACTCAATGCAGCACGGCCTCCGTCCAGGATTGGATCCAGGCGTCGCGGTTATCCGCAATGGTCTGCGGGTCCATCCTCACCGGAGCAGCCGGCACCGGGTTGTACTTCACGAAATCATCCGGTATCTTGGCGTCCGTGTTGACCGGGTAGACGAACATCTGCAGGGGCATATCGTTCTGGAAGGTGGTGCTCAACATGAAATCGACGAACTTCTGTGCCAATGCCACATTCTGGGCATTCTTCATGACGCCCACAAACTCGATCTGGCGAAAACACATATCTGTGTCGGTCAACGAGCCCGTAACAGCTTCGGTCTTGGGCGGGGTGGCAAAAATCACCTCGGCCACCGGGCTGGACGCATAAGAAACGACCATCGGCTGGGCGCCTTTACCCGAGGAACCGCTGAAGTTGGTGTAATAAGCCGTCTCCCAATCATTGACAACCACCAGCCCGTTTTGACGCAGATCCTTCCAATAGCCAATGAAATTTGGGTCGCCAAAGTGCTTCTCGGTAGCCAGCACGAATGCCAGGCCAGGTGACGACGTGGCGGGGTTCTCGACCACCAACAGATCTTTGTATTCCGGCTTGGTCAAATCTTCCAGCGTCTGAGGGAGAGGTAAGTTATGCTGAGTGAAATAGGCAATGTCATAGTTGATGCATACATCACCGTAATCGACCGGCAGCAAACGATTCTGCGGGTCCAGCTTGAACTCATCCGGGATGTTGGCAAGCAGAGGAGACTGATAGGGTTGCACGATATTGGCTGCCAAAGCGCGGGAAAGGAACGTATTGTCCACCCCATAATAGACATCGGCCATGTAGGTATCTCCGGCCAGGATGACCCGGTTCAGCTCGGCGCCTGCATCCCCGCCTTTGATGAAATTGATCTTGACGTTGTTGGCCTGCTCGAAGGCATTGATCACGCTGTCGCTGGCCGCGAAAGAATCATGCACCATGACAGTCAAAGTGGTCGGTTGGCTGGTGGCAGTCGCCGGCTGTGTGGTGGGCTCGGTCGCCGAAACGGTCGAAGGTTGCACAGTTGGTGCAGGAACGGTCGTCGCCGAAGCCGTCCCACAAGCGCTCAGGCTCAAGACAGCTACCACAAGTAAGAGTAGACTCGAATGGTTGGTTTTCATCTCTCATCTCCTTATAAAGAACTGACAGAAAGGCTTCGCATGTGGATGCAAAGCAATTTTCCTTCTTCGATTTTTATCCGGCATTGGCTTTTGAGCATCACATTGCTGATGCCGCGCGAATGATCCGGGGAAAGAGTCTCGGCATAGAGCGGGTATTTCAGATCAGTCGTCGTGACCCCCGCGACCGGCACGCCCAGTGGTAATAACGAAATGATGTCGCCGGGTTGGCCATCAATGACGATCTCACCTTTGACAAGCGCCACTTCGGTCATGCCGTCTTCCAGGCGGACGTCGCAGCCCGTCAGGTTCTCCAATGATAGCAGGTACAGGTTACCGAGCATTTGGTCGACGCGTCCGCCGAGCGCCCCCACCACGCGGATGGTCTTGAATCCTTGTTGGGCTACGAATTGCAGCGCCAGCTCGAGATCCGTCTCATCTTTGTCGACCGGATATTTCTTGATCTTGACGCCAACTTTTTCCAGGGCAAGGACACGGGCGGGATCGACCGAATCGAGGTCGCCTATCAAGATATCGGGCTGACGTCCTAAACGATCCAGATGTCCCAGACCCCCATCGACGGCCACCAGGTAATCGTCAGTCCGCAGGTATGCTCGGATTGCCCCCACAGCTTCGAGCATACCGTTGGCAAACAGCAGCGCACGTTTTCCATCCATAAAACAAAGACCCTCCGCCGAGGGAGGGAGTTTTCGAGTTCATTCTCTATAGTCCCTCCGCCGGCATTACCCGGATCAGGTTCAGTGGGTCGAGGACGGGACGGTCCTCCTCTCAGCCTGGCGCCTCCAGGCTCCCCAATACAATTTTCAAGTCTAAGTATAAGAAGGTACGCTTAAAAAGTCAACAGTTTATGGTATACACGCCATGACTTCAATCATGCGTCGTTAGCAGTTCCTTCACCTTTTGCGTCAAATCGTCGAGGGCGAAAGGTTTCAGCAGATATTCCGCCGCACCGGCTGCCAGCCCGGCGCGGATCTCAGTCTCCTGGCCCTTTGCAGTGAGAAAGATGATGGGAATGGACTCGGTCATCTTATCGGCCTTCAATATCTTGCAGGCGTCATAGCCGCTCATGCGCGGCATACGCACATCCAACAATATCAGATCCGGCATCTCTTCGCGCGCCATCTGCACCGCCTCTTCACCATTGGATGCCGACACAAGGTCATAGCCTGCGAAGCGCAGTGCAAAGACCACCAGGTCCCGGATGTCTTTTTCGTCTTCAGCGACAAGAATTTTAGCCATAAGCTATGTAATTCTACCTCGTTAAATCGCGTTAATGGACGGGCAAAGTAAAGGAGAAGGTGGCTCCTTCGCCGCTCACGCCGTTGCTCTTGAACCAGATGCGGCCGCGATGCATCTCCACCAACGTCCTGGCAATCACCAGGCCCAGACCAGCCCCCGCCGACGCGACCACCAGGGGATCGTCACCGCGATAGAAACGCTCGAAAATGTGCAACTCGTCCTTGGCTGAAAGGCCTACACCGTTGTCCTGCACATCCACCTGCAGCTCGGAATCAATCTGGCTGATGCGGACAGTTATTTTGCCGCCGGGCGGCGTGTAATTGTAACTATTTAAAGCCAATGTACTCATCACCTGGCGGATGCGTTCTTTGTCACCGTTGGCGCGGGGCAGCCCATCCGGTGCCTCCAGAAAAAGACTCATGGGTTTCCCTTCTTCGCCTGACCGCCGGCGGATGTCATCCAGCACACCGCGGGCAATTTCTGCCAGGTCCACCGCCTGTAAAGACAAATACATGCGTCCCGATTCGATGCGCGAGGTATCCAAGAGATCGTTCACCAGCACTCCCAGTCGCTGCGTATTGGCCTTAACAATTTCAAGGAAATGCTTTTGCTGATCGTTCACCGGGCCCGCTGCTTCCATCAGCATAACATCCACGTAACCCTTGATGGAGGTCATCGGGGTGCGCAGCTCGTGGCTGACGCTGGCGATGAATTCCGACTTCAACTGGTCGACCTGCACCTCCGTGGTGACATCGCGGAAGATGGATACGGTGCCATAGAATTTATCGTCCAGAATAACCGGCGCCAGGTGTACCGAAACAATCGCACCATTTTCCAAATGGTGCTGCGCGGCATAGACCTCTTCCCGCGAGGTCACAGTACCATCCTCAGCCCAATTCTGGATGATGTGCGACCAATTGTGCATCTCTTTTCCGGCCAGTTCCACCAGCACTTTGAGCGGCTTCCCAACCACCTGGTCGGACACAATGCCCAGCATGTGCTCCGCAGAAGCATTGAACAGAATGACCAGGTTGTTCGAATCAGTCACCAACACGCCATCTGCCACTGCCTCGA
Source organism: Anaerolineaceae bacterium (assembly GCA_050013615.1). Taxonomy (GTDB): domain Bacteria; phylum Chloroflexota; class Anaerolineae; order Anaerolineales; family Anaerolineaceae; genus JBEKEX01. Next base: position 21,913 of record JBEKEX010000019.1, read on the forward strand.
GGATGGCCCGCGAACGGCCGGTCTCAACCTGCTGCTCTTTCAACAAGACACTCAGGTTTTCAGCCTGTTGTCGCACCAATTGGAATAGCTCAGCGTTGTTCAACGTGATGGAAATCTGGCGCGAGGCAGCAATTAGCAAGGCAGCTTGCTCCTGTTGAAAGCAAGATGGCTTGTGGTGCCGCAGCAATAAAGTCCCCAATACCTGATCCCCGAGGGTCAATGGGATTGCCAACACACTGTGATAACCCGATTTCACCTTCGGCAGTTGCCAACGAGCATCCTCCTGGATATCGGATGCCAGAAGCGGCTCACGGCTCTCCTGCACCCAATTCACGACAGGCAATATTTCCGCCTTGAATTTCGACTGCACCAACGGCATGCCGGCCAAGTAATCGACTCTGTTATGACCAGCCAACAAGATCAGGCTTTGTTCGGCGCCGGTCGATTCGTGCACCATCTTCAGCGTCCGCTGCAACACCTGCGGCAAATCCAAGCTGGCGGAAAGTTCTGTGCTAATGCGCAGCAACGTCTGTGTGTTTTGATGCGCATGGCTCAACTCGGCCGTGCGCTGCTCCACACGCCGTTCGAGGTCTTCGGTCAACTGGCGTGTCTCCGCATATAGGCGGGCATTCTCCAAGCCCAAAGCGGCTTGCTGTGACAAGGATAGGAGGAGCGTTTTATCCTCAGGCTCGAACGCCTTGGCTGCGTCGAAATTATCCACGACGATCACGCCCATGGTGGTATCACCGATCTTCAACGGGACCACCAGGCTGGACACTGGCAGTCTGCCATTGGTGGCCTTTTGATATCGCACCAGTTCCTCGACCGGCAGATCATAGTCATGCACGAAGTCTACTTCGGCGGTCTCTTCCGGCGTCCCGGATGCCCAAACCCGCACCGGCAAAGGAGCTTTCTCCAATTCGCTCTCATCTTTTGGCAATTCGAAGTGCAACCCCAACAACGATTTTGAATCCGGGTAACCCTTGGCCACCTGGATTTCAAGACGATCACGGTCTGGCGTCGCCAGAGCCACCCAACCCGCCCGGAATAGCGGTAGACCCGTCAATGCAGTTTGCAACAAAGACTTGAGGATACTGTTCGGATCCAGGCTGCTGAGATCGTGGCTGAATTCCAGCAGGAGGTTGACTTCCTGCAAATGTCCCTGGGTCTCTGAAAGGAGGGAAAGATTTTGCAGTGAAATGCTGATTTGATGGCAGATGTGATCGAATATTTGCCGGTCACCGGCATCGAAGGGCGCCATGGGCTTCTGGCTGATGGCCAGAATGCCGCCCGAGAGCTGGTCCGAAAAACGAAACGGCAGCGCAATAAAACTCCGGGTGCCAAGGTTCGTCAGAAGAGGAGCTGCCTGCCAGGCAGTCTGCTGCTCCAGGTCGGACACCAATATCAATTTGCCATCCCCCAGCACCTGGCGAAGCGGGTTCCGCTGGCCGAACAAAACTTCAGTGTTACTCTCAGACGGGAGTGACCCCAACACTTGCAACAATTGCGGGCCGACCTTGCTGTTCTCGGCCACCAATGCAAACTCCAGGTCGAAGCGCGTTAACAACTCCTTCGCCGTCACTTGCAACACCATCTCGGGTTCCGTCTGGGCTGCGGCCTGCTCGGTGATCTCCATGCCGGACTGGATACGGGCCAGACGTTCCTGGAGCGAATGGATCGCCACCGTCTGTTCCAGATCTCGATGCAACAACACCTGAAAGCTGGCATTGGCGTTGGAGGCAGCTTGATCCAGACGGTCGAGTTGTTCCTCCAGGTAAGTAACCTGGGCCTGCAGCGAGCGCTCTTTATAATGGCTGTCAACGATCAATCCGGCTTGTATCGTGAACAATTCGAGGGCATCATAAGTAGCGCGATCAGGCCGGTGATTGTCACGCGGCGCATCAACGCTGATAAGTCCCAAAGGTTTGCCCTCCGAATCGTAAAAAGGCGCCAGCAGCATGTCATCGGGGTCCCAGGTATCCACCGTAACATCCCCCACGCCCGACAAGACCGTGACGGTGTGAATATCAGCAGGTACGACAGGGAGCTTATCGGCCGGGATGAAGTAAACGCCCCCCAGTCGGAACTCCGGCTTGAGTAGCTTTTCCATGCTGGTCCAGGCCTGGGTATGCGTATGCAATTCCTGCCAGTCCTTAGTCGAAAGCCCCACGTTGTAGACGCGCTGCAAGGTACCGTCGGGATCGCATAAACTCATCAAAACCACTTGGAACGGCGTTACGTCACTGATGGCGTTGCAGATGGCTGCCAAAGAATCTTCGAGGGATTGACCGCTGCCGATTGAATGCGAAACCTGTGAAAGCTTAGTGAGGGTCTCCAATTCGCGCTTCAGCAGCTCACCTCGATGCAATTGTTCTTCATATTGCATGGCATTGCCAAGGGCAAAGGCTGCTTGGGATGATAGTGAGCGTACAATTTCCACTGCAGAAGCATCGAAGCGATTGATCGTGGTGGAATGCAGTTCGATCAAACCGGCTTGAAAGTCGTGATAGATCACCGGCACCAAAAGCGCCGAGCGCACTCCCGAGTGCAGTGGATGATACTCAGTTTGAGCGACATCGGGCAGGTTAAGTACTTCGCCGCTCTTCAGCACATCCCACACCAGTTGTGGTATCTCTGCCGGAAGCTTGTCGCCGATAACAAACTGAGGATAACCCTGTTCGCTCGCCGGACGATTAAGATCGAAGAGCATGATCGTGCCGCAATCAGCTTGGGTTGTATGCAACATCTCTTCATAGACGAGCTCGAGCAAAGGCTTCAAGTCCAGCGAATTACTCAACGCCCGGCCAATGCGGGTCAATGCCGTTAATTGTTGGACCCGGCGCCGCAAACTTGAATCGGATTGGGCGGACAAATAGAAATGTTTCATCGCATTGGCAAGCTGCCCGGCTGCCGTAGTGAGCACACGCACATCACCCTGATCGAACGCGTGCGATTTCGAACTGCACAACCACAGTTCCCCCAAACGCTCGTCACCCACAACCAGCGGAACAACGGCTGCAGATGCCACCTTCCACCTGGATACAATCGATTCATAACAAGGGGGAATATGGTTTTCTGATCCATTTACATCGAAAACCAAAGGACGCTTACTGCCAGTCACCGTCAAGGGGAACTGAGGATCGTCGACCTTCAGCAACGTCTTCACTTCCGGGTCGTAAAAGTTCCCAAAAATCGAGGCGGCGTGCAAACCTAGCTCGCCGTTGGATCCATCCAACAGAAAGACGGCGGCCGCCTCAGCATCCAACAAATCAGCCAGCTCACGCAACGAATATTTAAGTTGCTCCTCCAGGCCGGCAGCCGAACTGGATAAGCCGGCAATGTGATAAAGCGCCGTGGCGTTCCGGTCATGTTGCTGCACATTTTCCGCCAGCATTGAATTTTCGACCAACGGAGCCACCTGGCCAGCTGCAACTGCCAATAAATGAAGCTCGTCCTGCATAAAAACTGCTGCATGCTCCGGATGGTTGGCAGCCAGTAAATACCCCAAATGGCGGGCTCCGGAAACAAGCGGGATCAGCACTGTATCATGGAGACCCAGCGATTCCGCTAACCGCGAAAAGCCCAATTCGACAAATGGTGTATCTTTGTCGGCGTTCTCACCGATGATAATGTCCTGTTTCGAAAAAACGGCCGCGGCAGAACTGCCGGGTTGAACAGGCAGGCAGAGTCCGGCAACCTGCTCGCCGGTCAAACCGTGAAAGGGTGCCCTGCCCACCAGGCAACAACGCGACTCGTCATAAAGTAAAAATCCCAACACATTCACCGGGATAAGCGCTGCGATGCCCTCCACCAACCGAGAGAACCTCTCTGGTGTATCCCCGGCCGCTCCCCATTGCGCAGAAAGCTGCATCACTGCAGCCAAATCTCGCGAACGCGTTTGCTCCTTTCGATACGCAGCGGCGTTCCGCAATGCGTTGGCAACCCGGCCTGAAACCATTTGGAGCAAGGGGAGGTCACTGGGTTGAAAAGCATCTTTAGAAAGTGATGCCAGTTCCATCGTCCCGACGAACTCATCCCCCACCACCAGCGGGACACCCAAATACGATCGAAGCGGAAAGCGGCCCTCGTGCTGCGCCGGACGTATGTCGCTTCTCAGGGTGGCATTCGGAACCAACAGGGGCTTACGGGTCCGGGCAAGATAGCCACTATACCCCTCGTCCAAACGATAAGGCAACTTGCAGAAAAATCCTGCGGGAAAAGTGATTTGCTTGAAACATCAAAGGCGCCCGTCCGGTCAGCGGCATCAGGTACAGTGGCCATTTCAAGTGCTCTCAGGGACACGACCACGATTGGCCGCGGCGTCTGGAGCAACGAAAATGAATTCCCCTCCAAAACCTTGTCCTCGAAAACAAACTTCGCCTGTCCCTCCTGCCCACATAGCTCTAGGAACAATTCAGTCGGCTTGATCTGTCGTGCAAGCCGTTCCAAATCCGGGATCTGGCCGCCGGGGATATGGAACATTTGGCGGGCAAGCTCATTGATCTCAACGAGCCGGCCACCCTCCTGCACCACCAATGCAGCGGCCTTTGGGTCGCCCAGCGCAGCATCCCGTTTCCCCGGCGTGCGCATACTCCTGGTGCGGATCTTCGGCATCCGCCTTAACGCCAAATAAGTCACCAGTATAAAAGCAGCCCCGATGACTAGAATCAACAATCCAAGGTCATACACATCATCGATCAGCATATTGCCAACCCGATGCTAAACCCAGGCTGCCCATCACCATTGAGCCTATTCCATAAACAACCGGAAGCAGGATGCAGCAGTCTTTAATATCTTATTCTAAAGTCACCTTTCTGGCAACTCATCTTGCGGACAAAGCGGTTCACTACCCATTAGGGTGTAATTGCTTGATTCTTAAAAATACTACACAATAAAGTTCGTCCGCTACTGTCCCCCTCACCTGCCCAGCCTCAACCGACATTTTAATCCAACGGAATGGGATCCACCCGGAAAACGCAAGCGTCTGCACCTTTTGCGCAGCAATCGGTCTCAGCCACGTTGTAATATTTTCCACCGCCTGCCCAAGACAAGTATTCCTGCAGCAAGCCGGTCGTATAATGACACATCACATGATCGGAATTGGTCTCTGAGCACTCCGGGCAATCGCGGACACGCCAATACCAATAGCGTACATCCTCGCTCAAGCTGATTTGAGCGCCCCACTCCTTCGACAACAGCCCCGACAATAGGCTCAATCCCGATTTCAGCCGCAGTCGGGTAGGTTGAAGCCGGAAACTCAATGAGGTCAATTCGAGTTTTTCACCAAAGGTGTGCAGGAGATATTTGAAAGATGCCCGGCCGGCGCGCAATGCCACCCCCCTGCCCCCGCGCACACCGTACAAATCATCCAAGGCCGACATGACCGAGACAGCCCCATCCGGTGCCATATCGGCACAAAGCTGCTCGAGCGATGGTGAAGTTTCATCACTGGGCTTTACTTTCAATACAGCAAAAACGCCGGTACGGCCGATAATCTCTTGAACCCCCTCCATCAATATATGACTCGCTTGGGAAGTAAAGCAAATGGTCAAGGGTTTCTCGTTGATTAGCTCATGATCTCGCAGCTGACATTGTAGAAAACGGATTATACCGCATAACTCGAAAAGAGTTCACCGCACGAACGCAGCGCGCCTTATGCTCCAGACTCGTCGGACTCCATTTCAGCCAAAATGGAATAGAGCAGTTCCAGCAAAACGGCTTTCACTTCCTTCTTTTTGGTCGCCACACACGGCAGCAATTTGATCTGCGAATCCAGGCGCAGTGCCACGCGCATATCGTCCAATTCCCAGGCACCATCACTATCCTGCTTGTTAGCCGCCACCACATAGGGCGTCGGCGCATAAGCCCGGAACGTCTCCAAAATACCGCGCGCCTCGCGGAAAGTCTCAGGCCGGGTGCTATCGACCATGACGATGAAGCCCAGCATGCCCTCAGACAAGATCTCCCACATGAAGTCGAAGCGCTTTTGGCCCGGTGTGCCAAATAGATACAGTACCAGATCTTCATCCACGGTAATACGGCCAAAATCCATAGCTACCGTTGTTGTTTCCTTCACTCGCTCTTCTTCCGAAGTGATCTTGCGCTCCGTGGAAACAACGTCGATCTCACTCACCGAGCGAATAAACTCCGTTTTCCCGGCATTGAAAGGCCCCGTAACCACAATTTTGACCGTCTGCATATCGCAACGTCCTCAATAAAAAAGAATTAGATCGAACGAATACGTCTGATCAAACGATTGAGCATCGACTTCTGTTCCTCGCGGTCTTGGGTGGGGAACATGCGTGAGGTCTGAATAATGGGCGCACCACCCGGACGGACGATCTCCACCAGCCCGGCTTGTAGCAATCCATAGACCAGGCGGCGGATCTCCAAATCATTCATGTGCGTGGCATGCGAAATTTGTCGCATGGTGTTCTTGGGATTGACGTACGACACCACTTTCCATTCGTCCACGCTCAGATTCACATTACGAATATCGGTCCCGGGGCGGTCGGTGAACTTCAAGGCCATATCCAGGCTGGGGATCTCCTCTTGCAGTTGTTCCCATTCTTTCAGTTGGCGGGAACCTTCGATAATTAAATTCTCCAGTTCGACCCGCACCGGAATCTTGCTATCCGGCAG
>JBEKEX010000020.1:0-20170 GCA_050013615.1 Anaerolineaceae bacterium
AGGAAAACGGTGGTGGGTGGAACTTTCTCCAGCGAGCGCCGCACGGTATCACCAAAAGAACGAGTGGATGATGCTTCCATTTCAAATCTCCTTTTCGAATACTTGTTCTAGTACTAATTTTCTACAGTATAGAACAAATATTCTTCTTTGTCAATAAGGCAAATAACGTGCCAAAGGAGAAGATTTGGGTTATCTATTGGAGTGAAAAGAGGAAGGAGCCAACAATCTCGGCATAACAAAGATTGTGTGCGGAATCAGCTCAAGAAATCCCACAAGGTAAAGATAGCTGTTGCTGCTACAAAGAGCAGGAAAATGGGCATCGGCACCAGTCTGCCCGGCCCAACGATCAGCCATAAATATAGGGTGAGGCCGGAAGACAACAGCATCAGCATGGTTGGCAAACTGTGCACGGTAGCGACAAATAGACGGTAGATCACCAGTGCCAACAAACTGATGACAAAGACCATAAAATGGTCCAGCCGGGTGGCTGTGTCAAGGTAATAAATGGCGAATACCCCGATCGTAAAGGTCAATAATTTAAAGAGTGTCTTCATTTGAGCGGCCGTTCCTTTTACTCAAAGCTCGTATTAATTTTATCCGCACACTGGTAAAATAGGCAAGGATACATTATTCGAGTCAAATCAGTGTCACCCGGAGGGAATCATGATCATCCGCATCGGCATGGAGAACGGTATCGAAGGCCGATCGCTGGCCTGGGCGCTCGACCACCCCGGCTGTTTTGCCTATGGCAAGAATGCCGGTGAAGCACTGGCCAATTTACCGCGTGCCGTGCTGGCTTACAAAGACTGGATCGAGCAGCACACGGCCGATTCATGGTTGAAGAACCTGGGCGATTTCGACATCCGTTTGGTGGAGGCTTTCGAGTGTTACACCATCAACGAGAACTTCGAGCCGGTTGAAAGCGGTTACGAAGTGAACGCCTGGTTCCGCGATGATTGGAAGCCGCTCACCCGCCTGGATGTACAGCGCGGCCTGTCGATGCTGGATTGGAGCCGGACCGACCTGTTGGCGTTGGTGAAGCCTCTCTCTGATCCCCAGCTCGACGTCGACCCGCGGCAGAACCAATGGACCATCCGCCGCATCCTCACCCACGTTGCCAATGCGGAATGGTGGTATCTGGACCGCCTGGACCTGGCAGGGACATCCCGTAAAGACCTGCCAGAGGATTATGTCGCCCGCTTGCAGGCCACCCGGCAACTTCTGGAACAGTGCTTCAAAGAATTGGAAGGGGTGACGCGCGTGGCCGGTAAGGAAGGCGAGTTTTGGAGCCCACGCAAGATCCTGCGCCGCACCGTGTGGCACAGCCTCGACCATATCGACCACATCCGCCAGATGTTGGCCGAGATCGGGCCAGCATTCCAATAATCTGCCTGACTGATTAAAAAACAAGCCGGAGTCTGAACTCCGGTTGTCATATTGAATTCGATCAACATTAAGCTTTCCTGGCTCGAAAAGCCAGGTGAAGCAACAATTCCGATCAGGTCGTTATCGACCCTTTGCTCAACGCTCGGACCTCAAGCTCAGCAAGCTCATGGCTCCGAACACAACCATCACCAGGACGATGACCAGGATCACACCGATTGCCATGACGCACCTCCTTACTAAACAAAACCGGGCTACTTCATCGATGATGCTTACTTCATTAACAAAAACACTTAAATAATCTTATAGATACTATCGGATGGCAAATCAAAATAATTACTGTAAAAAGCAGGGCATGTGGTCATGTCGCTTCGATGCAGCCCCCAATCGACGCATTGACATCACCATTATAACAAGCCCGCACCTGCCCGTGTCATAACTTGCAAAAATGTAAATCGCCGTCCTTTCTTCCAGCACTTCTCACCAACAGTTTCATGCTATTTTCGATCTCTACTATACTTAACCAAGACAGCCGGCCGCAACATCACGACCGGCCACTCAAAATTCTCGTTCACCCACTCCGCCACCCATGATGCCCCTCCTTTGGCTCTCATCCGCTTTCATCGCCGGTCTCCTCCTGGGATCGGTATTGAAAGCACCCTGGCAGGTCTGGATGGGAGCCATTGCCGCCAGCATCTTGTTGTCCGTGTTGGAAGCTCTCTGGGCGAGAAAAAAAGAGACCGGCGCACATTACCGGCAGTGGCGGCAGGTTTGCCCCTTGCCGCTGGGGGTGGTACTGATTTTCTTCTTCATCGGGGTGCTGCGTTACCCGGCTCCCCCGCAGTGGAATTCACAAGACCTGGCCTATTACAATGATGCGGGCAGTATCACACTCATCGCCCACGTTGCTGCCATGCCCGAAGAGGACAGCCGCACTACGCGCGTGCTGCTCGACATGGAGCAGCTCATCCCCAGCGATGGCACCCCCCAACCCTTGCACGGCCAGGCACTGGCTGATCTATCCGGCAGCACGGCGTGGCAATACGGCGACCAACTGCAGATCACCGGTCTGCCCCAAACTCCGCCGTCCGATGAAACTTTTTCCTACCGCACTTACCTGCAGCGCCGCGACATCTACACCCTGATCGACGCCACCCAGGTCAAGCTGCTCGAGAGCAATCGCGGCAACCTCTTCTGGTCGCTGCTCTACAAGCTGCGCCAGAACGCTTACGCGGTCATCAACCGCACAATACCGCAGCCCGAAGCCGCCCTCATGTCGGGCATCCTCTTGGGCATCGACAAAGATATCCCTGATGACCTGACCAATGCCTTTCAGGCCACCGGCACGGCCCACATCATTGCCATCTCCGGCTTCAACATTTCCATCATCGCCGGGTTGTTCTTCTGGATGTTCAGCCGTTTTTTCACCCGCTGGAAAGCTTCATGGTTTTCCATCCTGGGAGTGATCCTGTACACGCTGATGGTCGGCGCTGGCGCGTCCGTGGTGCGGGCAGCCATCATGGGCAGCATGGCCATCCTTGGCAGGCAGATCGGCCGGCGCGGTGCCGGCCTGAACACGCTGGCGTTCACGGCTGCCGTCATGTGTGTCTTCGACCCTTACCTGCCCTGGGACGCCAGTTTCCAGCTTTCCTTCATGGCCACCCTGGGGCTGGTATTGTTCGCCGACTCCCTGCAGCATTGGTTCACCGACCTTCTGGCTAGGCACTTGCCTGCCGGCAAAGTGAAGAGCATCGCCGGGCCGGTGGGCGATTTCGTCCTACTCACCCTGGCCGCCCAGATCACCACGCTGCCGGTCATCATGCTCCAGTTCCAGCGTGTCTCGTTCAGCGCATTGATCGCCAATCCCCTGGTGCTGCCGCCCCAGGAATTGTTGATGGTACTGGGTGGTCTGGCCGCCATAGCCGGGATGGTCTACTTGCCGCTGGGACAACTCCTCGCCTGGCTGGTCTGGCCCCTGGCCGCCTATACCAACCGCATGGTGGTGCTGCTGTCCCAGCTCCATTGGGACATCTCGATTGGAGTTCCCAATTTCTGGCTGGTATCCAGTATCTTTGTACTATTACTGTCGGGATGGGCATTCCGCAACCGCCTGCGCGGCTGGCTGACTTCAGCAGCTATCCTGGTCGGCGTGGGGCTGGCGGTAGTGCTGGTATGGCGGGGAGTGTTGGCAGCGCCGGATCATCAACTGCACGTCACGCTGGCTGGGATCGACAGCGGACAGGCAATCTTGATCCAGACGCCGGGTGGCAATACCATTCTGCTAAACGGCTCGGAACATAGCAATTTGCTGGCGAGCTTCCTGGACCAGCGTCTCTCGCCTTTCCGCCGCCAGTTGGACGGACTGATCATCACCGGCTCGGATGTAAATTTCCTTTCGGGGTTATCCGGCGTCGCAGAGCATTTGCTCATCAGCCAGCTTTATTGGGGCGCCGCCGTGCCATCCGATTGGTCACTGCGCCAATTGGAAACGACCACCCGCCAGCAAAGCGGCAGTTCACGCTTATTGGAAGCAGGCCAGGCATTGGCGTTGGATCGGGATGTGTCGCTGCATGTTTTGACCGATGGCAGCGATGGTACCGCGCTGCTGCTGGAATACTCCGGCTTCCGCATCTTGATCCCGGGTGGGGTGGGATTGCAAACACTGCAAGAGCAGACTAACGCCAGTCTGCAAAACTTGAGCGTGCTTGTTCTGGATAACACGGATATCAAAACAACGCCGGCGCAATCTTGGGAAAGCCTCGCCGTTCCATTGGTGCTATGGAACGAGACCGATTCCCCCGCACCTGTTAGCCGCTGGACCGGGACCGATACGAGCGGATGGATCCACGTCTCGACGGATGGCCGCCAAATGCAGATCAGCAGCCAGAAGATGCAGGGACATTAAGTCCAAAGAACATGCCCTTTTTCCGACTATAATTGGTTTTGTTCATTCAAATGAAAAAAACATTACGAATCAAAACCCTTGCCATAACGAGGTAACCCCATGAAATACCTGATCACCGGTGGGGCCGGCTATATCGGCAGCACCATTTGTTCTGCACTGGAAGATACCGGTCACACCCCCATCATCCTGGATTCCCTCATCACCGGGCGGGAAGAGTTCACCCGCGGGCGCATTTTCTATAAAGCGGACATTGCCGACTCCGCTGCCGTGGAGACCGTCTTCCGTGAGCACCCCGATATCCAGGCCACTGTCCACTGCGCGGCGTTGATCGTCGTGCCCGAATCGGTGACCCAGCCCTATGATTACTATTCCGACAATGTGGCTAAATCGCTCGAGTTGTTCCGCACGCTCAACCGGCTGGATCACAAGCGGGTGGTGTTTAGCTCGTCGGCCGCTATCTACGATGTGGTACCGGGTTTCATGGTCACGGAAGAATCGCCGCTCAAGCCCAGCAGTCCCTATGCGCGCACCAAGTACATGATGGAAATGATCCTCAAGGATTTCTGCTCGGCCTACGGCATGAAAGGCATTGCCCTGCGCTACTTCAATCCCATCGGCGCAGACCCCAAGATGCGCTCCGGCATCCATGTGAAAGAACCAACCCACGTGGTGGGCAAACTGGTGGATACCGCCCAGGGCAAGCTGAAGGAGTTCCAGATCACCGGCACCGACTACCCCACGCGTGACGGCACGGGCATCCGCGATTACATCCACGTCTGGGACCTGGCGCGCGCCCACGTCAATGCGGTGACGGATTTCGACCGGGCGTTCGCCCGCGCCGGTAGCCCGCCGGATGGCTACCTGGTGATTAACCTGGGCACGGGCCACGGCGTGACCGTGCGTGAGCTGGTCACTGCCTTCGAGAAGGTATACGGCAAGACCATCAACAAGCGGGACGTCACACCCCGTCCGGGCGACATCGCCGGCTCGTATGCCAACGCCGATACCGCCAAACGTCTGCTCGACTGGCAGGCTGAGCTCTCCATCGAGCAAGGTATTGCCGATGCATTGAAGTGGGGCGAGATACGCCACAAAGTGTTATCGTTCTAGTGCTTGAAACGACACCCCGCTTTCTGACGATGAAACCGCCATTTCTGGCGGCTTCATTTTTATTGCAGCAATTGTATAACTTACTGACTACCCGGGTTATGTCCAAATTGCCGTGAGATCGTTTATCCTGCACCTGTTAAAAGGCTGGGATTGAAAACTGAATTTCAGAATTGTGGATCGGAATTGGTTTGGTCAATAAAGCGGATATACACTCGTTTTTATGTAACACTGTGTTTTATCCGTTCACGAATCTTGTTGGACAATACCGACAAATAGAGACTGGAATGCCGCCTCAACCTGCACTTTTATATCTCCTTTAACAATAATCAGCCCGTCTAGCCAGAGTAAAGAAAGCCCATGTGCAAGGGCCCACGCGGTTTGTCCGATTTCCGCCGGCGAACCAGGCTTGAGCAGGTTGGCAGCGCGGCATTGGTGCACGATTTTGATCACCTCCGAAAAAACGGAACTTGCGGCAGCAGTGACATTTGGATGGTCCGCTCGTTTGAAGACTTCTTCCCCGTACATAAGCCGGTAATGGGTCGGATTTTCGATAGCAAACATCACGTAGGCGACACACATGGTTTGCAAACACAACAAAGGATCTTCTGCATTATCCTGGTAAATCGCATGCAAGGAATCTGCCAAACGGGTAAATCCTTCCTCGGCCACAGCGGCGAGGAGGGCGCTTTTATCCTTGAAGTGCCGATAAGGTGCAGAACGAGACACACCAACACGGTGAGCAAGCTCACGCATCGTGACATATTCCACACCACGTTCCGCAATCATCTTGGTGACGGTATCGAGCAGTGACGCACGCAAGTCCCTATGATGATAGGATTCTGCTTTCTCAGCCATGATTCTCTCCTCGCTTAGAAAACCGTTGACATTGTCAACATCGCGTGCTACAATATCAGTGTTGACAATGTCAACATCGTGCCCCGCATGTTCAACGTATCCCAACACCCAATTGTATACCAGGAATGTTCAACATGCGGCGGAACGCCTGACTGTCCACAGGAAACAATATCGAGATGAAGGAGTAAATTATGCAGGACAAAAGCATTGTGATCACGGGTGGTACGGATGGCATTGGTAAGGCAACTGCGGCTCAATTGGCAGCACAGGGTGGGCATCTGCTGCTAGTTGGGAGAAACCCACAGAAAGGGGAACAAGCGGTATCCGATATTGTGCGGTCAAGCGGTAACCACGGCGTTACCTATTTTCAAGCCGATTTATCCCTGATGCGTGATGTGCTTCGGCTTGTCACGCACATCTGCCGGACGTTTGACCGGCTCGATGTGTTAATGCATAGTGCCGGAAAGCTATTCCCAACCCAATGTACCCTAACCAGTGAAGGCGTTGAAATTTCCTTTGCCCTCCAATACCTGGCTCGTTACCTATTGACCAATAGACTGATCGAGTTGTTGCGGTCCGCACCCACCCCGCAGGTAATTAGCATCGCTGGGGGCGGTAATAGTTCAGGGAAAATAGAATTCGACAATCTGAATGGCGAAAAACGGTATACTCGGTTTGGTGCCATAGCAAAAAGCAGTGCAACCAACGACGCACTTGCGCTAGCACAAGCAACCTGTTATCAGGACATTACTTTCTACTGCTATGGGCCTGGTCTAGTACGACCGGGAATCGGGCAACGTATGCCGCTGCCCGCCAGATTAGTGATGAACACTTTGGGACGAATCGTGACACGCTCTCCAGAACAAGCAGCCCACGATATTGTAACCCTGCTTTCCGGTGGTTATCCAGGTGGCTTGTATACCGTTTCACTGAAGCGGAACAATTCACCAGTGCCCCTCATTGATGGCACTGTTGGTGCTCAATTATTGGATTATAGTGATCGGCTACTCAGCCATTTGCTCAAGAATGACGATGCTTCGGCTATATCGGCTCAACTCTGATCGTGACTTAGAACGAGGAAATTTTGTTATCCAAGTCTTCATGGTCCCCTGATAACCGCACATTAGCCTTCGTCTCGTTCCGGCTCAAGCAATAGCCCATTGATGTCCTTGCTGCCATCGCCCGTCGGGAATGTTCTTTTAAGAGCCTTCAGTAGCAAAATGCATTTTCGCGAGATTCCTGATTTCCTGACCTCCCGGCAGAGCCGGCAAACGCCCTATCGGGTACACTTCCAAGCCCTTCCATCCTTTCCGACACAACCAGGAAAGGCCATTTTGGTTTAATCGTGCATCGACCATCTTTGCCAGCATTATCTCGCTTAATAGCACGATTTACAAAACAATTCAAAAAGGCTGGCTAATCGCCAGCCTTATGTTGATCATTCGGGGGAATTATGTGAATACCTGTAGTCTGTTTTGTAGGCTCCCTCGTTTAGGTCTCTCAAAGATATACTTTATTATCTTTTCATACCAAATCGACAAGTCGAGAGGGAAGATATGCTCCCCTTGGTCGAGTTTATTCCTCCGCTGGAATTTCCTCTTCGCCAACCTCTGGCGTCCCGACGACTCCATCCCCTTTTTCTTCCTTGCGGTCCAGCATTTGCATCTGGCTGGCAACCACCTTGGTGACATAACGTGTCTCGCCTTCGACCTCATAGTGGCTGGTACGCAGGCTTCCCTCTAAAAATACAAGTCGGCCTTTATGCAGGAAATTCTGGCAAATCTCTCCCAGCTTTCCCCAGGCTTCCACATTGAACCAATCTGTCGCCTTCTTCATCTCCCCATCACTGCCTTTCCAATTTCGATCAACTGCAACGCTAAAACCACAAACTTTATTCCCTTTGGGGGTAAGGCGTGTTTCCGGGTCTTTGCCAAGCCGCCCGATTAGTTGTACACGATTGAATGCTGGCATCTTCTCTCTCCTTAATGCAACCGCACATCATTATGTGGTATATTAAATCAAGTTTAGACCCAAACCCGCCCCTGTCAAGCAAAATGGGGATGAAATTTTGGAGCCATCATGTACTTTGCAATAGAAGGCGTCATTGGGGTGGGCAAGACTACCCTGGCTCGCCAATTGCAGCCCAGCTTCGACGCCGACTTGCAGCTCGAAGTCTTCGAGGAAAACCCCTTTCTGAGCGATTTTTATTCAGACCGCGCCCGTTACGCTTTCCAAACCCAAATATTTTTCCTGCTCAGCCGTTATCAGCAGCAGCGCCGCAACATACCACAGCTCCTGGCCGAAGGCCACAGCGTCATCAGCGATTACACGTTCGAAAAGGATTCGCTGTTCGCCTCCATCAACATCCAGGGCGACGAACTGGAAATGTATTACCGGGTGCACGAGGCTCTGGCGGAAAAGATCCCTGCCCCTGATCTGATCGTCTACCTCCGCGCCTCTACGGATGTTTTGATGCAGCGCATTGCCTCACGCGACCGGCCTTACGAGCGCCAGATGGAACGCAATTACATCCACACCTTGAATCTGGCCTATGACGATTTTTTCAAATCCCAGTGGGCAACACCCGTCTTGACCATCGAGACCGACCATTTGAATTACGTCCAGCGCCCCGAAGACCTTCACCAGGTGGAAGACTTGATCCGCCATGCGCTGCAAAACCCGCCGCTCCAACCGCTGCTACCGTTGACTTCAGAGGGGCAGGTCTAGACCAGTTTCCGTCTGGCTACTAGGAGAACCATGCGCGTTACCCGTGATACTTTGATGAAGATCGCCCGCAACACTGCCAGCCAATACAGCGCCAATGATCGCTCGCTGGTATGCATCTACCTGTCAGGGTCCCTGCTTTCGGAGACGCCGTTGTTGGGCGGGACGGCCGACATTGATCTCATCTGCGTGCATAACCAGGAACCCCGCAGTCGCCGCGAGATGGTGCGCCTGACCGACGACATTCATCTCGACGTTGCCCATTTGCCGCTCAGCATTTATCACCAACCCCGTCATTTACGATTGAATCCCTGGGTCGGGTCATACCTGATTGCCGACCCCATCATGCTGTACGATACCCGCCACTGGTTCGAGTTCACACAAGCCAGCGTGGCGGCGCAATTTAACCAATCCGAAAATGTGCTGGGGCGCGTGCGTCCCCTGGCAGAAACCGCTCGCCAGGATTGGCTTCAGCTTTCCTCCAGTGTCGAGCCCACCACGCCACAGCGTCTGCTCACGTATCTCCATGCACTCGAAAGTGCCAGCAATGCCATCGCTTGTTTGCACGGCACACCGCTCACCGAGCGGCGCTTCTGGACGGAATTTCCCCGCAGGGCCGAAGCGCTGGACCGCCCGGGACTGATTGCCCACCTGGCAGGACTGGTGATGACCCGCCCCGTCAGCGACGAAGACTGGAATGCCTGGCTTATCGATTGGGAAAACGCTTTTGGCACCGTGGGGACTCAGTCCAATGTCCCGGTCAAGCTGTCGCCCTGCCGCCTGGCATACTACAAAAACGCCATCGATGTTTTTCGCACCGATCTTCCGCTGGCCGCGTTATGGATGCTGTTGCGCACTTGGACTTTGGCAGCGAGCTGTTTGCGATCCAACAGTCCGGCCATGCACGCCTGGCAAGTTTTCTGCCAATCGCTGGCCCTGGACCAGACCGGTTTTTCAGACCGGCTGACCGGACTGGACGTGTTCCTGGATAACGTCGAAGAAACCATCGACCAGTACGCCCGGCAAAACGGCATCTGACCTTATCCCAAGGGCTGTGGATAACTCGCCAAAAACTGTGGATAAGTCCATTAAGTTGTGGACAAATGTTCTCTTTCCTAGATAAAATTGGAAAAACTCATAGCAAGCAATAGCTATGAATAAGGTTTACAGCTTGGATTCACCCAGCCGATCAGTGATAATGAGTATTCGAAAAAAACAACCTTTTTATCCACTGCCCCTTGTTGATAAAACATGCGGCCTAAACCACCATATATCCATTCACCGATCAAGCTATCCCCACTGCTGGTGGTTTCAGCATACTCTCACCCGATTTATCCACAGTATCCCCCGCACTACTAAGACGACTATAGATTAATCAATTAATATAATGAGTAAGAGGGGTGTTTTTACGGTATCAGGTGGAAGTTCCAATGATGAAACGATGACTTGAATATCATGCGTAAATCTTGTACAATTTAGACAGGATTGTTTCACAATTGATGAATTTGCCCCCTTTATTTTATTTGCTTGCCAATGATCAATTGGACTCGAAAAGGGAGAAAAAGCAATGGACATCATCAAAGTCAAAGCAACTTCACGAACCGCTGCCGTAGCGGGGGCAATTGCTGGGGTTATGCGCGAGAACAAACACGCAGAAGTCCAGGCCATTGGTGCCGGCGCTGTCAATCAGGCTGTAAAGGCGCTGGTCCTTGCAAAGGGCTATCTGGCTGAAGATGGCATCAATGTGGTATGCATCCCAGAATTTGTAGACGTGGAGATCGATACCAAAATACGAACGGCCATTAAATTGGTCGTAGAGCCACGATGAGTTTTAATCGGCATGGTTCAAGCTTCTGGATAAAGTAGGACTTGCTTTACCAGTCAGCTTGGCGTTCCGTTGACTTCTTCGGGGGCAAAAACGACTTCCTCTTTGCCGGTCAGCTTTTCCTGTACCTTGGTCAGAATGAGATTCAGGTGATGTGAGTGCGCCACGTAGTCCAGATCGTCGGCAGGTACACTCAGCACCGGACAAAGGGTGAAGTTATCGATCCACTGGTCGTAAAGCTGGTTGAGCTGCTCAAGGTAGTCGGCGGCGATGGTTTGCTCGTAATCACGGTTGCGCAAGGCAATTCGCTCTTTTAGTGTTTCAACCGAAGCTTTTAAATAGATCACCAGGTCAGGCGGCGGCAGGAAGCCGATCACCGTCTGGTACAGAGTATAGTAAGTCTCATAATCCCGGGCATTGAAAGAACCTTGCAAAAATAAGTTACGGGCAAAAATCTCTGCATCTTCATAGATACTGCGGTCCTGGATGACGGAGCCAGGGAAACGCAATAATTCCTGATGAATACGCAATCGATGGGTGAGAAAGAAGGTCTGCGATTGAAAACTCCAGGCCTTCATATCACGATAGAAATCTGCCAGATAAGGGTTGGTGGCGACCGGTTCGAAGAATGGTTCCCATTCGAGACGTTGGCAAAGCAGTTGCACTAAAGTAGATTTTCCCACCCCGATATTCCCAGCAACTGCAATAAACTTTTTCATGATTACCTCATAGGACATGTCGTTAATCAGATTATATCATCCCCGTCGCAAGGGGCATGTCAACTGCACGACCTGGGGTTTGTTTGGCTTGCCGTCTTTTTCTGCCTGTGCTAGACTCAACATATGAGTGTCGAAGAGAGCATGTTTAAAGAAGCCATGGCCGCCATCGAAGCCGGCGAAAACAGTCGTGCCCGCGACCTGCTCACCCGTCTGCTCAAAGATAACCCCAATAATGCGCAATACTGGCTGTGGATGAGCGCTGTGGTGGAAACGCGCAAGGAATGCATCTACAGTCTTAAGGAAGCATTGCGGTTGGATCCGCAAAATATTGCGGCCAAACGCGGCCTGATGATTTACGGTGAGATCGAGCCCGATCCCAGCCTGGCGTTGCCATATAAATACCAGAAACACGATTGGGAAACAGAATTACGCAAGGCTCAAACTTCCGCCTCTGCAGGGCAATCCCCTTTGACGCGTGGCCTGGTCTATGGTGGTTTGATCTTGTTGGTGGCAGCTGCCGGGGTTGCGGCATTATGGTATTTCCATATTTTCTCCCCTCCATCGGTCAACCAGTTCATTGTGAACATCAATCGTTCCACCGCCACAGCTTCGGCCACGCCTTCGATCAACCCGCGCACACCTACAGCCACCCCTCCGGGTCCGACGCCGCTTTGGATGATGTTGTCGGCTACCTATACTCCGACGCCCTTGTTCCTTGTAACTCCCCATGTTGCTGAGGCCTACACGCTGGGGATGGAAGCTTTCCAAAAACAGGATTGGGACCAGGCGATCCAATATCTTCAACAGGCGCTGGAAACGGAATATGAAGCAGATGATATCCGCTATTACATCGGTGAAGCTTATCGGCTAAAAGGCGACTATCCTGATGCGGTCAGCACCTTCAATACACTCATCAAACACAACTCGTCTTTTGCGCCGGCTTACCTGGGACGGGCGCGAGCGGAATATTATGGAGACTCTACGCGCTGGCGGGATGCCGTCAATGATTTGAAAGAAGCAATCCGCTTCGACCCCAATCTGGGCGAAGCTTATCTGGAAATAGCCAATATCCTCGATCATCAAGGAGATGGCACAGGAGCGGCGGGGTATCTGCAGACTGTTGCGACACTAACACCCAATTCATCCCTCTTCTATTATTACCGCGCCTGGGCAGAATTTTTGACCGATGATTATGATATTGCTTTGCAGGATGCTTTGAAGGCCAATGCTTTGGACAGCACCATCGTGGACGTTTATCTGCTGCAGGGAAAAATTTGGCAGGCGACGGGTGATTTCCAATCTTCCATCAAGCCCTTGAATACTTATGTCACCTATAATAACAGTGACTATGAAGGATTCTTATACTTGGGAGAAGGATATTACGCTATCAATGATTATGTGGATGCCATCCAAGCGTTAAGCCAGGCATTGGTTCTTAATAGCAATTTGTTCGACGCTTACGAAGAGCGCGCTTTTAGCTATTTGAAGACTGGAGATGCCCAGAGTGCGCTAACTGATTTCACCTCTGCCAGTGCAATCAATCCCAAGTCGTTCGATGCTACCCTGGGGCGCGGCCAGGCACTGATGGCATTGCAACAATATCGCCAGGCTTACGTCCAGTTCAATATTGCCGATGCATACGACCAAACCGATGCTGAAAGTGCCCGTTTATATTATTGGCGTGCCCTATCGCTGGAAGGATTCGGCGATACCCACGATGCGATCAAAGATTGGAATGCGCTTCTGGCACTGCCGGCCGATGCTGTGCCCAGCGATATGTCGCAGGAGGCGAGCCAACATCTGGCGACTTTGGGCTCCTCCACGCCTTTTCTCAGCTTGACCGTTACTGCTACTCCTTAGAATATCGTGCGATCGTTACCTCCTTCCTTGCTGATCCTCCAACGCCAACGGCATAGAAACCGCGACGCACACAGCCCACACCAACGGCTATTTCTGGGCGCTTTTGGAGTGGGGTTGGTGATTATCCTGACGTTGGTAATTGCATTACTGGGGGTTGGAGTCGCTTATACTGACCTGACGGCCAACCTGCCATCCTTGGACTTGCTTCCCACCCTTTTGGATCCGGTCAAGGGACAATTGATGCAGCCCACCCAGATCTACGACCGCACCGGGGCGCATTTATTGCTCAGCCTGCAAAACCCTGGCATCACGCGCAAGTATCTCTATCTGGACCCCGCCAAGGCTGATCATCTCAGCCCGGTTTTGGTGCAGGCCACCCTGGCCATTGCCGAGCCGAATTTTTGGCGAAGCCCGGGCTATTCTGTGGCACAGTTGACAAACCCTGAACCCAAGACCATCGCCGAGCGGTTGGTGCTGGACTTGTTATTGTGGCAAGAGCCAGCCGACTGGCAGCGTGCTTTACGTATGCGACTGCTGGCCGCCCAGGTGACCGCCAAGTATGGGCGTGCCCAGGTGCTGGAATGGTATTTGAATAGCGCCGATTATGGGCACCTGGCGTTTGGCGCTGAAAGTGCGGCCCAGCTTTACTTGGGAAAATCGGCGTCGGATGTGCCCCTTGCCGAAGCGGTGGTGTTGGTGGCGGCCGCGGATGCACCCCAGCTTGACCCGCTGGATGCTCCTGACCAGGCTTCCCAACAGCAGCAAACGGTGCTCGACCGCATGCTGACCAGTGGTGCGATCTCGACGGATGATTACACTAAAGCCAGGCTGACGACGGTATCGATCCATACTGCCCCACCCGCCGCAGCCCAGATTGCCCCAGCTTTCACCCGCCTGGTGTTGAGCCAGTTGACTGCCCGATATGGCCAGAACCGCGTCCAACACGGCGGATTTCGGATCATCACCAGCCTGGATTACGATCTACAGGCGCAGCTTTATTGCACCGCACAGACCCAACTTGCCCGCCTGGAGAACCAGCCGGATGCGATTACGTTGCCGGATGGCAGTGCTTGCCAGGCCAGCCGCTTGCTGCCAACGTTGCCTCCTCTAGCACAGCCCTATCCGAGTGGCTTACAGACCAGCGGTGTGGTCTATGACCCCCAGACCGGCCAGGTGTTGGCCTTGTTGGGAGATACGACCCTGGCTGGTCAAACGGAATCTTTCACCGGCCACGCGCCGGGTTCCCTGTTGACGCCGTTTGTCGCCATGGCCAGTTTTGCCAGCGGTTACAGCCCCGCCAGCCTGGTGTGGGACATTCCCGGCAGCCTGCCGGACGACCTTGCCGGTAAAGCCAACCCGGATGGATCGTATCACGGCCCGGTGCGCCTGCGGGTGGCGTTGGCCAACGATTACCTCGTCCCTGTAGCGCAATTGTTGGAACAATTGGGCACGACCAACACGTGGCGACTGGTGGAATCGCTGGGCATCACCGGACTGGAACGCACCGATGAAAGCGCTTCACTGCTTTTCAATGGGGGTACCGTAACGCCTTTGGAGATCGCCCAGGCTTACGGTGTGTTTGACGATGAGGGCGTGCGCGTCAGTTCTTCATTGACCGGCAAAGCCGGTCCTGCAACTGTTCTATCGATCCTCGATTCCAGTGGCAACCTGGTTTGGGATGGCATACAGACGCAATCCCAGGCAGTGCTCAGTGCTCAACTGGCTTATCTCGTCCATAACGTGCTCAGCGACGAATCGGCACGCTGGCCCAGTCTGGGTCACCCCAACGCACTGGAGATCGGGCGTCCATCGGGTGCCAAGGTGGGGCAGACCGACGACGGGCAACAAGTGTGGAGCGTGGGGTACACGCCCCAACGGTTGACCGTCGTCTGGCTGGGAATGCCGGCTGGCGATACATCCATGAAGCTGGACACCAAGTCGGCCGCCGGCGTCGAGCATGCCATGTTGCAATATGCCACCAACGACTTACCGGCCATCGATTGGGCCGTGCCGGCGGGTATCAAGACCGTGCAAGTGTGCGATCCTTCCGGCCTGCTGCCCACCGTTTATTGCCCGAATGTGGTCAATGAAGTCTTCATCGATGGCAACGACCCCACTTCCTGGGATGACCTCTACCAGCAGGTGGAGGTGGACCGTGAGACAGGGCGCCTGGCGACGGTGTTCACCCCGCCCGAACTGGTCGAAGAGCACACTTATTTAATCGTTCCATCGGATGCACGCTCGTGGGCGCAAGCAGCGGGCTTATCATTGCCGCCCACCCAATACGATAATATTCAGCCGCCGGAGACATTGACCGATGCGCACATCACCAGCCCGGCCATTTTCGCTTATGTGCGCGGCACGGTGGATTTGCGCGGCACTGCCGCGGGCGATAACTTTACCAATTACCACGTCCAGGTCGGACAGGGCATCAACCCGACCCAATGGCTGGACGTTGGCTCCGTGGTCACCACGCCGGTCGAGGAAAATGTGCTGGGCAAGTGGGACACAACCGGTTTGAATGGCCTCTATGCCGTACGATTGCTGGTGCAACGTTCCAAGCAGCAGTTCGATGTCGCCACGATCCAGGTGACGGTGGATAACACGCCACCGCAGGCATCCATCCCTTATCCTCAACCTGACCAGACACTCACACCATCCAAAGACGGCACAGTCACACTGCAAGTGAATGCCACGGATAACATCGGCATCAGCCGAGTCGAGTGGTGGCTGGATAACCAACGCTTGGGAGAAGTGGACAGCACACCGTATGCGCTGGCGTGGAAGGCAGTCGCCGGCCAGCACATTTTATTCGTCCGTGTCTACGACTTGGCGGGCAACCTGGGGGAATCACAGTACGTGACGTTCACCGTGGGGCAATAAATCTGTCTATTTTACTTTTCAATTGTTATTTCCCGTGTGGCTTGCCTGCGAATGGTATAATCTTGTAACTATTTTTTATCCCGTGCGGAGTTTCCCATGTCTGAACCACTGAATTTCCAATCCATGATCCTTTGCCTGCAACGTTATTGGGCTGAGCAGGGTTGCCTTGTCTGGCAACCTTACTACACCCAGGTAGGCGCGGGTACGATGAACCCGGCCACCTATTTGCGGGTGCTGGGGCCTGAGCCTTGGAAAGTGGCCTACGTGGAGCCTTCCGTTCGCCCGGACGACGGTCGTTATGGTGAGAACCCCAACCGTTTCCAGCAGCATTACCAGTTTCAGGTGATCTTGAAGCCGGATCCCGGCAACCCCCAGGAACTGTATCTCAAATCGTTGGAAACGTTGGGCATCGACCCGCGCGAGCACGACATCCGCTTTGTCGAAGACAACTGGGAATCCCCGGCACTGGGTGCCTGGGGCCTGGGCTGGGAAGTCTGGTTGGACGGGCAGGAGATCACCCAATTCACTTATTTCCAGCAGGCGGGCGGGATGCTGCTCGACCCCGTCTCTGTGGAGATCACTTATGGGTTGGAGCGCATCGCTATGCCCTTGCAGCGAGCTCGCACCTTCCGTAACATCCGCTGGTCTCCTGAACGTACGTACGGTGATGTGAATTTGCAGGGCGAGCAGGAACACTCCAAGTATTACTTCGAGATCGCCGATGTGGAGCGCCTGCGCCAAATGTACAACTTGTTCGAGGCAGAAGCCAAGTCTGCGTTGGACAACGGGTTGGTGCTGCCTGCCCACGATTACGTGCTCAAGTGTTCGCACACCTTTAATGTACTGGATACGCGCGGTGCGGTCGGCATTACCGAACGCCAGGCGCTGTTCGGGCGCATGCGCGAATTAGCTCGCCGCACGGCAGAAGCCTATGTGGCGCAACGCCAGGCGCTGGAATTTCCATGGGGAGATGTCTCCTCGAAGAGCAAGTCGGTTGTGAAGAAAGAACCGGCAGCTTTCGCAGTTCCCAAAACATCCTCGGCTGACTTTTTGTTCGAGATCGGCACCGAAGAATTGCCGGCTGCCGACTTGGTCAGCGCAGTGGAGCAATTGCGCGAACGTGTGCCGGCTTTGCTGGACGAGCTGCGCCTGGAACATGGCGAAGTGAAGATCCTGGGCACGCCGCGCCGCCTGGTGGCTTTCGTAAAAGACTTGAAAGCCCGACAGGAGGACCGCGAGGTGGTGGTCAAGGGGCCGCCCGCAGCGCGTGCTTTCGATGCTTCCGGTAAACCCACCCCGGCAGCCGAAGGGTTTGCGCGCGGAAAAGGCCTGACGGCGAAGGACCTGCAGGTACGTGAGATCGACGGCGGGCAATACGTGGTGGCCGTGGTGCACGAAGTTGGGCGCCTGGCAGTGGAAGTGCTGGCCGAGGCGCTGCCTGCTTTGATTGCTTCGATCAAATTTGACAAGACCATGCGCTGGAACGACAGCCAGGTGGCGTTCTCACGCCCCATCCGCTGGCTACTGGCGCTGTTTGGCGAGAGCGTGATCCCCTTCGAATATGCAGGGTTGCAATCCGGGAATCACACGCGTGGGCTGCGGATGCTGAAACCGGCGGAGATCGAGGTCAAGGATGCAGACGGTTATTTCAAATCACTGAAGAAGCAGGGCATTGTCCTCGACCCGTTCGAGCGTAGAACGATCATCCAGCAGCAAGTGGCGGCACTGGTCACCAGTGTCAAAGGCGAATCGATCCCGGACGACAGCCTGCTCGACGAGGTCACGCAGCTGGTGGAAGCTCCCACGGCACTGCTTGGCCACTTCGACCCGGCTTATTTGCGCCTGCCCGGCGACGTGTTGATCTCAGTGATGAAGAAACACCAGAAGTATTTTGCGGTCGAGGATACGGCCGGAAAGCTGCTGCCGAACTTCGTGCTGGTGCGCAACGGCGATGAACAACACGGCGACGTAGTGACCGACGGTAACCAGCAAGTGATTCTGGCACGCTTTGCCGATGCCGATTTCTTCATCAAGGAAGACTTGCAGCATAAATTGGAAGAGCTTTTGCCGCGCCTGGGCACGCTCACTTTCCAGATCAAATTGGGTTCCATGTTGGACAAGACCCGGCGCATCGAGCAACTGGTTGGCGAATTACAATCTTCCGTAAAGTTGGATAAAGAAGAAGCAAGCACGGCGGCGCGGGGTGCCCATCTCTGCAAGGCTGACCTGGCCTCCAAGATGGTGGTCGAGATGACCTCGTTACAGGGGGTGATGGGGCGCTACTATGCTCAACACTCCGGCGAAACGGATGCGGTGGCGCAGGCGATCTTCGAGCATTATCTGCCGCGCTTTGCCGGCGACAGTGTTCCCAAGGGCAAAGCGGGGTTGCTGGTGGGTATCGCTGACCGGCTGGATTCACTGGCCGGTCTGTTTGCTGCTGGTCTGGCGCCCACCGGCACCAAAGATCCCTTTGCCCAACGCCGCGCCGCACTGGGCCTGGTGCAAGCCCTGGCTGCCTGGGATTTGGATTTTGACCTGGCTACGGGGTTGAGTGCTGCTGCCAAAGTTCAACCGCTTTCCGTCTCGGCTGAGAGCCAAAAGGCTTGTCTGGAGTTCATCGGTGGGCGGCTGCAAAGTTGGTTGCTCGATCAAGGGTTCCGCCACGATGTGGTGTCTGCCGTCCTGGCAGTCCAGGGCAGCAATCCGGCACGCGCCTGTCGCGCCGTCAAGGAATTGACGACCTGGGTGCAGCGGTCGGATTGGAATACCATCCTGCCGGCCTATGCGCGCTGTGTGCGCATCACGCGTGACCAAAAAGAAACCTTCGAGGTCAAGCCGGCTGCTTTTGTGGAGACGGCGGAGAAAGAACTCTATCAATCCCTGCTGGGACTTGAAAAAGTCGAGCGCCGCCCCGGCAGCGTGGACGATCTCTTCCAACCCTTCGTCCCGGTCATCCCGGTCATCAACCGCTTTTTCGATGCCGTGCTGGTCATGGCGGAAGAACCGGCCGTGCGATCCAACCGGCTGGGCCTGCTGCAGCGCATGGCTGCCCTGACTGGCGGCGTGGCCGATTTGTCGCAGCTGGAAGGGTTCTGAGTTAGAAGGCGATTGTTTCTTTCCGCCTCCATCTTATCCGGATTATCCCAAGGCAGAACACCCCATCCTGTTTTAACCGTGTCATGGTTATAATGAAGGTAAGGATGGTTGTTCTATGCCTGATCTGAAGTCCATTCTTGACCCGCTCACAACCGAGAGCGTGCTCAGCGAAAAATTGGAAGATGGCGCCGTGCGCTGCCTGGCCTGTGCCCATCGCTGCCGCATCCAGCCAGGTAAACGCGGGATTTGCCTGGTGCGTTACAACCAGGACGGTGTGCTGCGCGTGCCGCGCGGGTATGTTGCCGGCGCCCAGATCGACCCCATCGAAAAAAAACCATTCGACCATTTCCTGCCCGGCAGCGATGCGCTGACCTTTGGCATGTTGGGCTGCAACATGAAATGCGATTTTTGCCAAAACTGGCTCACTTCGCAGGCGCTGCGCGAGCCAGCTGCCGAAGAGGCTTCCCAATTCATTCAAAAAATATCTGCACCTCAACTGGTCGATTATGCCGTGCATAATGGAGCGGCAGTGATCGCTTCTTCGTACAACGAGCCGCTCATCACCAGCGAGTGGGCTTTCGAGGTCTTCAGCCTTGCCAAGCAAAAAGGTATCCATACAGTTTATGTCTCCAATGGTTTTGCCACACCTGAAGTATTGAACTATCTGCGCCCGGTATTGGATGGGTTTAAGGTCGATCTCAAGACCATGCAGGAGAAGCAATATCATGATTGCGGCGGCAAGTTGAAGGACGTGCAGGATAGCATTGCCCTAGCGCGCCAGCTTGGATTGTGGGTCGAGGTGGTCACGCT
>JBEKEX010000021.1:0-20144 GCA_050013615.1 Anaerolineaceae bacterium
GATCGACTCCCAGAACACAGACAGTACCAGAGTCTGGTTTGCGCAGACCCTCAAGGCATTCGACCGTTGTGGTCTTTCCTGCACCGTTCGGGCCGATGATCCCGAAGATCTCCCCCTCCCGAACCTCAAACGAAATGCCGTCCACCGCGTTGACAGCGCCGTAGCGTTTGCATAACCCTTCCACTTGCACGATCGTATCCATTTTTCCTCACTTGCTTTTCAAGATCGATTCCAGTGCAGCCACATGCTCCTGAAAAACCTGCCGACCTTCCGGGGTGGCCGCAACATAGGTGCGCGGTTTTCGCTCCACAAAGGTCTTGTCGACGGCAATGTAGCCGGCCTCTTCCAGTTTACGCAGATGAGCGCCAAGATTACCAGCAGTGACCTCCAGCAGATCGCCCAAATATGAGAAGTCCACCTCATTGCCCGGTTCCAGTGCAACCAAAGCGGCCATGATACGCAAGCGAACTGGCTGGTGGATGAGTTCGTTTAACTGAGCCATGGGTTCACCACCTCGCCCGAATGTATAACGCCAGGGCAATCATCCCACCCCCACCCAGGACCGCCATCCACAAGTAGAAAATGCCTGGGAAAAAGAAATAGCCAATCAACGCCAGGGCAGCGACCGCCAGCGCCCATGAAGTGGTGGTGAATGACAGCAACAATCCCATTGCCATCTGCCCGATCATCAGGAACAAGACGATCATCAGGGTCAGTTGCTTCCCATCCGTCGGACGTGCCACCATGATGACGGCAATTGCAAATAAAACCAGAAACAGCCAAAAAAGGAGAACTCCCTTCGCGGAAGCGTTAAATGTTGGGCTGTGAACGCGACTGCCCATCCTGTTACCCAGCAGAATGGACACTGCAGAACCCAAGATGCTGATCGTGACCCAGATCGCTGCCACGATCCCGCCGGTCAGAAACTGGGTAGACAGGAATCCGACCAGCCAGATGATGCCCGTGATGATCAGCGTCACAAAGGCGCCGCTGCTGGCGATCGAGTGGCGAGTCCGTTGCGTCACTTCTTGGATGGCTTTCAAAGCCTCTTCAGCTTCATTAGGAGAAACGTTCATTTGATCACCTATTTATAGAGTACTCTATGATACAGAGTATTCTATATAATAACTCAAATTTTGTCAAGAGGCAAATTTCCTTAAGTAGTTGGTATATATGGGAAATAGGTAGTGAAAAGGAATGTCACCTCCCCTGCCGGTTTCATGCATTTGTCAGGGATAATATAAAATAATGTTCGATTACTTTCTTTCGAAAATTTCCCCGTTCCGTAAATAATTCTTATCAAAATGCTTCTGGACTTCTGTTTTAGTTTTTGTAAAACTCTTGACTTGGAGTTGACTCCAAATAATATAATGAAGTCTAGTCGTGATGAAAAAGGATTTGATATGAATGATTTAATTTTGATTGCATATTTTTCTCGAGCGGGCAACAATTTCGTGGGAGATAGCATTGTCAATTTACCTGTTGGCAACACTGAGGTCGTTGCAAAAATGATTGCGCAATTGTCCGGAGGTGAGCTATTCAAAATCGACCCGGTTAATCAATATTCAACCGACTACACCACTTGCACAAAAGAAGCGCAGAAAGATCTTCGCTCAAACGCAAGGCCGGAATTGGTTAAATACCTTGATAGCATTGCCAAATTCAACACGATCATTCTTGGTTATCCAAACTATTGGAGCACCATGCCCATGCCGGTTTTTACTTTTCTTGAAAAATACGATTTTTCCGGTAAAACCATTCTGCCGTTCTGCACACATGAAGGCAGTGGCCTTGGAAACAGCGAAAGGGACATTGCAGCTCTATGCCCCGAGGCAAAGGTTTTGAAAGGTCTGGCAATCCGCGGTTCCAATGTGAATAACGTACATGAAGACGTAGTCCATTGGCTAAGAAATGCAAATTTGATTGATTAATTAAAAAGTTCGAGTTTGGTTGATTTGGTAATTTACCCCTTGACTTGGAGTTGACTCCAAGTGCTACACTGTTGCTTAGAGGTGAGCCATGAAGATTGCAGAAGTAAGTGAACGATATGACATGCCGTCTGATACGTTGCGCTATTATGAACGTATTGGCCTAATTCCACCCGTAAATCGAAATGGGAGCGGCATCAGAGATTATAACGAAACGGACGTGAAGCGGGTCGAATTTATCAAGTGCATGAGGAGCGCAGGGCTTCCCATTGAAGTGCTGATCGAATACATCGCATTGGTCCAACAAGGCGATAAAACCATCGAGGCCCGAAAAGAAATTCTGAAGGAGCAACGGGAATTACTTGTTGCCAGAATGAAGGAGATGCAAAGAACGCTGGCTCTCCTCGATCATAAGATCGAAGTATATGAAAACGGAACCTTAAAGCAAAAAGAGCAGGAAATCATCCAAACGGAAGATCAAGTCCCCGAAGCTTTTTGATTAACAAAGTTCAGGAGTAAACATGCAAACGCGAAAACTTGGTAATAGCGGATTGGAAGTCTCAGCTCTTGGATTGGGTTGTATGAGAATGAGTTTTGGCGACAAACCAACCGACAAACAAGAAATGATCACATTCCTTCATAAGGCAGTCGAGCACGGCATCACCTTCTTCGACACCGCCGAAGTTTATGGACCGTTCACGAACGAGGAATTGGTGGGTGAAGCTTTGGAACCCTTCCACGGGAAGGTGGTCATCGCCACCAAGTTTGGGTGGAAGCACGACCCGGTCAAAGGCCCACATCCCAGCATGGGGCCGGACAGCCGTCCGGAGCAGATCAAGCGCGTGGCCGAGGCATCGCTTAAACGCCTGCGGGTCGAAGCGATCGATCTGTTTTACCAGCACAGGCCTGATCCTAATGTGCCAATCGAGGATGTGGCCGGGGCGGTGAAAGATCTGATCCAAGCCGGCAAAGTGAAGCATTTCGGCCTGTCTGAGTCGAACGCCGATCAGATTCGCCGTGCGCATGCGATTCAACCCGTCACTGCCCTGCAAAGCGAATATTCGATCTGGTGGCGAGCCATTGAAGATTCCATCCTGCCAACCTGCGAGGAACTGGGCATCGGATTGGTCCCTTATAGTCCACTGGGTCGTGGTTACCTGACCGGCAAGATTAACGAAAATACGACCTATGACAGTACCGATATCCGCAGCCACAATCCCCGCTTCACCTCGGAAGCAATCAAAGCCAACCGGGCGGTGATCGAGCTGCTTGATAAGATTGCTTCTCAAAAAGGAGCCACCCCGGCACAGATTGCACTGGCCTGGCTGTTGGCGCAAAAACCCTGGATCGTGCCCATCCCGGGCTCACGCAAGATCGAGCGCCTTGAAGAAAACATCGGATCGGTTGACGTCAAACTGACTCCAGATGACCTCAGTAAGATCGACAACGCAATGTCACAGATCAAAGTGGTCGGCGACCGTTATTGAGGTGGTCTTTAGCTAAATAATAAAGAAAAACATGAATTGTAAAAACGTAAAGGAGTTAACCTATGGCTACTTGGTCAAATGATGAGCTCACGAAAATTGGAATTGCTGAAGAACTGCAGCTCGCTTCATTGCGCAGTGACGGCACGTTGCGAAACCGGGTGACGATTTGGGTGGTCCGCCTTGGCGATGACCTCTACGTCCGATCCGCCAATGGGCGCACCTCCGGCTGGTTCCGTGGCACTCAGATGCGCCACGAAGGGCACATCCAGGCTGGCGGCGTCGACAAAGATGTCACCTTTGTGGAGGAAGCCAACGCCGATATCAATGCCCAGATCGATACCGCTTACCGCGCCAAGTACCACCAATATGATGCACAGTACGTCGACCCCATGGTGACTCCTGAAGCAAGAGCTGCAACGATCAAATTCGTGCCGCGCCCAACAAACTCTTAATTATTGAGAACACAATTAATTTATAACAAACGAAAGCGGAGGTCAGGAAATATGAAAATCAAACGCTTAGGACGCACAGGCTTGAAAGTATCGGAAATCTGTCTTGGCACGATGACTTTTGGAAACCAGTGCGACGAACCGACGTCACGTGCCATTATGGATAAAGCCTTCGAGCATGGCGTCACCTTCTTCGATACCGCGGATGTATATCCCCTTGGCGGCGCGCTGGAGAGCAATGGACGCACCGAAGAATACGTCGGCAACTGGCTCAAAGGACGGCGCGAACAGATCGTGCTGGCGACCAAGTTCGCTGGTGAAATGGGCGCCGGTCCTAATGACCGCGGCGGGTCGCGCAAGCACATCTTCCAGGCGGTCGAGGCCAGCCTGCGCCGCTTGCAGACCGACTACATCGACCTGTATCAGATGCATTTCCCCGATTTTGAAACGCCGCTCGATGAGACGTTGAGAGCATTGGATGACCTGGTTCACAGCGGCAAAGTGCGCTATATCGGCTGCTCTAACTATCCCGCCTGGTGGTTGACTAAAGCGCTGTGGTCCAGCGACAAACTGGGACTGGCGCGCTTCGATTCGGTGCAACCCCGCTACAATCTCCTGTTCCGTCACATTGAAGCAGAACTTTTGCAACTGGCTCTGGACCAAGGGCTTGGCGTAATCAGCTATAATCCGTTGGCGGGCGGCATGCTCACCGGTCGTTATCAGACCGGACAATCTGTCCAGGATGGAACACGTTTTGGACTTGAGAATGCCGGGCAGCTCTATCGTTCGCGCTATTGGCAAGAAACGCAGATGCAGGCGGTGGATCAGTTAAAACGGCTTTGTAATGAGCATAAGGTGTCGATCACTCAGGTGGCTCTCGCCTGGGTGCTGGCGCAGCCGGCAATTACCTCAGCCATCGTGGGTGCCAGTAAAGCCGAGCAACTGGATCAGTCGTTACCCGCCATCGATCTCACCCTCGATGAGCAAATTCTCGCAGCCTGCGATGATATCTGGTACCAGCTTCCCCGCGAGCGCAACAAAGATATCGCGTACCGCTAGATCTGCCAGGAGAAGCAGATTTAAAAGATTCGCTTTCTCAAAGCCTTTCATTCCCCGAATAAAAAGAAGCCCCGAAAGGGCATATGGTTTTGCAACGCCAGCGCAATGCTGGCGTTTTTATTTCAGCTTGTTCCCTGGTTTTTCTCAAGTGATGCATCACCCTGGATTCAAAGCTACCTTTACCCTACAATGGTCATTTCAGCTCCACTGCGCCAGGGGCTCAAGCCTGTCACTACCGTCTTGGCTGCCCCGATCAGGAAGTGAGACAAGGCGTAAATCACAAACGAGATGATAATCGCCGATTACACTTTGGGTACTAACTCGACCACTGTATTCAAAACAAACAGAGCGCTCAAGACTCTGTTTTTTCATTACCATTCATCCAACCCTGATTGCGACGCCAGATATATAATATCCTCCAAACCAAGAAAGACATTGCTTGTATACTTTCTGGTGCAGTAATTGACATTGATGGATTGCCATTCCAATCTGGAGGTTATTCATGTATAACAATGACCTAAGACCGCGCGTTCATGTAAGGAACCCTGTTGGGACGTTCCTGGTGGCAATCGGCATGGCGCTGATTGTCGGCTTTGCGATTGGTTATTTCTTAACGAACCTCGTACCGGCAATTTCGACCGTGACGGCGCCTTTGGTTTGCACCAATGGGACGATGCAAACCCAGCGAACAACAACCTCGCAAAGCGCGGGCGAAGTCACAGTTCACTTCACTGCTTATTGCAACAATAACGGAACCCAAACCAATGTAACCAATCAATTAACCACAACAAATGGGGCCATTTTCGCAGTTTTAACAGCCATCCTGGTGATCATTGTTCTCCTGATCTATTCATTATTCTCTGATTGAATAAATAAGCCATATTATTAATTGAAGGATGAAACCCATGGATGTCAAAACATTGCGACGTGCAATGGCGGAACGCGTTACATTCAGCATCCTAGAAACCATCGATGTGTTCACCGGTGCCCGGACCGTGCTCAAGGAATTCGATTACGTCATCGAAGCGCCCAATTGGACACGCGACGGCAGACACCTGGTCTACAACAGCCTAGGACGGATATGCCAGTATAAAGAATGTGAAGCAACTGGAAACCGGCTTTGCAGTCGACTGCAATAATGAATCCATGCGGATCTCGACCAACCTGAAACCTGCTCCGAGACGACGGCTTGAAATAAATTATTTTGTCGTTGGCACTTTGAACAAAGAAAAGTATTGGGCTCAATACCTCACCCTATTCATGGCTGATCTTTAGACGTATCCCTTGACAAATCGAATTTCTCGTTTATAATATATAAAAATTTATATATAATATTTATATAAGGAAGATATGTCTCTTGAATATTCCTTGCTTGGTTTCCTCAACTATGGGCCGATGACCGGATACGATCTCAAGAAGACACTCGATGAATCGACTCAATTTTTCTGGCACGCAGAACTCAGCCAGATCTACCCCGAACTGAAAATGCTGGAACAAAAGGGCTTGATCACTTCCAAAACGCTCCCGCAAGACGGGAGACCGGATAAGAAGGTTTATTCGATAACTCCCCAGGGAAGAGAGGAGCTTCTTGCCTGGTTATCCGATCCCATCGATGAAGTCCCGGAAATAAAAAATCAGGTATTGCTCAAGCTCTTCTTTTCGGGAATTCTCAAAAAAGAAGAGATCTGCTCGCAACTTCGATGTCAGCTTGAAATCCAGCGTGCGTTGTTGAAACGTTTTCAACAAGAAAGCGCCGCCCGGATCAAATCGGCTTCAAAAACCGATAGCATGGCAAATGCCGGCATGATGTGGGAGCTTGTCCGTCGCTATGGTGAAGCGCAGGCTGAGATGACCGTCCATTGGCTGGAAGAAACATTAAACACGGTCGAGAAAACAATGAAATCATGAACGAAAAATATACGGTTACGAAACCGAAGCTAAAAATCCTGGCCATCAACGGCAGTCACCATGGAGACCGCGGCTATACCCGTTTTCTTATCGACCTGATATTCGCAGGTGCCAAGGAAGCAGGCGGTGAGTGTGAGGCAATCACCCTGGCGAAATTGAAGTTGAATCGCTGCCTGGGGTGCGATACCTGCCAGAAAGAGGTTTCGATTCCGGTCGATCAACAATCCTTCTCGCCCCATTGTGTTTGGAACGGCAAAGATGATGGTCAAACGATCTTTGAAAAGATGGCTGCGGCTGACCTTATCATCTATGCAACCCCCATCCACGTCTTCAGTATGACTGCCCTGATGAAAAATTTTTTCGATCGCTTCTACGCCATCGGAAAGTCAGATGACCTTCAGTTGTCTGATGCCGGGTTGATGTTCCATTTCATCGATCACCGTATCGTCTCGAAACCGTTCGTGGCGTTGATCTGCTGCAGCAACCTCGAAGCCGAAACATCTAAAAATGCAATCACTTATTTTCACTCGTTTTCCCGCTTCATGGATGCACCGTTGGTCGGAATGCTTGTCAGAAACGGATCTGCCCTGGTTGGAAAAGGCCGGGATACTCATGCTGAAGAACGTTTCCCGCGTATCCGGGATGTGTACGCAGCTTATCGTGAAGCTGGCCGCGATCTGGTGCACTTCAGTCATATCCGCAGGAATACCCGGCGCCGGGCTAACCAGGAGATCGTGCCAGTACCCATGTTCGACCTGTTGAAACGAATTCCGCTCCGAAATGTCAAGTTGAAATTCATCGAACGAGCTCAAGACTTTGCAGAACGCCAAGGATTGTGAGCAAATTTCTATGAGAAAGAAGAAAAGAAATGATGCAACCGAAAAATTCAACCCAAATTGGCGCCCAAATATTGGATTTCAGAACATCACTCCTCCGCTTTTTAATCGTCCTTTCGATTATTCTCTTGTTTGTCAAGATCTTCATCCCGCCCGGTCACGTTCAGTCATTCTCCGGCAGCCTTTTCGGTTGGCTCGTATTGGCAATTTTTGTTATCATGCCTCTCAGCCCAATCATTTCGATTATTAAAACCATCGGCTACATTCTAACAGGTCGACTGCATTTTCCCAAAAACAGGGTTGGTGAAACTGTCGTCGATGAACAAGGAAAAAAGTTTACCGTTTTCAGGCAAGTAGTTGTCAACTCAATGAAGGGACAAGCCATTCAACCGGGAGTACTTCTCACCTTGCATTTCAAGGTTACCAATATGTCACCCAAGGTGAATCAGTTCTATTCATTGCTGCCATTGCCGCTTTACATCGGCGATCACGGTTTTCGTTCCAAGCTGTTTACAATCCAGGGCGAGGATTGCCAATCGATTTACGAATGGGACACCGTTCAGGATGCTGAGAATTACATCCAGTCGATTGCATTGAAAAGTATTTTACTACGTTCGGTACCGGGCTCTTTCTCGTACAAGATCCAACCAATGCATGATTGATCAGACCTGGTATGATGCTTCAACAAAGACGATTATTTATATAATTTCATCGTGTTATAGTATTAACCAAAAATATTCCCGTGCCTTCCCTAAATGAAAAACACAGTACTTATACCTTCAAGACGAATTCCAGCGCGATGTTTACTCCGGCAGGAGTGAACGCATTTGCGAATAAATGATCTTGGCTGCGCGTTCTGGCATCAAACGGGTAAGAAAATCCATCATTTTTGCGTCCGAGCCAACCAGGATATGGAATTTATTTTTCTCTATACCGTCCAGGATAATTTTGGCTGCACCTGCGGGCAAGGTCATTTTTATCTTCGATTGGTTTGCAGAAGATGCTGCCGTGCCCATATCAACACCCGAATTGACCACAATATTGGTGGCAATGGCCCCCGGAAAGACCGCCGTCACATGCACATTTGTCGAAAGCAGCTCCGAATACAATCCTTCGGTGAATAATTTCACTGCCGCTTTGGACGCGCCATAAGCTGTTTGTCCGGGAACAGGCAGGAATCCGCCCATGCTGGAGGTGTTGACGATGTGCGCTTCGGGGCGTTTGAGCAGATGCGGCAAAAATGCCTTGGACATGTTCACCATGCCCCAAAAATTCACGCTGAAGACGCGTTCCATCTCCTTGAAATCCAGATCATTGATTTTGACGAAACGCTGAATGATGCCAGCATTATTGATGAGGCCATCCACGGCACCATGAGCTCCAATTACTGCCTCTGGAAACTTTAAGGCCGCGTCGCGGTCCGTGATATTCAAAATATGAATGGACAACCTGCTCTGACGCTCACCAGCCAGAGCGGCAGTTTCCTTCAAGGTGGCTTCGTTAATATCCACCGCGGCAACCTGCGCCCCTTTTTGCAGCAGCAGTAAGGTCAGTTCGCGTCCCATACCGCTTCCGCCACCTGTTACGACAATGGTTTTTCCTTGGACTTTCATGATTATCTCCTTTTTTCCATATTCTAATTTCGACAATATATATCATATAACAAATATTTATTATTTCAATAATCATTCTCCACGATTCGGAGAGGTCCTCTTCTTTCCAGTAAAGGACGTCACTTTATCGAAAATACCTCTTTGCCAAGGTACAAGCATTTCAATTGGGTAGAGTAGAATATGTAAAGATTATATTCTCATGACAAGACTATCAAGTTAATAGAATTATTCAGAAGTAAAGATGAACTCGATCTCATACACATCCGTGCGCAATTCCTTCCAGGCGGTCGGTTTATTGCAGACCGGTCAGATTAAAGTAGCTCCTTTGATCTCTCATCACCTACCCTTGAAAGAGCTGCCCCAAGCACTCGAAATGATCGAGAACCATGATCCGACAGTAAAAAAGGTGATCATGCTGCCCAATGGATGATCAAACAAAATCCCCCAAGCGAGACTCGCCAGCATTAGGTTGCTAGATTAATCCTAGATCAACCAATAAAAACGCCAGAGAAATCTGGCGTTTTTATTGTAGGCCCTTTTCCCGAAGGATGCATCAGCCCGGATTCAAAGTTTCCTTTACCCAACAATGGGACCAAACAACAATCCCAATCCATAAGTGATCAATGCTTCACCCAGGCCGATGATGGTCATTTCGGCTCCACTGCGCCAGGGGCTCAGGCCTGTCACCACCGTCTTGGCGGCGCCGATCAGGAAGTGAGACAAAGCGCTGATCACGAACGAGATGATAATGGCCGGATAACCTTTGGTGAAAAAGAAAGGGATGATCGGGATGAAGGCCCCCGTGGCCGTCGAAAGGGAAGCCGAGATGGCTGCTGCCCAAGGATTCTGGAAAGATTCTTCCGAAATCCCTAATTCTTCGTTGCCCAACGTCTTGAGAGCAGATTCCGGCTGGGCGATCATGCGCACGGCGAGCATTTCGGCTTCATCCTTGGGAACACCTTTGAGTTGGTAGAACAAAGATAGCTCTTCTTGCTCCTCTTCAGGATGGGTCTGCACTTCTTCACGTTCCCGCCGCATCTCTGCCTCCTGCATTTCGCGCTCGGCCTTCGTCGCCAGGTAGGCACCCGATCCCATCGAAAGGGCCGAGGCCAGCATCCCCGCCAACCCGGCGATCAGCACGGCCGGGCCGCCGGCCGTGGCACCGGCCACGCCAGTGACGATCCCAAAGACCGAGCCTAACCCATCGTTGGCGCCGTAAATTGCCTGGCCGATCCAACCGCCGCCATGCTTGTGCCAGCTCTCGCGATGCAGGATCGTATCCAACCTAGCCTGAGGTGTAGCGTTCGCCGTTGGCCCCGTCTCCATGGTATTAGCTTTGTTCATCGCGCCGCTATGAGTTTCCTCGTCGTGCAGCACAGCTTTGACTGCCGCCCGGTCTTGATCAGTAGGTGCAATCTCAGCCATATGCGCGTACATTTCGGTATCATCGTCTTCGCTGCTTTCGATCCGTTTCAAGGCATTATCGGTGCCGCTTTGCACCAACACCCAACGCCACAGCAATTCACCCAGCGTTTCGCGCTCGGAGGGGACTTCAGCACCCAGTTCACGCAGACGTTTTGCCCAGCGTTCACCATGGCCATGTTCGGTCTCGGCCAGGCTAGACAAGACTTTTCGACGCGCTTCATTGGTTTCGCGATTGGCCAGATTCTGGTAAATGCGTTGGCTGGCGCGTTCCTTCCGTAAAGCTTCTTGCAAGCTTTTGATAAATCGAGTTTGATCATTGGATTGCATAATTCTGTCCTTCAAGTTCAATCACGTTTCAAATACGATTGTCAGTGCTCAAAGAGATTATTCTCTGTCTTCTCCGATGCCGTGCACCAGCATCACCGGCACGGGCGCCTTTGGAAGAAATCTGGGCGTCAGGCTGCCTTCCCAATGGGCGTCGATCACGTTATGCCCGTGTGTCGCCATCACCACCAGATCGATCCCTTCTGCTGAAATCGTTTCGATCAATTTCGACGAGATCTCGCCCCGCAATACTAAGCCCGTGGCTGAAACTCCCTGTTTCGAAAGCTCCTGCGATATTGAAAGCAGGTATTCTTCAGCTTGTTTGGCGCTGATATCAAGGGCTAATGTGGTCGTTCGAGGCGACACCCGACTCGTAATGGCCTCCCTGACGGCAAGCGAATCCGAGTTAGGTATGACGGTCAACAGCCGAAGCTTTGCCTTGTATTTTTCCGCCAGATAGCTCGCAACCGGGATGGCCACTTCATGTACTTTCGAGCCGTCGAGAAGCAGCAGGATCTCACGGATCGGTTTCTTGCTCCAATCCGCAGCCGTATCAGGCCGAATGAACAGCACCGGGATATTTCCCTGTCGGATCACCTGTTGCGCAATGGTGCCGGAAAACATGTCCCGCAATCCGCCGTTTCCGTGTGCACACAGGACGATAAGGTCGGTGTGCAGTTCCTCGGCATGATCCCGGATCGTTTGAGCCACGCCCACCTCTTGCACCTCATGAACATCCTGCAAAACGGATACCTTCGCTGAAGATATTTGCTTCGCCACCTGTTCCAAATAAGCTTTGGCTTCGGCAACTTCTCGCAGGTGATGCTGACCATGAATTTCATCGGGCGCAGCTTTTTCGACCACGTGAAAAAGAATGAGGGTGGCCTCAAGCTGTTCGGCCAATGCGCATGCAAACGGCAAAACTTTCTCTGCCAAGTTAGATCCATCCAAGGGAACCAATATACGTTTGAACACGGCTAATCTCCTCTCAAAAAACCATGATGAGCAAGGAACGATCATTTTCCATAGCCTGGATTCCCTTCACATCGAATACAGAGACTAGAGAAATGATCCGGTTGTGGATACTTATACATGGGTTTCCAGTTCTTTATCATTTTTTACCTACCCTTCGTCAATAATTATACCCAGCATGTCCCACGGGCCATTTCGTTCCAGTTCGATCTCTTTTCCTGTCAAAGAGCGCTCCAGGATCAAACCGGAAAAATGGTTGTGCCGATGAGATAGACATTCAGGACAGCAATTACAATTGCGATCGTCCATGCCAACACCTTCAACCAGATCGGGTTGACAAATTCACCCATGATCTTCTTGTCACTGGTGAACATCACCAGCGGGATGACCGCAAAAGAGAGTTGTATGGAAAGGACAACCTGTGACAAGACCAACAGCGAGGTTGCACTCCCTTCACCATCAATCCAGATCACCAAAATTGCCGGTACAATTGCCACCGCGCGTGTGATCAACCGCCTTACCCAAGGCTTGATCCGAATGTTCAAGAAGCCTTCCATCACAATCTGTCCTGACAAGGTGCCGGTCAACGTGGAGTTTTGACCCGAAGCAAGCAGTGCAACGGCAAAGAGGATGCTGGCCAACCCGGTCCCCAGCAGAGGCGACAATAATTTATAAGCATCCTGGATCTCGGCCACATGCTGGTAACCCGTGGTATGAAAAGTGGCGCTCGAGAGGATCAGGATTGCCGCGTTGATGAATAATGCGCCCATCAATGCGCTCGTCGAATCAATCGTACCGAAGCGGATTGCCTGGCGCTTGCCGTCAGACGTCAGGTCGAACTTGCGCGTCTGGATAATGGACGAATGCAGGTACAAATTGTGGGGCATTACGGTCGCCCCTAAAATACCAATCGCAATGTAAAGCATGGCCGGGTTGGTAATGATTTCTGCCTTTGGGACAAAGAACCCGTTCAACAC
This sequence comes from Anaerolineaceae bacterium, assembly GCA_050013615.1. Taxonomy (GTDB): domain Bacteria; phylum Chloroflexota; class Anaerolineae; order Anaerolineales; family Anaerolineaceae; genus JBEKEX01. The sequence goes on from JBEKEX010000021.1 coordinate 12,979, forward strand.
GCCGGCCCATTCCGGTTTGGCAAAGACCAGCTCTGCCACAAAACAAAGCGTGATGACTGCAATGAGGGATCCGACGATCGCTTCGATGTAACGGAACCCTTTCGAGTTCAGGAACAATACCAGAAAAACATCCAATGCCGTGATCAAGACGCCGATGATAAGCGGTAAGCCAAACAACAATTGTATGGCCACGGCTGAACCAATCACTTCTGCCAAATCGGTGGCGCTGATGGCAATTTCAGCCAGGATCCACAAGCCAACGGCAACCGGTTTGCCAAAATTATCCCGGCAAGCCTGCGCCAGATCGCGACCGGTGACCACCCCCAGCTTGAGAGACAATGCCTGCAAAATGATTGCGATGATGTTCGAGAGCGTGATGACGACCAGGAGGGTATATCCGAATTGCGCACCGCCTGCCAGGTCCGTTGCCCAGTTGCCGGGATCCATATAACCGACCGCAACCAAAAGGCCGGGCCCTGTGAAAGCCAAAAGCGTACGCAGGAATGAGCCCCCATGCGGCACATTGATTGAGCGATGTGCTTCTGCAAGACTGTAGGCATGTTGATCGGAGGTTGGACTTTCCGGCGCAACCGCTGGCGAGTTTTCGCGTGCTTTCTTTTTATCCATGGCATCCCTCCCCCCTAAATCTGTTTTCTGCCCTATATTGTAAATTCTTCATTGTTTTTTCCTTTTCCCGATTCCGTCAAGGCATTTTTAACAATAGCACTAACGTTTTTAGGACACATTTAGCTTTTTGACGATGATCTGGCCGGCACTGACCCGGCCCAGTACATGGATCTGGCCGGAAGCCCGGATGGTAATGAGCCCATCGAAAGGCTCGATGGCCGTCACCGTAAAATGAACCAGAGGGTAAAGTTTGAACTGGGCCATATGGGCCAACAGCTGAGGATCATGGTCATTTATCTCGATGATCTCGGCCTGGTCGCCCACAGCCAGATCGGACAGGTGTAACCTCACCGCGTTCACGATCGAGCCGCTGTGGGATGGGATAGGCGATCCATGTGGGTCCATGGTTGGATGCCCAAGGACTTCATCGATACGCTCTTCCAGATATTCGGAAAGCACGTGTTCCAAGCCTTCGGCTTCTTCATGGACTTTGTCCCAAGGCACGTTCAGCGCTTGAACTAAATAGGTTTCGAGCAGGCGATGATGCCGGATCACTTCGAGGGCAATGACCCGTCCACTTTCGGTCAAAGTAACGCCACGATACGGTTCATAGATCACCCAGCCGAGACGGGCCAGTTTCTTGAGCATCCCCGTAACAGTGGCGGGTGAATATCCCAAGCGGTCAGCCAGCATGGAAGTGGTCACGTGCTCGTTATCGAGTGCCAAGGTATAGATCTCTTTGAGATAGTTCTCGTCTGCTTTAGTTTTAATAGTGTTACCTAAATAATTATTTAGGATATCCTAAATATATTTTGATTATAATCACCCAATTTTTAAAGTCAATAGATGATGATAATTTGTTTCAAAAATAATTTAACCAGCTTAATGGAAATGCTTTTCAGTTATTGACAACCACCCCGCCCTGTGATATTTTTGAGAGCGGTAATCCCTTCAGGAGGCCACCATGTGCTGTATCACCACCATTTTTCTTGTATTCAGTTCACGTCTCGCCATTTTGATCTGGTGGCTGACTGATCCCCAGCGCTTCACGCTCGCTTTCAATAACTGGTTTCTGCCTCTCCCGGTATGGCTTTGGACGTTGCTAGGCGGAATTCTCCTACCTTGGACAACTTTAGCTTATCTCGTTCTCTTCCCGGGCGGCATCGAGGGCTACAAATGGCTCGTGCTGGCAATCGCCTTATTGGTCGACCTGGTCGGGCATGGTGGAGGTTACCATCATCGCCACCGTGCTGTCCCATTCTGTTAATCAGATTTTTGATAAAGACTGCTCCTGGCAGCTTACCGGGCATATGGTTCAACAGCGCCAGCTTTTGCTGGCGCTATTTATTCAAGCGGGGTCTTTGGCTTTTATCGTGGGTACAGATCATCGGGTCAAGCAACATCTGACGAAATGCTCGCTAAAGTTTTATACTCAGAAAGTTTGTTGCTTCGGGCCTATGTCTCCAAGCTGGCTTTCCATTACAACTTTCCGCGTAACGTCTGCCAGCGCAGCCGTAGAACGGCCCAGAAATATTTACGCCCCCGCCAAAGGTAATCGCTCAGCCGTTTACCGGTTTTGGATTCGCCGCTGCGGCGGGGTGGAGCAACAAATGGCAACTCGCAAACACGGTAACCAGCGCGTATAGCCCGGTAGATAAAATCGACAAAATATTCGCCATAGTCACCCCGCAGGGGCAATGCCTCCAACACCGGGCGCCGCACGGCCACGAACCCACTGGTGTAATCAGAGAAAGCCGGGTTGAGCAGGAAACGCACTCCCCAATTGAGCAAGCGGCTAAGAGCAAGTTGAGTGAACCCTCCTTTGCCAACCCGCACTTCCGACCCGCCAACGATGTAGCGGGAGTTGACTGCCACATCGAAGCCTTGCTCGATCATAAATAACAATTGCGGAATGTATTCAGGAGGATGCGAAAAGTCACAGTCCATCCAAACGATGACGTCATAACGGGCAGCCTCGATCCCGGCTCGCAGAGATTGGGTAAGGCCATGATCAGCCAACCGTCGCAGGACGTGCATCTCAGCCTGAGCACAGGAAACCTGCCCCGCTACTTCCCAGGTGCGATCAGGCGAATCGTCATCCACTACTAAAAGCTCCACTTTCTGAATGCCGGCATCGTGCAATATCCGGGCTGTGCAATGCAGAAGATCTGCAATATTGCCGGCCTCGTTGAGAGTGGGCATGACGACCGAAACGCCGGATAGGTTTATCACTGCCATTTGTCCCCCCTGGCTATAATCGGTGCAACAAGCGCAGAGCCGATCCGCGCCGCGCGACCAGTTGAAATCCCTGACTGGAATAAAAAGTTTGGGCGCCCTGATTCGAAGCATCGGTTTCCAGCCAGTAACCGGATAAGCCGGCTTTGCGAACAAAATCATCCACCGCCTGCACCAGTGCCTGGCCCAACCCACGGCGCCGGGCATGTGGAGATACCGCTAACACCGTCAAGCAGGCAGGCAGACTTTCCCCATCCAGATGTAGCACCTGGCTGGAACCCAACGATTCCAATGACAAAATCCAAAGCGACGGGTGGGCCAGGATGCGCAAGGCATAACCAATCCAAGTATTCAAAGTTAGTTCAGCAATCAGCCAATGGGAAAGTTCAGATAGATCAAGGGTGGCACACACCACCCCGGAAACCTTGCCATCCAGGCTGGCGACTGCAACCAAACTTTTTGGATGAGCCAACATCCGGGTATAGAGATAAGTCAAATGTTGCGGGCCCAACCGGCTGTTCAGCGTCTCGGGCAATGCCGAGCGGTGAATGGAAACCAACTCCGTCAGCTGGGCCGGAGTGGCGGGCTCAATGGTGATGGCGGGAGCTAGGCCAGGCTGGCCCATTCGGACTCCATGACAGCAGCCACATTGCGCATGTCCAGCAACAGCCTGTTGACCAGGATCATGACGATGTCCCCCCTGTCCTGCGATCCAAGTCTTCGAGTGGCACACTCTCAGGTAGACCGGGAACCGAACGGAACCATACCCACCCGCATAACAAAATCCCTAATAGGCTGATTATTGCCCCAACCGGCACGTCCCAAGGCCAGTAACGCAGTTCGATGGTGCTACTGCCGCTCGGAACATTCAACTGTATCAAGTCGCCTGATACGGGAACGCTAACCCCATTTACGAAAGCTTGCCAACCTGGGTAATAGCTCTCATTGACCACCAGCAAACCTGCTTGCTGAACATTGCAGTTGACATCGATATGCCCGCCAATGGCAGTTGCCGGGCATGGCACGATCGCACTTCCTGCCTGCACGTACGCATAAGGGCGATCAGGATGCTCAAGCACTGCATATGGACCAAGATCGCCGGTATAAGCCGGATCGGATCTGGCATTTGCATCTCGAAACAGCTCAACTTGGGGCGCAGGGACAGTACGCTGGCCCCAGTTCCATGCAGTGAAATTGGAATCGATGATAATCTTCAAATGAGCCTCAATCGCCTTGGGATAAGTCGAAAATTCACCGGGCGGCATGGCAACCCAGTGCGCTCCGTCAGAAGGTAGTTCATCGACCGGATAATCGCTATTGGATACCGTGGATGCCCGAATCCACTGCAGAGAGAACAAGCGAACCGAATTGAGCCCCAGTAAGAGAAAAACCAGTAATATCCATTGCAAGCTGATCCGCAGAACGCGGTCACCCAAACCGATGATAAAGCTAGGCCAGGATAACCGACGCAGACCATCAATTCCCCAACCTGCCAAAGCCAGGATAAGTGGGATTGCCAATGGCTGAAGCAGGGAAGGATAACCGACCAGGCTAAATATTGAGATAATGGGAGTATTTTGCAGCAGTTGGAACAGCATCCCTGAGCTGGCGAAATAAATCAGCGCAATTGAGGTAAACAGAACAAGCTTGGTGCGCCGCTCATAGCGTGGGGTAAGCCAAAAACCAAACATGGCCAAAACAAGCGGTATCCAGCCAATGAACATCGAATACATGGCAGGGAAGGCCGGTTTGCCTAGAATATCCGTCGTGAGAAACGTGTAGTCCGAAATGAACAAATTGAGCAAGGCATACAAAATGGGCTGACCATTGCTGAAGCCGCCAAGGCTGCCTTTCTGGATATTGGGCCAGAATCGGATGAGCGGTAACCAAAAAATGGCAGTGAGCAGGACGGTAAGACCAGCCGCCCAAAGAAAACTGCGCCATACCGGACGAGGTTTTACTTTTGAATCAAACCAATAAATGAGCAGTGCGGGAAGGAATCCAACCAATATAGCAATCTGGATATAACCATGGCCGGAAACCAGAGTCAAGGACATGGTAAGGGCCAGCAAAACCACCGAACGGCGGCTGCCCGTGCGAGCCACAGAAAGCGCTGCAGGTAACACAAGACTGGCAGCCGCAATTGGGATGACCATCACCACCAAACCACCACCCATGCGCGCCGAAAGCTGTCCGCCAGCCACAGCCATGGCAGCAGTCCATATGCGCGCGAGGCGACTAAGTCCCAACACGCGTCCCAGCCACAATTGTCCCAGTCCAGCCAAAATGAAGCTCAGGATAATGAGGACCTTAGCCCCATTGACCGCCCCGAACACCATCGTGGCAAAGATAAAGAAGGGGTTTAGGACAGGGGTAAAGACATCGGCAAATGCGGGGGCGCCGCCATTAATACTCCCATTCCACATGACGCAGTCACCGCAAACCGACAAGTTCTGCCATGTGGAAAAAAGCTGGATGTTGCGGGGAAAATCAGGGCCGGACGGCCAAATCTGCGAGTCAAAGTTAAGGTATGGGCTGGTGATCCACAATGCCCAAGCAATGATGATCACCACTTCCAACACGTCCGCCAACGCCGGCCATTGGATACGCTTCAGAGTTGAGAGAATACGTTGCATAGCAGGTCACCCCTAAAACAGCAAAAGATCGATTAAATATCGAGGTCCGATAGCGATAAGAGTAAACCCTCCCACAAGTTTCCTCCGTAAAAAATCCGCTGATCTTCTCACCCACAAACGGATGAGAGGATTATGGCGTCGTATGCAATTAACTTCTTGAAATAATGGCCCGCGAGACCATGCAAGTATTATCGCACTTGATATCGAGGATAGCAAGTCAACAACCAGGGAAAATGAAAATTGAATACCGCGTCATCCAAGTCAAACCCATCCTCTAACGTTTTCAGTCGGCCATTGCCGACCGCAACGAGCTACAGGTTATCCCGGACTGATCTCTGCGCCGGTCTGTGCAATGCTTGGATAGAACACTTCGCTCTTGAGATTCACAATCGTAAATGCTGCCTGCATCGCCAAAGCGATTTCCTGATTCTGTTTCGGCGAGGGCGAAAAAGCCAGCAGACTCGGCCCGGCACCGGAAAGGACCACGGTGATCGCCCCGGCGGATTTTGCCGCAGCGATGGCAGATGACGCACCCGGGATCAAAGGCAAGCGATAAGGTTCATGTAGCCGGTCCTGCATGGCAAATGCCAACAATTCGACATCCCCGGAACGCAGCGCCTCCGAAAGAAGTAAGACGTGACCGGCGTTCGTCACTGCATCCCCATGCGGAACTTGTTTAGGAAGCGCTGCCCTGGCGGCGTGAGTGGGGAAAGTAAAGAAGGGATGGACGATCACAAAATAAAAGTCCGAGATGGGCAGCCGGTGGGCGATGACTTTTCCATTGTCCAGCGACGATGCGACCAAGCCACCCAACAAACAGGGCGCGGCGTTATCCGGATGGCCTTCGATCTGCGCCGCACAAGCCAGTTGGTCTTCGATATCGCGGGGAATGTCAAGGATTACTGCCGCGGCTAGGATTCCGGCAACAGCCGCTGCAGCGCTGGAACCCATGCCGGAACCGAGCGGAATCCGATTCATACAGCTCAGGCTCACACCAGACGGCAACTCTTTTCGATGCCGTTCCGCATAGTGTTCCATGGCCCGGTAGATCGCATTCTTATGGTCCACCGGAAGAAGGCCTCGCCCCACCCCATCGATCTCGATTTTCAGATCGCTCCCGGACACGGCCGCCTCGACCTCATTCCAAAGGTCGAGAGCCAGACCCAAACAATCGAAGCCCGGGCCCAAGTTGGCAGTCGTAGCCGGAACCCGAATCCTAAATGACATGCTAGGACCCTTTCGACAGATAATCTTCCAAGGCGCTCATTTCAGCCGGCAGCACCTGAGGTTTTGCCATCGCGCGGGTGATGATATCCGGATCTTTCAAGCCGTGGCCGGTACATACCGCAGCCACGCGCTTGCCTTTGAGGTCAAGGTTGCCCGCCCGGAGTTCATGTGCCAGGCCAGCGACTCCGGCAGCAGATGCCGGTTCCACCCAAACGCCATTACTTGCCAGAAGTTTTTGCATTGCCAATATTTCAGAATCACTCACAGCGATGATCCGGCCCTTGGATTCTTCGGCAGCCAGGAGCGCTTGCTCACCGCGCGCCGGTTTGCCGATACGGATCGCCGTAGCCACCGTCTCGGGATGCTCTACGGGATGCCCAAGGACGAGCGGCGCGGCACCTTCTGCCTGAACCCCCAGGATCTGGGGCAACCCGGTGTGTT
>JBEKEX010000022.1:0-19900 GCA_050013615.1 Anaerolineaceae bacterium
GCCAAATTCGGATTACACCGCGGAAGTCATTTTCTATGGAAAGCTTGCCGGTTGGGCCGGTACCGATAATTTGCGCCGCGATATTGGCTTGGCCCTCCTTTGGGGAACACCGATTGCATTGTTGTTCGGTTTGTTGGCTGCTGTCGGCACGTCAATGGCCGAATTGATCATCGCGGGCATCAGCACCTGGTTCGGGGGATGGGTTGATATGCTCATCCAACGTGTCACGGAAATCAACCTGGTGCTGCCGTTCTTGCCAATCTTGATCATGATAGGCACTTTCTATTCACGCAGCCTTTTCGTGATTCTTGGCTGTGTGATAATACTGGGCATCTTTGGGCCAGGGATCAAAACTTTCCGCGCTGTTTTCATGCAAGTTAAGGAGTCTCCTTACATCGAGGCGGCCCGTTCTTACGGTGCAAGCAGCGGCAGGATCATCTTTTCTTATATGATCCCCCGTCTCATTCCGATGTTGATCCCACAGTTCATCACTCTGATTCCTACGTACGTGTTTCTTGAAGCCTCTCTGGCCGTGTTGGGCCTGGGAGATCCAACGTTGCCTACCTGGGGTAAATTGATCGATGACTCTTATAATGCTGGCGCTCTTTTCCAGGGCTGGTACTATTGGGTGCTTGAGCCATCCGTGTTGTTGATGATTACTGGTTTGGCGTTTTCTGCGGTTGGTTATGCTCTGGATCGTGTCTTTAATCCACGTTTGAGGGGCCAATAACCTATGTCAGAAAAAACACTATTAAAACTTGAGGACTTGGTTTTGTATTTTCGTACCTCCAAAGGACCTGTTCGGGCGGTGGATGGTGTGAACTTTTCGCTTGGTTATAACGAAGCAGTAGTCGTTGTAGGCGAATCGGGCTGTGGTAAAAGTTCTCTGGCTAAAGCAATCCTGCGGCTGCTTCCCAGGAATATTGATAGATATGCCGGGAAAGTTTACCTGGACGGGAACGACGTCATGACCTACAACGAGGAGGACTTCCGCAAGAAAGTGCGCTGGAACATGATCTCAATGGTCCCCCAGGCCGCAATGAACGCGCTTAACCCGGTCATAAGGATTGGGGAACAGGTGACCGAGCCTTTCATCATCCACACCGGCGCTTCCAAGAAAGAAGCGATGAATCAGGCAATCAAGATGTTCCAACATGTGGGCGTGCCGGAAGATTTTCTCTCGCGCTATGCCTTCGAGCTAAGCGGTGGGATGCGCCAACGTTCGGCAATCGCCATGGCATTGGTCACTTCTCCGCAGTTGATCATTTTGGACGAGCCAACCTCAGCTTTGGACGTGTTGACCCAGGCAAATATTTTCAATGTTCTAAAAAGGTTGAAACGCGAGCTGGAGATCAGCTATATTCTGATTACGCACGATATTGCCACTTCGAGCGAATTGGCCGATAAAGTAGCAGTGATGTATGCGGGCCAGATCGTCGAAGTCAGCAAGGCCACCCAGTTCTTCATCAAACCCCTACATCCCTATTCTAAGATGCTGATGGACAGTGTCCCGCGGTTGAGGGGTGACAAGGAGCCGGACTTTATTTCTGGACAACCCCCAAGCCTTCTCAACCCGCCAACCGGATGCCGATTCATGGAGCGTTGTCCGCGCCGTTTTGCGAAGTGTACCGAGGAGCCGCCCGTATTTACACAAGACGACCGGCTGGTGAAATGCTGGTTGTACCAAGAGAAGCAGGGATGAACCATGATGGAACAAATCAATGATGCAGCAGTAGACACCCAGGCAGCGTTTGCTGAGACCTCCAATGATGATGTGCTCCTCTCGGTAAGGGATCTGCGCGTCTGGTTCGAATTACGCCGCTTTGGGTTTGGAACGGTCGGGCATGTTCATGCCGTCGATGGTGTCACCTTCGATCTGCATAACAGCGAAGCAATTGCAGTGGTGGGGGAGAGTGGTTGTGGCAAATCGAGTCTAATGAAGACCATTTTGCGATTATATCGTCCCACGCAAGGAAAGGTCTTATTCGAAGGTAAGGACATCAGCGAGTTGAAGGGCGAGACTCTAAAGGATTATCACTCCAAGGTGGGTTACATTCAACAGGATCCTTATAGTGCCATGGCCCCCTTTATGTCGGTCCAACGCATTCTCGAAGAGCCGATGATCGTTAATGGTATTAAGGATCCGAAAGAACGCCTCGAGCGTATCACAAAGTCACTCGAAGAGGTGAAGGTTTTTCCTGTTAACGATTTCTTGCCAAAGTTTCCTCACATGCTTAGCGGCGGACAGCAGCAACGCATCGTGATTGCACGTGCCATGTTGTTGAACCCCCGCTTGATCATTGCAGACGAACCGGTTTCGATGTTGGATGCCTCGGTGCGGGTCGAAATATTGAAACTCCTTCGAAATTTGCAAGAGAAGCGAAGACTAGCCGTCATGTACATCACGCATGACCTTTCGACCGTGCGCTATTTCTCGCAGCGTATTTTTGTCATGTATGCCGGCAATTTGATCGAAAAAGCCCAGGTCGATGATTTGCTGAATGATTCGATGCACCCTTATACCGCTGCTCTTCTAGAGGCCACATCCGATCCGGATGGGAATAATGCAACGACATTCAAGCATGTTCCGCCGGGTGAACCCCCCAACCTGGTCAAACCGCCAGCGGGTTGCCGCTATCATCCGCGCTGCGAAAAGAAGATTGCAGGCCTATGCGACGTGGAAGTGCCACCCGATTTCGAACCCAAGCCCGGTCACCAGGTTTCTTGTTGGCTCTATAAGTAAATGATATCAGTTACCCCCGGCAAACTTCTTCTGATCGCCTTTTCCCTGATGGTAATAGGTGCTGTTTTACCTTTTTTGATGGTTTTAAAGATTGTGGAGTCGACCCTCTTTCTTAACTTTTTTTCTTTCACTGCCCAGATGTTGGGAATGATCTTAGGCTTTATCGGAGTGTCGCAGTATGTCGTCACCCACCGGCGAAAATAATGGGTCTCGAGAAAGTTGTTCAGGAATTACGTTTGATTAGGTGATGAGGGGGTTGAGACCACGAAATATTGGTGAAACTTATCCTTGCATGTTCAATTCATGCAGGGATTTGTGTTTCTTATTTCATGGAAAAACTATATAATATACGGGTATGGCCAAATACTCTATCCTGATTATCGAAGATTCGATGGATTCACGGCGCCTGCTGAAGGCGTATTTGAGCACGTTGGATGCCGAACTGGAAGTCAACCTGGTGCCTTCAGCCGAGGAAGCTTTTTTGATTGCCAGCAAGCAACCGTTGGACCTGTTGGTGACGGACTATATGCTGCCAGGCATCACCGGGACCGACCTGGTGCGGAGGATGCGCAAACGCTTCCCTGACCTCAAGGTTATCCTCATCACGGCCTTGGATCCGGAGAATGTGCATAAAGACGTGGTGGAGCTGAATATCCAGCACTTTTTGCGGAAGCCGTTGGATATCAATGATTTCCTGATTGCCGTACAAAAATGCCTGGGGATTGGCGAGTTCGCCGGGACTGTCCCGCCTCCGGTTGCCACCCGGCCCGCTTCAACGCCAGTTTCGGCACCTTCGCCCGCACCGACCTCCTTTCCGCCACGCGAGGCCACATCAAATCCTTTTCAAGAGAAACCGCAGCCATTTACAACTTCCAGCGATAAACCCGCTGCTCCATTGCAATCATCTACTCCTCGTCCGGTGACTCAGCCGCCGGCCAGCATCCCGCCTTCGCAACCCGCGACGAACGGACAACACACCATTCCGCAATCACAATCTGTGCGCCCGCCAGCAGACCCGCAACCGACCAGTTCTATACCAACTTCTGCCCCCAACCGCATACCGTATGCAAACCCGGCTCCATTTAAAATGCCCGCTCCGCCTCCGGTTTCACCAAAAATGGGTGCCACGCTGCAACTGCATAATTTCCTGCGCGAATTAAGCGAGGGGCTGGCGGCCCAGACCATTCTGTTGTTGGACGACCAAGGGGAAGTCATCACCAAGGTGGGCGATTTCCCCGAGCCCAGGATCGAATTCGAATGGCTTCCGGCGTTGCGCGGCGCTATTAATGAAAGTTTGAAAGCCAAGAGTGTGGTGTCTTCAGTCAGTAGTGAAAGCGCTATGTTGTTCAGGGGAAATCGTTATGAGTTGATTCTTACAACGATCGAGAAATTTGCGCTTATCATCATCATCAAAACGTCGCAGAGCAAATCCCGCCTATGGCTGGCATTGAGCCAGGCCATGGAAGCGCACAGCAGCCTGATGCTGCTGTTAGGCAAGATAGGGCCGGCGCTCAACGAGAAGCCTGCCATCATCCAGCCTTCCATGGCGATCCCGGTAGCGAAGCAGCCCGATCCCAAACCGGTTGTGCCTGAAACGACCAGTGAGCCTGTGCCAGACAAAGATTTCGAGCGTAACCTATTGCGCTCCTTCAAGCAAGTAACCCGTGAAGAGGCGGATGATTTCTGGAACAGCAAACCCACGCCCCCTGCCAAAGAATGATGTATTCCAATAGGGATGATTGGCGCTTAATTGTAAATTGTGTTAAAATACGACCCGCGTCAGGTAATTCTGACTCTGGGGCGTAGTGCAAGGGCAGCACACCAGACCTTGGATCTGTGGATCTTGGTTCGAATCCGAGCGCCCCAGCCTGAACAAAATGATATCCCGTGAACTGGAAGCTGGAACGTGCAGCGATTGGGAATTGCTCCCTGAATAACGAGCTGTGTGTCGCCTTTTTAGGGCTGCGCAAGGCTCGTTCTTGTTTTATTGCTGGAATGAAGTTCCAAGATTGAGAGGAAACAGAATGCCAAATATAACTGTAATCATTTTGGCCGCCGGACAGGGCACGCGCATGAAATCCAACCTGACCAAGGTGCTTCATCCCCTGGCCGGCCGGCCTTTGATCGATTATTCTTTGCGCTGTGCGGCCGAGTTGAGCTCCGAGAAACCGGTGGTTGTGGTAGGCAACGATGCGGATGCAGTACGCCAGTTTGTGGGTGAGCGGGCGGCTTTTGCCGTTCAGGAACCGCAGCTTGGCACCGCCCACGCCGTTTTGGCTGCCAAAGGGCTGCAGGCGGGCAAGGAAGGGCTGGTATTGACGATCAATGCCGATATGCCGCTGCTGACGTCGGAGACCCTGAAGCAGTTGGTCAAGGTGCAATCGACCAATAAGGGACCGATCACCATGCTGACGGTGAAGGGAGAAGATTCGCACGGTTTTGGCCGCGTGATCCGTGCTGCCGATGGCTCGGTGCGGGAGATCGTCGAAGAAGCCCATGCTACCCCGGAGCAGCTTGCCATCCAGGAATATAACGTGAGCGCCTATTGCTTTTCATCTACGTGGTTGTGGCCGGCACTCAAGCGGGTAAAGCTTTCTCCCAAAGGCGAATATTATTTGACTGACCTGGTGGGGTTGGCGGTGAGCGATGGGCTGGCTGTCCAGGCGGTCGTTTTGGATGACGCGCAGGAGGCTGTCGGCATCAACACGCGTGTGCATCTGGCAGAGGCTGAAGCCATCATTCGCCGGCGTATCAATGAGCGTTGGATGTTGGCGGGCGTGACGCTGGTCGACCCGGAATCGGTCTTTATCGGTGCCGACGTGCAGATCGGCAAGGACACCACGATCTGGCCCAACACATATCTGCGTGGCAAAACGACCATTGGGGAAGGCTGCGTGGTTGGCCCCAACACGATGATCGAGGACACCCAAATTGGCAGTCATTGCACGCTGTTGATGGCTGTAATGGAGGGCGCAGTGCTGGAGGACAATGTTTCCATGGGGCCGTTCGCCCACTTGCGCAAGGGGGCTCATTTGGCCAATGGAGTGCACATGGGCAACTTCGGCGAAGTCAAAAATTCGTATCTGGGGCCGGAAACCAAGATGGGCCATTTCTCCTATATTGGCGATGCGACTATTGGTGAGAACGTGAATATCGGCGCCGGGACGGTCACGTGCAATTTCGACGGTAAACATAAGAACCACACGGACATCGGCGATGATGTGTTCATCGGCAGCGACACCATGCTGGTCGCGCCATTGAAGATCGGCGAATCAGCCCGGACGGGTGCGGGCTCGGTGGTCACGCACGATGTGCCGCCCGGCACGGTGGTGGTGGGTGTGCCGGCCCGTGAACTACGCAAAGTGCGAGAAGAGGAAAAACCGGAATGACGATTGATGATGATACCAAGAAGAAACTGGTAGTGTTGGCAGTTCAGGCACGCCAATGGGCCTACGCACCTTATTCGCACTATGCCGTCGGTGCAGCCCTTTTGACTGCCTCGGGCAAGATCTACGATGGTGTAAACGTGGAGAATGCTGTTTACCCGGTCACTATTTGCGCCGAGCGCGTGGCGGTCTTCAAAGCAGTCTCCGAGGGGGAACGCCACTTTGCTGCCCTTGCCGTGGTGACCAGAAACGGCGGTTCACCCTGCGGCTCATGCCGGCAGGTGCTGGCGGAGTTTGGGTTGGACACGGTGGTATTGATCGGCAACGAAAAAGGGGAACTGCTCAAAGAGACCAGTGTACGTGAGTTGCTGCCGGAAGCTTTTACTCCGGAAGATTTGGCGAAATGAGCTGGTTGATGGGAGGATGATATGCCTTCCAAAGAGCGCTCCATTCATGCAGAAGCAGTGGTGTTGCGCCACGCGGATTGGGGCGAAGCCGACCGTCTGTTGATCATCTATACCCGGGAGAGAGGGAAACTGCGCGCCATCGCAAAAGGGGCACGCCGTTTGCGCTCGCGCAAAGCCGGCCACCTGGAACCGTTCACGCGCGTCACACTGCAACTCGCCCAAGGCAAAGATTTTTGGATCGTGACCGAGGCGCGTACGGTGGATGCGTATCTGCCGCTGCGCGACGACCTGGTGCGTACGGGCTACGGGGCATATATCGTCGAGCTGCTCGACCGGTTTACTTACGAGGAGGGAGAGAACAATGCCCTCTATCAGCTTTTGATCGAGACCCTCAAACGCATCACGTCGGAGGATGATCCCTTCCTGGCGGTATGCTATTACGAAATACGACTGTTGGATCTGGTTGGTTTCAGGCCGCAATTGTTCAATTGTGTGCGCTGCGGCGAAGAGATCAAGCCCGAGGACCAGTATTTTTCTGCCGAATTGGGGGGTGTGTTGTGCCCAAAGTGTGGGCCCAATGCGCCTGCCAGCCGGCCGGTATCGGTGGAAGCATTGAAGTATTTGCGCCACCTGCAGCGCAGCAGCTATCGAGAAGCCCAGCGCGCCAACCTGAGCGCACCGGTGCGGCACGAGATGGAAACGCTGCTGCAATTCTTTTTCACTTACCTGCTGGAACGGGGGCTCAATTCACCGCGCTTCATCCACGACGTGCTCAAGAATCGGCCGTGACAAGCAAGCCAGGTGAGATTCTTCATAGAAGGCATTGGGCATATTGTGGAGGATAAAGCTGTCAAGGTTGTGCCTGTAGGGATGATGCAATCTCAGCGGGTGCGCTCTTCCAAAAGAATGAGCAGTACAGGCTGACCGAGAGGATGTATAGGACGATGACGCTGATGAACGCCGGGCCAAACCCATATATGACCTGCCGCCAACCGCACGGCAGCTGGCAGCCCGGGCGGGGCGCAAGCTAAAAACCGTAGGGCGGTATAGCACCACCAGGCTGGCAAATAATTCGTAGGTCGTTCCGGAGTCCCAAAGGAGTTGAGTCATAAACAATATAATATATATATCTACTAGGCTAGATGATAATCTACAGGTGAGGAATATCAAGAAATGACAATATGGGTGGATGATTATTATCGGGGCTTTCAGGAAATATGCCACTATATAAACGATGGCAGTTCCATTAATATGATTTCAATGTTCAGACAAGAATTGGAAGCTCTGCCAATTTTTCAAGGCCTTACCACTGCCCAGTTCGATGCACTTTGCCCGTTGATGGAAGTGGTCTATCTGCCATCCCAATCGGTGGTCTTCGTCCAGGGCCAGATGGCCGATTACTTTTATATTTTGTGTGAAGGTGAGGTCACTGTCCGCTATAAGCCTTATGACGGCCCACAGCTGATCGTGGCGCGCATTACGCGCGGTGGGGTGTTTGGCTGGTCGGCAGCACTACGCCATGAGGTGTATACTTCTGCTGCAATAACAGAGACGGAATGCAGGGCCTATCGCATGGAAGGGAAGCGCCTGGAGCGCTTGTGCCGGAAGAACCCGGAAGCCGGTGCGATCTTGTTGGAGCGTTTGGCCGATGCCATCGCACAGCGGCTGGACAGCAGCCGTACACAAGTTCTGGAAATGCTCAATGCCGGCATGGACCATGCGGAAGTCGGTGTAGAAAGAGAAGGTAACAATGACTGACCAGCAAAGTGCATTCACCAAGGAGCAGCAATTGCGCGGGCTAATCGAGCAGTTGAATGCTTATATCGAGACATATCACGGCGGTTCGGTGGAGCTGGTTTCGTTCGACGAAAAGGTCGTGCGCGTCCGCCTCGGCGGGGCATGTCTCGGATGCCCGCTTTCACCGGTCACTCTGAAAGGCTGGGTGGAAGGTACCATCCGCCAGTTCTTCCCGGAGATCGAAAAAGTAGAAGCCGCATAATAAATGCTTGAATAAAAAAAGCGCTTTCAATCGAAAGCGCTTTTTCTCGCGTTAGGTGATGCTATTCCAGAAACACTTCCACGTGTTCCCCTTCTTCCTCGTCGGTGACATCCACGATCTGACCGATGTCGCCGGCGCGGATGTGCTCAAGCAGATCGCTGGTGTCCAGTCCTTCGACCTCCGGGGAAAACCGCGCGCCCATCTTGACCCCGGCGTTGATCACACTGACTGGCATGCGCACGTTGACACGCACTTTGCCGGAGTTGGTGTCGACCACGCGCAAGCGGAACCAACGGGCGGTCCGGGTGGGTTGCGCTTCAGAGGGATCGGCCTGCGGGGTGGGCTTTTGACCTAATGCCTCCAGCAACCGCATCCCTTCTTCGGCGGTAATTTTTCCATCCTGGATCATTTGAAGGACTTTGAGCCGTTCTTCAGAGCTATCCATTATGTCTCCTTGGCACCTGCACCAGCAGGCAAGATTATTTTACCCCGAATCGACTGCCGTGACACGGTCGTGTTAAAGAGCAATCACCCTGGTTTGAGGGTACAATAGAGCGGAACTTTGGCGAATCTTTAGCGTCTACGCTACACAAAGACAATGATCCAAAACACAAATACAGGTATGAATATGAGAACAAAAGTAAAGGCGACCATGGTCATGGCAACGCTGGTCATGGTTGCTCTTTTATCGACGGCGTGCAGTGCGTTCCAACCGGCGGCACAAGCCAGTCCGATAGCCACGCAACAAATACCAGCGGTTCGATCTGCACTTGAGGAAGCATCGATCGAGCTGGGGGTGCCGCAGGCGCAGCTTACGGTGACGTCGGTCAAGGCAACGGACTGGCCGGATGCCTGTCTGGGGCTGGCAGGGCCAAAAGAAGCGTGTGCCCAGGTGGTGACACACGGTTATCAGATTATTTTGTCTAACCAGGGGAAGCAAATCGAAATCCACACCGATGGCACCGGGCAATCGGTGCGGATGGCAGGGACGGAAACGAACCTGCCTGCCGGCGCGGTGAGAGCCCAACAGCTTTTGGCGCAGGCGCTCGATCTGGATAGTTCCCAGGTGAAAGTGGTGAGCGCAACGGCGGTAAATTGGTCCGACGCGTGCCTGGAAGTTCAAACAACCGGTGCGGCCTGCGTCCAGGCGCAGACGCCCGGCTACCGCGTAACGTTGGAAGCGCAGGGCAAATCGTATGAGTACCATTCGGATGAGAATGGCAGCCAGGTGGTGCTGGCGGTTTCCCCCGCCTTGCAGATCGGCACGTCGGTGCTCGTTTGGCAAAGCAGCACTCAACCGTGCCAGGAAGTGCAGGTCAGCCTCTTCGGAGTCGGTTTTGGCGGGTGCGGTGGGGCGATGATCCAGAAGATGTTCGTGAATGGCAATCGCGCTGTGGAGCTGACAGCATTCACGGCCACGTATAAATCCTTTACGGCCGATACGCCAGCCGGGACGATTGATTTTACCGGGCAGGGCAGCCAAACGGCAGGCTCGGCCGAAGAGCGCAGCTTTGCCGAGTGGGCAAACATGGTCAACATGGAAACGTTGGGCGGCAACAGTGGCACGGATTGGGGGCTGGCCTTTTCGTGGCAGCGCCAGGGTGGGATCGCGGCGCTATGCGATGACCTTTCGGTTTTCCTAAGCGGTTGGGCCTATCCCGGCTCTTGTGCGCTGGGCACGTCGACAGACCAGGGTGCTTTTCGCTTGAACGAGGCGCAATTGGAGCAGCTTTATGGATTGGTGGACCGCCTTCAATCGGTAACCATCCATCAGAGCGATAATGCCACTGCCGATAACATGACCTGGGATCTGACTTTCAACGGTACCGGCAAGGCGACTGCCACCGATGTGGATAAGCAAGCTTTGTTGGATTTTGCCGGCCAGGTGTTTGCTGCTAAGGGAAAATAAGCGCAACATGGTTCATACATCCATCCTCTTCAAAAAAGAGGATGGATTTGTTATTAATTCTGGTGTGAATCCATGCTGAAGGTTAACTCACCAAATCGAATATTTGTGCTAAAATCACGGTAGAGGTAGTTTGGGAAGTCACCGATGACCGTCCTTGAGATCTTTCAAGCACTTTTTGGCTTTTGGCCGCTGATCACCCTGGCGGCCTTTATTGGCGTATTTAAAAGCCGGGGGAAATTTGCCGTCGTGCTGCGGCGCGGGTTGCGCCTGGTTTTTGCCCTGTGGCTGCTTTGGGCGCTGATCGGCGTTTCCATTGTGGTGACCGATGCACGGGTGGCTACTCTCATTGCCGAACCGTGGAACACCTTGGGTTTTATCCTGGTCGGCATGGCCTGTGGTGCGCTGTTGTTCTATCTGGAATGGCGTGAATGGCACCGCATCCACGAGGCGCTGCAGAATGCCCAAACTATTGAAGATATCTATCGCCTTTCACCGGGCGAATTCGAGGAATTGGTGGCCAAGTTCTTCCGCCGCCATGGCTTCAAGGCGCAGCGGGTGGGGGCGCAAGGCGACCACGGCGTGGATCTGAAAATCGAGACGCCCCACGGGGCGCACTGGATTGCCCAGTGTAAGCGTTGGAAGGGCCAAGTGGGTGAACCGGTGATCCGTGACTTTTACGGCACCATGGTGCACGAGGCGGCCAGCAAGGGCTTTGTGGTGACGACCGGCACGTTCTCGCAGGCAGCGGTGGCCTGGGTGGGAGGCAAACCCATCGAGCTGCTCGATGGCGAGCAGCTGGTCAAGATGGTCAAGGAAGTGCGGAAGTGATAACGGTTGGGGCACAGCGACGCTGTGCCCTTACTTCCAGGGGGCGGTAATCAACACGTTAGCGTCATCCGCAGCATGGCCGAGAAGCGGCAAATTCCAGGCCGTCTCGATGGTCTTCAACAGCGAGTAATGTGTGTAAGGGGTGTCGTCCTGGAAACTGCTTTTTGCCAGGGGAGAGATCAAGACGGTTGGCACCCGCCCGCCGGCGGAGGCCGGCAGGCCGCAGCAGGAATGATCACCTTGACCCTCGTCCCACGTTAAAATGATCAAGTAGGGCTCGGTCGCGGCCCTCTGGTTCAGGTAGGGGAGCAGCTTATCCATGATGCCTCCCAGCCAGCCATCGGCCAGGGCCAATGTGCAGTCCGGGTTGCTGAAGTCGTCGTCGGTCGAGACGCAACTATTGGGCATAATGTAGACGAAATCCGAGAGAGTGCCGGCAGCCAGGTCGGTATCCAACTGCGAGAGTGGGACGATCGATTGGTCACAGCGGGCTGAATCCAGGCGGATGTCATCGAAATACATGAACGGGTTGTGCTTCTGGACGTAAATCGCCGTATCGCTCACGAAACAGGGGTTGGGCATGTCCTGGAAATAGGCACGCCATGTGCGGCCGCTGGCTTCGATTTGATCTGCCAGGTTGGTTGCAGAGACAAAGCATTTACCGCAATCGGATTTGATGTTGAACGTGTCCCCGCCGAACACGGCCAGGTAATTGGGCAAGCTGGGGTGCATGATGGCGTAGTATTGCGTCAGCAGGGTGTTCTGGCTGGCATACAGGTTGAAGTTCGGCATCGTCGTGTTGCCGATCACGGAGCTGAACTCGTGGTTCTCGAAAAAGATCACGATGATATGCTTGAAATCGGGCACCAGCGGCTTGGGGGTCGGCGAGGGCGTTGCGCTGGGGATGGGCGACGGCGTGACGGTGGGAGGTACGGCTGTGGCCGTCGGCAGCGGCATAGCTGTTGCCGGTACCAGGGTCGGCATGGCGGTGGGCGCTGGAGCAGTAGTACTACATCCTGATGATAAGATGGACAAACAAATGATAATACCAGTGGTGCGAAGCAACTTTGAAGCTACCATTCTTCGTCCTTCCAGCCAAATTGGCCGCGCAACGGCACGAACGTCACCGGGAGGACGTCTTCGTGGTCGAGCCGGTTGCCGGTTTTCCACCAAAGCTGCAATAGTTGACTTTCTTGCTGGCCGACGGGGATGATCATCCGGCCATCTTCTGCCAGTTGTTCCAACAGCGGCTGAGGGGGCCGCGGTGCGGCCGCTGTGACGATGATGCCGTGGTAGGGCGCAGCCGGTGGCCAGCCGAGCGTGCCATCTGCCGTGTGGACGGTCACGTTCTTGTATCCCAAGCCAAACAAAGTCAGGCGGGCTTTTTCGGCCAACTCGGGCACAAATTCGACTGTGTGGACGGTGTGCGCCAGCAGCGAAAGCACGGCGGCTTGATAACCCGACCCGGTCCCGACCTCCAGCACGTTCTCGTTCCCCTTCAAATGCAGTTGATCGGCCATAAAAGCCACGATATAGGGCTGTGAGATGGTTTGCTTCCAGCCGATGGGCAAGGGACCATCGTGGAAGGCCCAATTGCGCTGCTCGGGCGGCACGAACAATTCGCGCGGTACGCGGCGCATGGCGTCCAGGACGCGTGGATCATGCACGCCGCGCTGCTCGATCTGCTCGTCCACCATCAAATTGCGCTTGGGAGGAATGGAGGTCATAGGATTATTCTAAATCAGTATTGATAGATTGCAATGGGATTCCTTTCTTTATGAATTGTTTTGGATCAGAAGATTGCTGATCCGGCGATCGAGCTTTCCCATGGGGAAACCGGCCAGTTCGTTCAAACTAACCCATTGCAAATCGCTGGCCTCCACCGGCCGCGGCTCGCCGCCTGCCAGCGTGCAATGATAGGCGTGCAGAGTGACGCGGAAATGGGTATAGGCGTGATTGAATTCGCCTACATACTCGCCAACCTTGATCTCGGCCAGCAGTTCTTCGTTGATCTCGCGTTTCAACCCGTTTTCCAGGCTTTCGCCCGCTTCCACTTTGCCGCCCGGGAACTCCCACATGCCGCCCAGCAGCCCTTTGGCCGGGCGGCGGGCGATGAGCACTTTCCCATCACGATGGATGACAGCAGCGGTCACGGTGACGTGCGGCACACTGCGCCGTTCAGGCATGACCGGGCGTTTTTCCTGTACGCCTAACGCGTACGCCCGGCACAGGTTGTTGACGGGGCAGGCAGGGCAATCGGGGGCATGCGGCATGCAGATGGCGGTTCCCAGGTCCATCATGGCCTGGTTGTAATCACCGGCGCTGCCGGGGGGTAGGTTCTCGGCGGCCAATTCCCACAATCGTTTTTCGCCGGCGGGCGAGCGGGCAGGCTCCTGCACGTCGAATATGCGTGCCAGTACGCGGCGGATGTTGCCATCCAGGGCAGGTTCGTTCTGTCCAAAGGCGATGGAGGCAATGGCGCCGGCGGTGTAGCGGCCGATGCCCGGCAGGTGTTCCAAAGCGGTGCGGTCGCCGGGCAGCACGCCGTTGTAGCTTTCCATCACCACCCTGGCAGCCTTAAATAAATTACGCGCCCGGCTGTAATATCCCAATCCTTCCCAGAGCTTCAACACTTCCTGCTCGTCGGCGGCTGCCAATGCCTGCAGGGTGGGGAAGCGCATCATCCAGCACTCGAAATAGGGGATGACGGTGGGCACCTGGGTCTGCTGGAGCATGATCTCCGACACCCAGATGGCATAGGGATCAGAAAGCCCGCGCCAAGGCAGGCGGCGGGCATTTTGATGGTACCAGGCGAGCAACTGGCGGGTTAATTGCGTTTCCATAATTGGATTACCGAAAAGTCTGTCAGCCGACTTGTAGGGTACGGCCTAGAACTGGAACCCTCCCCGCGCTTCGACCACTTTGACCAGGTAATTCTGGACGAAGTCCATTAATTGGTTGGTCAGGTTCTTCCACTCCGCCGTATGGGTGATCTGGCGGAATTTGGACAGTGTAGGAAGCCGTGCCCCCACCATGATCTGCGGCTGCTCGCCGTAGACCGTGGCCCAGGCATCGCTCAAATCGAGACCCAGGCGCTGCATCCCTGGGACGAATTCGCGGATTACGAACTCGAAATATTCCTGTTCTTTTTCGGGGATGATGTCCCAGGTGAGGATGACTTTGATCGCCACGCTTCCTCTGTTATCAACTGTGCTGGTAGTCCAGCACGACCACGCGGGTCTCGCTGGGCAGGCTGCTGGCACTACCGACCTTTAGCTGCGGCAGCGTATCCACCTTGACTTGGCCCATTTCCTTGAGGAACTTGCTGAGCGGGTCAAGCTTGACGGTGGTACCGGGCGTAGCGTAGTGCATCGGGATGACGATGTTGGGTTCCAGCAAGCTGACCACTTCGGCCGCTTTGGCAGCGTTCAAGCTGCCTTCTCCGCCACCCACCGGCACCAAGGCAATGTGTACCGGGCCAAATGCTTCCACTTCCGTCTGGCTGGGGACGCGATCCATATCGCCCACGTGCAAGATGGTCAGGCCGAAGTAATCGAACAGGTAGAGGGTATTGATCGGTTCATCGTCTGTCTTGCGCGTGTGTCCGTTGGTCTGGATGCCGGTGATAAAAACGCCGCCAATCTCATATTCACCCGGGCCGGTGACGACGTGCGTCTCACCTTTGATCGCTGCCAGATAATTATGGCTGGGTGAATTATGACTGACGGTGACGATATCAGCCTTCAACTTAAGTGCTTCGTAACCTACATTGCGGTGATCGTACGGGTCGGTGACGACGGATGCCAGACCACGCTCGGTCAGGCGGAAACAAGAATGTCCATACCAATTAATTTCCATGAAGCCTCCAATGTACGCCCTGATTATACAATACTTAAAGGTAAATCGTAGCCGGGCGTAATGGTTCCATGGAAAAATGGAACTTTGTGAGTTATTGGACGGGACTCGATTTTGCTTTTTATTGCATCTGTCCCCTGCCCGTGTTAGAATCATCTTACGAGAGTAAGCGAGGCTTTATGTCCCAAATGGTGGAAGTTGTCATCGATAGTGTGCGCGTCAGCTTGACCAACACGCAACGCGTGGTGGTGCTGCGCGAGTCCAAGGGTGAACGCTATCTGCCGGTCTGGATCGGGCCATATGAAGCGGAGGCGATCACCGTGGCGCTGCAGGAGATCGAAGTGGCCCGCCCGCAAACGCATGATTTGATCAAGAACGTGCTGCGTGCCGTCGAAGCTCGCCTGGTGCGGGTGGAAATCACTGCGCTGCGCGAAGACGTGTTTTATGGCAACCTGGTAGTGGAAGTCGATAATCACCAGGTGGAGGTGGATTCCCGTCCTTCGGACGCATTGGCAATGGCCGTGCGGTATCATGTGCCCATCCTGGTAGCTCAAGAAGTGCTGGAAGAAGCCGGTATCACCCCGGAGAAAGACATCCAATCACAGGAATCGGAATCGGAAGACGAGACCACCAAACCTGCTGCCGGCACTCCTGGCGGGGCCACTCCTGGTGGGGAGACACAGTCAACCGATGAGCGCCTTTCGGTTTTCAAAGACTTTATCGACAACCTGCCTATGGATGACCTGGATACGCCGGCCAGCCACGATGACGAGCCGGATGAAGGCGACCCTGACCGCGATAAAAATTGATGGTCGTGCCGGGGCGGGAACGGAAGCCGCCGGCTGTTGATTTTTCATACCGATAGTCTTTATCATCATTTCAGATCGAGGGTGTAATGGAAGCCAATGATTTTCCTCCAACGGACGGAAACACCACTGAAGATATTCAAGCACAGCCGCACAGCCGCCAGGCCGAAGAGGCCGTACTGGGCGCCGTGTTCATCAACCCCGAAGTTTATTACGACGTAGCCCAGTTCCTGCAGGCGGACGACTTCTACATCGTTCGCAACCGCTGGATCTGGGAGACGTTCACCCGGCTACACGAACGCAGGACCCCGATCGACTTCCTGACAGTGAGTGAAGAGTTGGAGCAGCATAACCAGCTTGCCGAAGTGGGCGGCCAGGCATACCTGATGTCGCTGATCAACCAGACGCCTACTTCGCTGAACGCCGAGGCGTATGCGCACTCGGTGGAGCAGGAGGCGATCCGGCGGCGCATGTTGGCCTCGGCCAACCAGCTTGCCAAGCTGGCCTACGATCGCGAGCAGGTGGTCGATACGATCATCGACGAGGCGGAAAAGTCCATCTTTGGCCTCAGTGAACGACGCATCCACCATGACCTGCAACCCATCCAGCAAGTATTGAGCGATTATTACGACCGGGTCGACCAGCTTTCGCAGCGCGACGACGAGGTCTATGGGGTGCTGACCGGCTTGAAGGACGTCGATAAGCTGCTGGGCGGGATGCAGAAATCGGATCTGCTCATCATCGCCGGACGCCCTGGCTCGGGCAAGACGGGCTTCCTCCTGACCGCGGCCAAATATGCCGCACAAACCAATAAGAAACACGTGGCGTTCTTCTCGCTGGAAATGTCCAACGAACAGCTCGTCCAACGCTTGATTGCGCAGGAGACGGGCATCAATACCCAAAAGCTGCGCAGCGGCAAACTGGACGAACAGGAGTGGCCGTTGTTCACGCACGCCATCGAGGTGCTGGGCGACACGAACATTTACCTGGACGATACGCCTGGCCTGACCCCACTGCAACTGCGCACTAAATGCCGGCGCTTGCACCTGGAGTATCAACTGGACCTGGTGGTGGTGGATTACATCCAGCTCATGTCCGGCGACAGCCGCACCGATAACCGCGTGCAAGAAGTCTCTTACATCACCCGCAACCTGAAAGTGCTGGCACGCGAGTTGAACGTGCCTGTGCTGGCGGCGGCACAGCTTTCACGTGCCGTCGAACAGCGCGCCGATAAACGCCCGCAGCTCTCCGATTTGCGGGAATCCGGCTCATTGGAACAGGATGCGGACATTGTCATGTTCATCCATCGCCCCAATGCGCCGGACAAGGAAGTGCCCCGAACGGAGGCCCCCGAAGTGGTAGACCTGATCGTGGCCAAGCATCGTAACGGTCCCACGCATCCCGGCATCCAAATCATCTTCTTCAACAACCAGGCGCGTTTCGAAAGTTTCGCCAAGACGAATGAAGAAGTTTTGCAGATCTGATCCAGTTGACCATGACACCTTTTGCTGGCTTTCCCGAAGGTAAATCCCGGCAGATTTCTCTGCCGGCGCAGTTCTTCAGTGAACTGCTGCCGCAGATCGACGACCTGGGCGAACTAAAGGTCACCCTGTATGCTTTCTGGTACCTGTCACAGCAGGAAGGCACGGCGCGGTATTTCACCTTGCCTGACCTGTTGGCTGATGAGCTCTTTTCTACTTCGTTTGGTAAAGACGGAGAAGCGCAAAAGGCTGCCTTGCAGGATGCACTCGGCCGGGGGGTGCAGCGCGGTACGCTGCTGACAGGAAAGACTGCTTCAGACGAAAACATTTATTTTTTGAACACTCCGCGTGGACGAGCTGCGCGGCATGCCCTGGAACTGGGGAAGTGGTCGCCAGACGGTGAACAGCGGGCACCGGCAGCGCTGGACGCGGAACGCCCCAATATTTTCCGGTTGTATGAGGAGAACATCGGCCCCCTGACGCCGATGATCGCCGATGACCTGCGTCTGGCAGAGCAGGAATATCCGGCGGGATGGATCGAAGATGCCATTCGCGTGGCAGTGCAGGCTAACAAACGCTCGTGGCGTTACGTCGAGAGCATATTGCGCCGCAGGAAGGAGAAAGGTGCCAATGAGCCGGATCGACCGGGTTCTCAAGAAGATCTCTACCGATACACCAAGGGAAAATATGGCGATATCGTCAAACATTAATCCCGCGCCTGCGTTTGGCAGACCCGACCCCAACTGCCCGATCTGCCACGGCGTCGGTTTTGTGAGCCTGGATGTGCCGGTCAGCGATCCGAGATTTGGTAGAGCTGTACCATGCCGCTGCCGCAAGCAAGTAGACGGCCAGGCAACTCTCCAACGCCTGTATGACTTGAGCAAGCTGGAAGCCTTCAAGGATATGACCTTCGAGACCTTCCGCACGCAGGGACGCATGGGGTTGGGAGAGAAGGAAATCAACTCGCTGGAGCTGGCTCGCAACCAGGCGCAGCAGTTTGCCCAGGGGCTGAAGGGCTGGTTGCTGTTGACGGGCGGCTATGGCAGCGGCAAGACGCACCTGGCAGCCGCTGCGGCCAACTTCGTCGTTGGCCTGGGGGTACCGGTGTTGTTCCTGACCGTCCCTGACCTGCTGGACTGGTTGCGTTTCTCTTACGATGACCCGGACAGCTCTTTCGAGGATCGTTTCGACGAGATCCGCAACGTCCGGCTGTTGGTGCTGGACGACCTGGGGACGCAAAACGTCACCCCGTGGGCGGCGGAGAAACTGTACCAGATCATCAATCACCGTTACATCTACCGCCTGCCGACGATCATCACCACCAACCTGGAATTGGCCGAGCTGGATGGGCGCATCCGCTCCCGGTTGCAGGACCCCGATCTGGTGACCTCGGTGCGGATCACGGCACCCGATTATCGTTCGCCGGTGCGCGATGCCGGCCAAAACACGATCTCGACCCTGGCGTTGGTCAGCGACCACACCTTCGGCAATTTCAGCTTGCGCGAGAACGAGAAGCTGCCGACCGACCAGCAGAAAAGCCTGGAAAAAGTCTTTCGTGCCATGCAACAGTTCGCCGAAAAGCCGCGCGGTTGGCTGGTGATTTTGGGTGTGCACGGCAATGGAAAGACGCACCTGGCGGCTGCCATTGGGAATTACCGTGCTGCGATGGGTGAAGAGGTGATTTTCAAACCGGTGCCCGATCTGCTCGACCACTTGCGTGCCACGTTCAACCCCAGCAGCCCCATCTCATACGACCACCTGTTCGAGAAGGTCAAGACGGCTCCTATGCTCATTTTGGATGACTTGGGCACACAGACCGCTTCGCCCTGGGCGCGCGAGAAATTGTTCCAATTATTGAACTACCGTTATGAAGCGAAATTGCCGACGGTGATCACGTCTTCGAATTCATTGGATGAACTGGATGATCGCATCGTCAGCCGCATGGAGGATGAGCGTCTTTGCGCCATCTATACTATTATTGCGCCCTCTTTCCGGGGTGGCTCACACACGACCAAAAGAAGGGCGTCGTGAATGCGTTGATTTAATCGATAAAAACAAGCCTGCGGGAACGCAGGCTTGTTGCATCTGTGGGATGGTCGCTTATTTGGAAATGGTGGCGAGGGCTGCCTGGTAATCTTTGGCGTTGGGCGGGTTGAGAGCAATGATCTTCTTGATGGCCTCGATTGCCGCCGGCTTATTGCCGCCCAACATCAACGAATCGGCCATGGCGTCCAGCGTTTCGATGGCTAAATTGTTCTGGTTGCCGCGGGTGTAAACTTCGGCCAGGCGCTGCAAGAATTCCACTTGCTTGGGACGATCCTCCAGCAAGCTCTTGAGGAACTCGATGCACTTGGCACTTTGGCCGGAATTATCCAACAGCGTCAGGTAACCGTCCAGTTCGGCCATGGCGTTGCTGGTCTGCCCGAGGCGCAGGTTGAGGTCAACTAGGTGGGTGTGCGGGCCGGCATCTTCCGGGACAAGCGTCC
>JBEKEX010000023.1:0-18863 GCA_050013615.1 Anaerolineaceae bacterium
GTTGGGCTCCTGCCACACCGTGATCTGCAGGGAGTCGTCCGCTCCGATGATGTAGTTGGGCGCGACCGTGGAGGGGCGGGCGCTTTGCGGCGCGGGGCGCGCGGCGGCGGGGCGCGTGACTGGGGTTGCGGCGGAGGGTTTGGAGCTGGGCGCAGGCTTGACGGCCGTCTGCTGCGCGTGGCCGCCGGCCAGGGCCGGGAGGAGGAAGATCGAAAGTAACGTGCAGCGAAGATAGGTCATAGTTCCTGCCCATTCGTTCGTGTCGCGGAATGCGTCCCTGTGCCAACCGCTTGCAGGCGCAAAGGTCGCACCCTCCTGTCTCTTGCCATGCAACAAGGCCCCGCCAAACCGCCTCATCGGGCCTCTTGCAGCCCACCGGCCCATCTTGAGCGGGCCAGGAGCCACACAGCGCACCCGTGGCAATTTTACACTCACGCGGCGCGGCAATTGGCCGCCTTGCGCACTCCAGTACCTCGAAAGACGTAGACCGCGAAGATACCACTTGCGTGCGATAATCCGATGGGCCTTTGAATTGCTGTAACTTGGTACTGAGATTGGTCTGGTGTTGCGCGTGAAGCAGAATCCGACGCAAACGGCTGCCGCGACTTCCATCCCACCTGCTCTCGCCGCGAGCGGGCCGTGGCTGGTTCTCGCGCTGCTGCTGGCTCTGCTGTACCACGGCGTTGCGGTGAAGCTGGTGACGGACTGGTACCAGTTGCCGGACTTCTCGCATGGATTTTTGATTCCGTTTTTTGCCGTTTTCCTGTTATGGGACAAGCGACACGAAATTGAGAACACGGCCATTGCGCCCAGTTGGGCGGGGCTGTGGCTGGTGGCCTGCGGGCTCTTTTTGCTGTTGCTTGGCACCTTCGGCGCGGACCTGTTCCTGCAGCGGAGTTCGTTTGTGCTGCTGATGGCGGGCCTGGTGTGGACGCTGCTGGGCCGGCCAATGCTGGGCCAGGTGAAGTTTGTGCTCTTTGTGCTTCTGCTGGCCATTCCGCTGCCGGCGATTCTGTACAACCAGATCACTTTTCCGCTCCAGACACTGGCCTCCAAGCTGGCCAGCGCGCTGCTTCCACTGGCCGGGGTCCCGGTGCTGCGCGAGGGCAATGTGATCCAGTTGCCGGTCATGCACGCGCTCGACGCGTTCCCGGTCCTTGGCCTCCAGCATGTCCAATGCGCCGGATTGGCGTTTGTAGCGCAAATCCCATTCTTCCTCCGCCGTCATCGGGACCACGATGTCCGGCGTAATGCCGTGTTCATGGATGACTTTATGGCTGGGCGTGTAGTATTTGGCCGTGGTCAAACGCAAGGCGGAACCGTCGGCCAGGGGCAGGATGCTCTGCACGGATCCTTTGCCAAAGGTCTGCTCGCCCACCACGATGGCGTGGGTGATGGGCTGCAAATCTTGCAGGCAACCGGCGACGATCTCCGAGGCGCTGGCGCTGTTGCCGTTGACCAGCACGACCATCGGCAAATCAACCCGCTTGCCGTGGCCGTTGGCGCGGTATTCCGAGCGCGGCGTCGGCCCGCGTCCCACCGTGGAGACGATCAATTGGCCGCGCGGCAGGAACCAATCGGGCAGGGCGGCGTAGGCGTAAGCGCCTTTGAAAGCAAAGCGCGGCTGCACGCGGGTGAACCCCCAAAAGCAGAAGCCGTGCAACGCCTCGTGCAGCACCACCATCACGGCCATCAATACCAGCAGGATGCCGACCAGGATCAGCGCGTCGAGGGTGTTGCCGGCTTGCACGACCATACCGCGCTGATAGTCCGAAGGGCGTATCCAGGTCAAAACCCGGTAAAAAAGCTCGCCGAAGCAAAACAACAAGAGCAGTGCCAGCACATTTACGGCGACCAGGGCGCGCCAATCCTTCTCCAGGTCAATTGTGCCAACCGGGGTGTAGGCTTCTGGCAAAGTACGAGTGGGCTTCGTTATCTTGCGTTCCACGCTATAATTTTAATAGCAATCTGAATCTTGGAGGTGCCGATATGCGCCGCAGAAGAGCCATGTTGTACGTTCCGGGAGATGATCCCCATAAAATGGAGAAGGCCACCGGGTTGGGAGCCGACAGCATCATCCTCGACCTGGAGGATGGCGTGGCGATGAACCACAAAGAGGCGGCGCGGGCAGCGGTGGTTAAGGCACTGCATAGCCTGGATTTTGGGCCGTCGGAGAAACTGGTGCGCATCAACCCGCAAAGCTCAGGCCTGGCGTTGGACGATGTCAATGCCCTGGCGACTGCACCGCTGGATGGTATTGTGATGCCCAAAGCCGAGACGGCTGAGGCTGTGCGCTGGGCGGGGCAAAAGTTAAACGAGGCCGAGTATGCCCGGCGGTTGGGCCAAAATGCGTTGGCCTTGGTGTTGATCATCGAGACTGCCAGGGCTTTCTTGAATCTAAAAGAAATGTGTGCAGCCGATCCGCACATCCAGGCGCTGATCTTTGGTGGCGAGGACTTGGCGGCTGAATTGGGGGCCACGCGCACGCGCGAGGCCATCGAACTGCTCTACGGCCGCAGCCAGGTGGTGTTGTACGCGGCGGCATTTAATTTCCAGGCGATCGACATGGTCAATACGGATTTCACCGATGTCGATTGGTTATATAAGGAAGCGCGGCAGGGGGCTGAGATGGGCTTTTCCGGCAAGCAGGTCATCCACCCGGCGCAGGTGATGCCGGTGCAGGAGGGTTTCACCCCTACCGGCGATGAGGTGGCGCATGCCCAGGCAATTATCGATGCCTTCAAGATGCATCAAGCACGGGGAACTGGCGCATTTCAAATCGAGGGCAAAATGATCGATATGCCCGTTGTGCGACGGGCGGAGAACATATTGGCTCGCGCGGGGAAATAGCCATCATTTCTCGTATCAGGGCGTCGATTGGGGGGCGAGCGTGTTCGTCGGCCAGGGGGTGAGGGTCGGCCCGTTCGGTATTGTGGGGAGCGCCGTGGGCGTGAAAGTTATGACGGGCAGGGGGGTGACCGTTGCCATGGGTTGTGCCGTGTCATTACCAACGAGCAGAGTTGGCGAAGGAACAATTTGTAACACCGGGGTTGGGGTACTGAAATTTAAAATGATGCCGCGTTGCTTTATCCATAGAACTCCCAGCGCCAGTGCCAGGATGACGAGTACCGAGGCAGTTATCCCCAGAAAAGCCCGCACCCTTTTACGAGACGGTGAAGCGACTTTAGGAAGATTTTCAGGTACCTGGATGGCGATGAGGGTGATGTTGTCGTGCCCGCCGCGCTGGTTGGCAAGATCGATCAGTGCCTGAACAGCTTCTTTCAAGGGCTTGGACAGCAAAACGGCCAGGATCTCTTCCGGCTTCACCAGGTCGGTCAAGCCATCGCTGCATAGCAGCAGCCGGTCATCAGTTTTTAGAACCATTCCCTGGTTGGCTAAGGCCTGGTCGTCGCTCTCCTGATGGCTGAGCCGCAACCTGAAATCTACGACGGGCGGCGTGGGACTGCCCAGGTAGCGGCGGATGACATGGGTGTTGGGGTGCCCTTTGACCTGCTCGGGCTTGAGTATGCCCTTTTCCAGCGCTTCCTGGATCCAGGTGTGATCGGTGGTGAGCTGAAAAATATGTCCATCGCGGACCAGGTAGATGCGTGAGTCACCGACCGAGGCGGTGTAAAGGTGGTCGCCGATGGCTAAGGCCAATGCCACCGTGCTGCCCATCCCAGAGTGTTCCGGGTCGTGGCTGGCCTGGGCATAGATTGTCCGGCTGGCCAGCTCGATGGACTCGCGGATGGTCTCGATGGGGTGTTTTTCGTTGCTCTGGGCGATATACTGGCTGATGGTGTTCACCGCCAGCTCGGCTGCCACTTCGCCGGCGCGGTGCCCGCCAATGCCGTCCGAAAGCACGGCCAATAAAACACTGGGTGGTTGGTGGGGTGACAGTTTGTAAGCGGAGACCGCGTAGCGGTCTTCATTGGTCTTGCCCGTCATCCCGGCGTGGGTGAGTGCAACTGCCGGCAGATGTGCCTGGTCTGTGCGGATCATGCTTCTTCGTCCGGGTGCGAGACGTGCGGCGAACGCGCCGCCGGCGGGGTTGCCAGTTCGAAGCGAAATGCCAGCTTGCCGATATGCACCAGGTCGCCATGCATCAAACGGACGCCCTGCGAGGAGACGGGGGCGAAGTTCACCCAGGTGCCGGCCACCGAGCCTTCATCTGACAAGATGTAAATGTTTTCAGCCGTTTGGGTCAGGCGGGCGTGCAACGGGCTGACCGAGGGCGAATCCAGCACGAAGAGTGCCTTCTTGGGGTCGCTGCCGAAGGAAAGTTCTTTCTGGTTGATGGCGATGGATCTGCCCGGAATGGGCTGCTGACTGTTTTCGTCCAGGCGTACCAGCCGCGCCGGAATGCGGATCACCGAAGAACGGGGCGTTGTGACCGAGGGACGCGGGCGGGCATCATCCATGCGGATGAGCACAGGCTGGGTGACGGGATCACTCGTCTCTTTGTGCGAACGGCCGGGCAGGCGGCTGAACCAATTACGCCGTGAACCGATGATGAAGACCAGGGCCAACACCCCTACGAAGGCGACGATCGCCAATGCGATCCAAGCTTGACCACTCGAAGTGTAATTCACTAATTTTTCCCAAAAACTTACCGGCTTCTCCGTAACCACGATCTTTACCGGGGTATCGATCGTGGCTTGTTTTAATCCCAAAGAATCTTCGATCTCCACCTTTATTGTATACGTTCCACTCTTGGTGTACGCATCGAGCGGCCAGACGATTTGGTCGAACGGCTCCTTGGTGTTTTCTGCAGCCAGTTTGCCATCCACAAATAGGCGGGTGGCACGCAATGACCGCGTCAGGCCATCGGGGAACTCCACCTGGATCTTAATTGTAATACTTTCGGGGCTGAGAATGAGGTCGCTGCTGCCGGAGGTGTGCACCCATTGGCGCGTTATCACGCCAGGCGGCGAAAGCAGCACCGGGTTAGGTGGTTGGATGGTGACCTTGAAGGTCACCGGCGCGGAGGTGAGCTGCGTCCCGGTGTGGTTCACCTGCACGTTGATCGAATGCTGGCCGCTTTGGCTGGCAGCGGAAGTGTATTCCAGGCGATAGACGCCGCGCAACGGTTTGAAATAGGTTTCCAGGTCAGGCAGAGCTTGCGTACCGGAATACATGAAGAAGTCCCCTGCGGTGCTGGACGTGATCTGCTGGAAGGCCTTGGCTTCGGCCGATGTGGCGGAAGAACTGGGGCCGATCATCCAGACGAAAACGTGCACCCCCAATTGTTCGGCGCGGGCACCGATTTCCGGCAAGGCCTTCAGGTCGGCGGGTGAGGGGATGGGAGTGATGTACAGGATGGCCCGCTTCATATTCGGGGACGGGTTCGTATCGGTGGCCAAATCGAGGGCTTTGTTCAAGCTATCAAGGCTAGATACGGCGGTCATCAGGTCGGGTTTGTAGGACTGGAGGATCTGTGCCCATTGCTTGGGGTTCGTCAATTGTTCGGCCAATATGCCGCCGTTGGTGACCAGGCTGAAAGCGTCCTGATCGCTGGCCGGCAGCAGCGAAGCCCATTCGATCAATTGCTGCTGGATCAGTTGGAAGCGAGTTTTGGCGCCGGGCGCGTAGGCCAGCGAGGGGGCGGGGTTGAAGGCGACGATGATCTGGGCGCCGGACATGATGTAATCCAGGGCGTCGGCAGGGAGCGATGTATTATCTTCCAGCACGGTCACGTCGCCGGAGGTAAGGTTTTGAAGATAGGCACCCTGTGCGTCGCGGGCATCGAAATACAATACCACGTTGGGAAACTTGCTGATATCGGGCGGGTAAACCTGGACGGCGCCATTGTCTTGAGCAGCGACGGGCTGCACTTCACACAACACCAATATCAACCCCCAGAAAAGTGAACACAAACCGGCGGTCAAACGACCTCTTGCAGGTTTTTTCATTGGAATCTAATTGTACCTAAAAAAGGGGTGCGCATATAGCGCCTTGTCTGACTTGTTCGATCATTCCCATTCGATGGTGGCCGGGGGCTTGCTGGTGATGTCGTACACCACCCGGTTGATGCCTTTGACTTCATTAACGATGCGATTGGCCACGCGTCCCAAAAGATCGGCCGGCAAGACGGCCCAATTGGCGGTCATGAAGTCTTCGCTGGCCACGGCACGCAAGGCAGCCACTTCCTGATAGGTGCGCTGATCGCCCATCACGCCCACCGAGCGCACGGGGAGCAGCACGGCGAAGGCCTGGGCAATGGTCACGGCTTGGGCGTTGGTTGGCTTGCCCAGCAGCCCGGCATGCTCCAGCTCGGAGGTAAAGATGGCATCCGCGGCGCGCAGTGTGTCCAGGCGCTGACGTGTGATCTCGCCCAGGCAGCGGACGGCCAGACCTGGGCCGGGGAAAGGTTGGCGCCAGACCAGCTCTTGCGGCAATCCCAATGCTTTGCCCACAGCGCGCACCTCGTCTTTGAACAAATACCGCAGCGGTTCCACCAGCTTGAACTGCATATCTTCCGGCAAGCCACCCACATTGTGATGGGTCTTGATGCGTTCACCTTTCGAGCGCTCCGGGGCGCACGACTCGACTACATCGGGGTAGATGGTGCCCTGCACCAGGAATTTGGGTTCTCCCAACTGGCGTGCCTGCGCTTCGAAGATGCGGATGAAAGTATTGCCGATGATGCGCCGTTTGGCTTCCGGTTCCGTGACACCGGCCAGGGCTTGAAGAAAGGTATCCGAAGCGTCCACGACCGTCAGGTTTTCGAACCCCAATCTCGAATGAAAAGCTTCCTCCACTTGTCGGCGTTCGTCCTGGCGCAAGAGACCGTGATCGACGAAGACCGCCGAGAGTTGTTCGTGAATGGCACGATAAACGAGCGCGGTCGCCACAGTGGAATCTACGCCGCCGCTAACGCCGGCCAGCACACGCTGTGTACCAACCTGCTGTTTGATCTGTTCAATGGAGCGGGTGATGATGGATTGGGGTGTCCAATCGGGCGCGAGGCCGCAGATCTCGACTGCAAAGCGCCGCAGGATCTCCTTGCCGATGGGTGTGTGCACCACTTCAGGATGGAATTGCACACCGAAAAACCGGCGCTGCACATCCCCCATGGCGGCGATGGGGCTATTGCCGCTGTGCGCCATGGAGTCGAAACCCTCCGGCATACGCTCGATGCGGTCGCCGTGCGACATCCACACGTTGTGCCTGCCATCCGGGATTAGTGGGTTGGCGACAGCCGTTTCGATCTCTGCCGGGCCATATTCGCGCTCGGCGGCAGGTGTGACCTTGCCACCCAGGATGTGGGTAAGCGCCTGCATCCCATAGCAAATGCCCAAAACCGGTTGGCCTGAATCGAGCACAAAGGCTGGTACTTGCGGTGCACCGGCTTCGTACACCGAGGCGGGCCCGCCGGAAAGGATATAACCTTTGGGCTTGAGCGCCAACACTTCCCCGGCCGGGGTATCCCAGGGGAATAACTCACAGTAAACGCGTGCTTCGCGAACTTTGCGGGCAATCAGTTGTGTGTATTGCGAACCAAAATCGAGAATAGCGATGGCGTCCATTATTTTTGACTGGCGAGAATGTGAATGATCAGTTGCGGAAGTGTATCTTGCCGTTATCCATCGAATCGATGCAGACCAGTGTTTCGATGGGCACATTTAGAGGCATCAAGGCTTCACGGCCGCCTTCGAACGTCTTCTCGATCAGTGCACCGATGCCCACCAGGGTCGCGCCGGCAGCCTGGGTCAGGCGTACCAAGCCCATGATGGTCGCACCGGTGGCGAGGAAGTCATCGACGATGAGCACGCGCTCGCCGGCTGCCAGATATTCCGGCGAGACGATCAGCTCCACCATGTTGCCTTTGGTATGCGAAGGTGCCACGGTCAAATAGACCTGGTCGGGCATGGTGATGGGTTTTGTCTTGCGGGCATAGACCACCGGCAGCTTCATGTGCAAGGCGGTGGTCAAGGCAGGCGCAATGCCTGAGATCTCGGCGGTGAGGACACGTGTGGCTCCGCAATCAGAGAAGAGGCGGGCGAACTCGCGCCCGCAGGCATCCATCAACATGGGATCGACCTGGTGGTTGATGAAGCTATCCACTTTGAGAATGCCGTTGCCCAAGTTCATGCCGTGTGCTGCGATACGTTCTTGTAATTCCTGCATGACGATACTCCGAAAATAAAGTTGTTTGAACAATTGGTCTGGCTAGAGTATACCACTGCTCCAGAAACGGTAGTTGTAAATCCTGGCTGGAAATTTGGTAAATCGTCATCGAACGTAGCATGGCGAGCTCCTTGGTCCTATTTTTGGATGTACAGACGATGGAAGGGAGTGTGTTAGAATCACGTCCATGATCGAGCTTGTGCTGGCTTCCAGTTCCCCGCGGCGCAAACAATTGATGGCACTATTGGGGCTGCCTTACAGTGTCCGGCCCATACCAGTGGATGAGACTCCCCATCTCGATGAACAACCGTTCGATTACGTGCGCCGTGTGACACAGATGAAAGCGCAGGCTTATGCCGATCAGCCGGGGGTGATGGGGCTCGTCATTGCCGCGGATACCATTGTAGTGGATGGTTCCGATATCCTAGGGAAGCCGGCTGACAAGCAAGGCGCCATTGACATGCTGCGCCGTTTGCGCGGGCGCACCCACGTTGTCTGTACGGCGTTGGTGGTTTATAATCTTCTTACCCGGCAACAGGAATGCGATCTGTGTACCTCGCACGTGCCGATGCGTTCTTATACGGACGCTGAGATCGAGCATTACGTTGCCAGCGGCGACCCCCTGGACAAAGCGGGAGCCTATGCCGTACAGCACAAAGGTTTCCATCCGGTAGAAGCGTTCGCTGGCTGTTACGCCAGTGTCATGGGCTTTCCTCTTTGTCACGTGGTGCGCACATTGAAAAAGTTTGGCGTGCAGCCCATGGCTGATGTGCCGGCCGCCTGCCAGGCTTGCCTGGAATACCAATGCCCAATCCATGATGCGGTGTTGAGAGGCGAAAACATAGGATAAACACCTGGCCTGTACCAGGAGGTGTTATGAAACAAAGACGTTGGTTATTGTACTTACTGATTGCTTCCATTATATTGACGTCCTGTGGTTCGGGAGCCGCCGCCAAAACAGCGACGCCTGCACCGACGGCAACTTCGTCGCTGCCCACTCCGCCGATCAGCATCACGCGCGCGCCGGATCCCCAGGCTGCTACCCAACAATTCCTGGATGCCTGGAAGTCCAGCGATTATCCCACGATGTATACGATGTTGAGCGGTGCCAGCAAGGACGCCCACACCCAGACGGATTTCACGAAATATTACACCGATGCGACGAGCGCTTTGACGCTGGCTTCCATGGACGTTCAGGTGCTTTCTACATTGACCAGTCCCGCTTCGGCACAGGTTGCCTACCAGGTGACATTCCACACTGGCTTGCTGAGTGACATACAGAAGTCGATGCAAATGAACCTGACGCTGGAGAATGGCAACTGGCGCGTCCAGTGGAACGAGAGCCTGGTCATGCCGGAACTGCAACCGGGCTATCATCTCTCGTTGGATGAAAAATGGCCTGAGCGCGGCAATATCTACGACAGCGCCGGCAATATCATTGCCACCAACAGCGATGCTTACGCCTTGGGGGTGATCCCCGGGCAGATCGCCAACGGCCAATGGGGTACGGTGGAGACACAACTTGCACAATTGACCGGCAAAACGACACAGGCCATCAACGCCATGATGCAGGCCGTGCCTTCGGGCTGGTATGTGCCTGTCGGTGAAGCGCCGGCCCAGACTTTTGATAACAACAGCATTGTTACTTCGTTGAGTGGCTTGGTTTATACCAAGTACAGCGGACGGTACTATTTCGACCAGGGGATCGCTTCGCAGGCAATCGGTTACATGCAGGCCATCCCCAAGGATGAGTTAAGCCAATACCAGGCAGAAGGTTATCGCGGTGATGAGAGTGTTGGCTCTGCCGGGTTGGAGAGTTGGGCTGAGAAGCAGTTGGCAGGCAGGCCCAGCGCTTCATTATATGTAGTGGATTCATCCGGGGCAGTGGTCACGCGGTTGGCGCAGGTCGATGCGGTGATGTCCCAAGATGTTTACACAACCTTGAATTATAATTTGCAACTTGCTGCCCAGCAGTCTTTGGATGGGTTCAACGGCGCCATTGTGGTGATGGAACGCAATACGGGGCGCGTGCTGGCCATGGCGTCATCGCCAAGCATCGACCCGAACTTGTTCAACGTTGGTAACTACAACAGACAGTCGCTGTTTTCGACAGAATATAACGATGGCAACCAACGCTTGCTCAACCGGGCGACACAAGGTGTCTATCCTTTGGGCTCGGTGTTCAAGATCATTGTGATGGCAGCCGCACTTGAAAGCGGTCTTTATACCGCCAGCACGCCATATGATTGCAAATCTACTTTTACCGAACTGCCGGATGTCACCTTGTACGATTGGACTTATGAGTATGGAGACCCCCCAAGCGGTATCTTGACGTTGCCGGAAGGGTTGATGCGTTCCTGCGACCCTTATTTCTATCATATCGCCCTCGATCTGTTCCGCCAGAAGGGTGCCAATTTCGTGTCCGATATTGCCAAAGGGTTTGGCCTGGGCTCTGCTACGGGCGTCGATGCGGTGGCCGAGAGCAAAGGGTCAGTGCCCGTTCCGGCCAACGATGGGGATGCCGTCCAGCAGGGGATTGGCCAGGGAGCCTTGCAGGTGACCCCACTGCAAGTGGCAGATTTCGTTGCCGCGGTGGGCAATGGCGGCACGCTTTATCGTCCCCAGATCGTCGAGAAAATCGCCACTTCCAATGGCCAGGCTTCTTTCCAGTTTTCGCCGGATGTACAGAGCACTTTGCCTGTCTCGGCTAGCAATTTGAAGATCATCCAGGATGCCATGCACCAGGTGATCGTTAATCAACGCGGCACGGCTCACACGCAATTTATGGGCTTGAATATCCGCGTATTCGGCAAGACCGGCACCGCCAGCGTGAGCACCGACACCAATAGCAAACCACATGCCTGGTTCGCCGGCTACACCGATCAACAGAACCAATATCTCCCGGATATCGCTGTGGTGGTGATCGTTGAGAACAGTGGAGAAGGCTCGGAATTCGCTGCGCCCATTTTCCGCCGTATGGTCGAAGTCTATAACGGCTATACTTCGCTGACTCTCTTCCCATGGGAATCGAGTTTGTATGTAACCAAGACGCCGACGCCGGAAACGACGCCGACTGCCGGCCCGGCCCCCACCGAAACTCCAGCCCAATAATTATATGAAGTTAGCCACTGTCCCAGGTCAGGTCACTCGCCTACAATCAGGTTTCTATACGGTAAAAACTGAACAAGGCACAGTGACCTGTTTCCTGCGCGGACGGCTGAAGCGGCGTGATCACCAGGGGGATGTGATCGCCGTGGGGGACAGGGTGCAGATCAGTTTGCAGGCGGATGGCAAGGGGGAGATCGAGGAGATCGTGCCGCGCAGTAATGCATTGGTGCGCCTGGATCCCACCCCTAAAGGAGCATATCAACAGATCTTGCTGGCCAACCCGGACCAAGTGGTGCTGGTGTTCGCCTGCGCCCAACCGGCTCCCCACCTGCGCATGTTGGATCGTTTTTTGGTCATTGCCGAGAAAGCGAACCTTCCGGCATTGATCGTTGCGAATAAGCTGGACCTGGTAGGGCTGCGCGAAGCGCGCAAGATATTTTCGATCTATCCTCCTTTGGGGTATGACGTGTTGTACACTTCGGCGAAACAGGCGAAGGGGGTGGAGGCATTGCGCCAGCGCCTGACAGGTAAACTCTCTGCTTTTGCCGGGCCTTCCGGGGTGGGCAAGTCCAGTCTGTTGAATGATATCCAGCCAGAATTGGGGCTGGCAGTGCGTGAGGTCAGCCAGCGGAACGATCGCGGCCGGCATACCACCATCGTGCGCCAGATGTACCCGCTACAGGGTGGAGGATTTGTCGCCGATCTGCCGGGGCTGCGCAGCCTGGCGTTGTGGGATACCCAGCCTGAAGAGCTGGATGGGTATTTCCCGGAATTGCGTGACCTGGTGGCAAGTTGCCAGTTCAATGATTGTACTCATCGCAATGAGCCGGGGTGCGCCGTGCGCCGTGCCGTCGAAGAGGGAACCGTTCATCCGGAGCGGTACGAATCCTACCTGCGGTTGCGCTTCGGCGAAAATTAGATCCAAGAGCGACGTTGGCGCATAATACTTGTAGCTGCCAAGGTTCAGTCGACCAGGGATGGTG
This sequence comes from Anaerolineaceae bacterium, assembly GCA_050013615.1. GTDB lineage: Bacteria > Chloroflexota > Anaerolineae > Anaerolineales > Anaerolineaceae > JBEKEX01. The sequence goes on from JBEKEX010000023.1 coordinate 12,222, forward strand.
AGTATCGTTTATAATAACCGCGTGAGGAATGGCCATGTATCTTAAACGTTTCGTACTTTCCTTCAGCTTGATCATTGTCTTCGTTCTTTCATCCTGTCAAACGACGCCGGGAAAAGTGGCAAGCACGACTGTCGCATCGCCGGCTGTTACACCGACGGCAACGCCGGTTCCGCAACGCGTCCTCACCATTTGCCTTGGGCAGGAACCTTCCAGCCTTTACATTTATAAGGGAAATGGACGAAGCATGTGGAGCGTTTTGGAAGCAGTTTACGATGGGCCAATCGACACGCGCAGTTACGAGCCTGTCCCCGTGATCTTGCAAAGCATGCCCAGCCAACAAAATGGTGATGTTGTTTTCGAATCGACGAGTGTCAAAGAAGGTGACCTGGTGGTGAATACCAATGGCAACCTGGTGTCATTGACCAAAGGCACCACGGTTTTTCCCAGCGGCTGCACCAGTTCCAGTTGCGCCGTCACCTGGGATGGCAAATTGGCCTTGAACATGGACCGCATGGTGGTCACGTATCGCTTGTTGGCCGGACTGACCTGGTCGGATAGCGCCCCACTTTCTGCGGATGATTCAGTTTATTCCTTCGAGCTCGCATCCGACCCTGCCACGCCCGTGGTCAAGACGGCCATCCAGCAGACCGAGTCGTATAAAGCATTGGATGCCACCACGGTCCAATGGACCAGCAAACCCGGCCTGGTAACGACACATTTCGAAGATTATTTCTGGTCCCCGTTGCCACGCCATACCTGGGGCAGCATCTCGGCAGCCAATTTGCAAACTTCCCCCGAGTCCAACGAGCAACCCTTGGGTTGGGGCCCGTACAAGATCGACGAGTGGGTATCAGGTGATCACATCCGCCTGGTAAAGAACCCCAACTATTTCCGGGCCGGAGAAGGTCTGCCGAAATTCGACGTATTGGTATTCCGTTTCCTGGGTGACCAGGCAGATACCAACCTGGCGGCGCTGCTCACCGGCGAATGTGATATCGTCGACCAGACTGCCTTGTTGGAAGACCAGCTTCAGACCGTCCGGCAGCTTAATAATGAAAAGAAGCTGACGGCATATATCGGCCTGGGGCCGGAGTGGGAGCACATCGATTTTGGCATTACTCCGGCAAGCTACGATAACGGTTATTCCGTGGCCAGCGGCGACCGCCCCAATTTCTTTGGTGATGTACGCGTGCGCCAGGCCTTTGAGTATTGCTCGGATCGCCAGAGCATCATCCAGCAGGTGTTCTTCAATCAATCGGTCGTCGCCAACGGTTACCTGCCACCGGACCATCCGCTCTATGCCACCGATCAGACCACCTTTGCTTATGATCCCACGAAGGGGGAAGCATTGTTGGATCAAGTTGGCTGGCGTGATACCGACAACAACCCAGATACGCCTCGCGTCGCGGTTGGCGTGTCGGGAATACCGGATGGGACGAAGCTGGAAGTGAATTATGTCACCACGTCAGCAAGTGAGCGAAAGCAGGCGGCAACCATCTTGAGCAACTCGCTGGCCGGGTGTGGTATTAAGGTCGATGTGAGCTACCTGAGTGCAGACCAATTGTATGCTGCAGGTCCCAGCGGTGTGCTGTTCGGCCGCCAGTTTGACCTGGCCGAATATGCCTGGGATATCGGCAGTCAACCGCCGTGTTTCCTTTATACCAGCAGCGAGATACCCAACGCGGCAAACAGTTGGGGAGGAACCCGGTACGGCGGTGTGAACGCAACCGGATATTCAAATCCAGCCTATGATACCGCGTGCAATGCGGCACAGCAGAGTGGACTCGATGAAACTACCTACGCCGCGAAGCAAAAAGAAGTCCAACAAATATTAGCTACCGATGTGCCCGAGATTCCCTTGTTCTTTCAGATCAAAGTGGCTGTAGCCCGGACAGATTTGTGCGGGATGAGCTTGGATGTCAGCAGCCGGAGTGAGTTCTGGAACCTGGAGGCTTTCGATGTGGGCAACGGTTGCACCACAAAATAGAATAGTGGGGCAGACCTTTAATCCATGTTGCTTTATGAGACATGGCTATTCATTGTATTAAAAACTGATTAGCTTGACTTTAAATTTGGATTATGCTAAACTCTTTTCTACGTACCCCCAGTAGGTTGTAATCATTGGTGGGAATACGTCCATATAAAGCGCGAATTTAAAAAGGAGGTGCTATCGGAGTAACGACTCAAACTTGCTAGTGCAGTATACTCATACACTTTCTTAAATAACTTGATGGAGGAGAATAATCATGAAGAATAAGTGGTTTTTGCTTGCAAGTATCATCATGGTAGCCAGCATGATCCTTGCGGCGTGCGCTACTACAACAGCTACCACTGCTCCTGTTGAACCCACAACTGCCGCGACTACGGAAGCGGCTGCTACGCCGACTGCAGCGCCCCATATTGGTGGGTGGTTGGATTCGGTGGTCTTTACAGCGATTGCTGATGCTCCGTCGGCTGTTGCTCAGCTCCAGGCCGGTACAATCGATATGTACCCGGTGACCGTTTCTGACCCGAACGTATATGCCACAGTCGCTGGCGATACGAGCCTGGCCTATTCCAATACCTACGGCAGCAATGACCAGTTGATCCTCAATCCTGGGGATTACACCAAAGATGGCATCCTGAATCCGTTCAGCGATGCAAAGATTCGCGAAGCCATGAACTGGGCAGTTGATCGCAACTACGTGGCCCAGGAAATTGCCGGTGGTTTGGCAGTTCCAAAGTATACGGCTCTTGACACCGCCTTCCCGGATGCAGCCCGCTATGCTGGTGTGTTGGGCGCCATCGCCACCAAGTACGCTTACAACTTCGATAAGGCCCAGCAAGTGGTCAACACAGAAATGACCGCCATGGGCGCCACGAAAGATGCCAATGGCAAATGGCAATACAAGGGTAAACCTGTTACCATCATTGGCCTTACCCGTACGGAAGACAGCCGCAAGCAGGTCGGCGAGTACTTTGCCAATCAACTCGCCAAATTGGGCTTCACTGTTGATAATCAGGAAAAGGTTCGTAAGGAAGCCGCTCCCATTTGGCAAGGTGACGTTACTTCCTATACCTTCGGCTTCTATACCGCCGGATGGATCAACACCGCCATCATCCGTGACGAAGGCATCAACTTTGCCGAGTTCAACTCCGGTGAAGTACAGAATATCCCCGTCTTCCTGACCTTCAAGCCTTCAACCGAATTGGCCACCGCAGAAGATGCCTTGTTGACCAATAAATTCCAGACCATGGATCAGCGCGCTCAACTGTTCACGACTGCTTTGAATGACTCCATGACGGAAAGCTGGTGGGGCGTTTGGGTGATCGATAATATTGCTTTCGAGCCTTACTCTTCCAAGGTCTCAGCCGCTTCTGACTTGGGCGCCGGCCTGTCGAATCCTCTCCTGCCCTTCACGCTACGCATCAATGGGCAAGAAGGTGGCACGGTCAAGATTGCCCAATCCGGCATTGCAGTGCAAGCCTGGAACCCCGTCAACGGTTCCAACTGGACTGACGACCACACCGTCCAGGTCATGACGCAAGATCGCGGTACCGTTCCGGATCCTTACACGGGCCTCTATCTGCCCAAACTGGTCACTTCTGCTGATATCGTGGCGAAGACCGGTTTACCGATCGCTCTGAACTCGGATTGGGTGAAATTAAGCTTCCAAGACAATATCGCAGTACCCGATGACGCTTGGGCTGATTGGAATGCCACAACCCAGACCTTTGTCACTGCCAAGGACCGCGCTGCTGCCGATAGCACGTACAAACAGACTGCTAACGTACAGATCACCGTTACCTACACGCCTGATTTGTTCAAGAGCAAGTGGCATGATGGCAGCAACGTTTCGGCGGCTGATTTCGTCATGGGTATGATTATGACCTTTGACCCCGGCAAAAAGGATAGCAAGATCTACGATGAAGGTTATGCATCCACGCTGTCCGCTTTCATGAGCCACTTCAAGGGTGTCAAGATTGTATCGACTGATCCGTTGACCATCACCACCTGGGATGATCAATATCAGTTGGACGCAGAAGTTAACGTTGGTGGTTATATCACCTGGTATCCAACCGATGTGTATGCTTACGGAACGGGTGCCTGGCACAACTTGACTCCTGCCATCCAGGGTGAAGCTGATAGCAAAATCGCTTTTTCACTGGATAAATCAACTTCTTTGAAGGTGGATGAGACCAGCTTACTGTCAGGGCCTACCCTGGCTATCCAGTCCACCTACCTTGACCAGGATGCTGCGAATGGTTATATTCCGTATGCACCCACCCTGGGTAAGTTCATCACGAGCGATGAAGCTAAAGCCCGTTATGCTAACTTGCAGGCTTTCTACAAGGCCCACAGCACTTTGTGGATTGGCACCGGCCCGTACTTCATCGACAAGATCGACACTACTGCTGGTTCGATCACCGTCAGCAAATTCGCAGATTACATGTTCTCGTCTGATGCATTTGCAAACTTCGGCGCTCCTGAAATTGCTGTTGCCGCAGTCAGTGGTCCGACCTCGGTTAAAGTTGGCGATGATGCACCATTCGTCGTTGCTGTGACCTTCAACGGCCAACCATATCCTTCCAAGGATCTGGATAAGGTATCCTACACCTTATTCGCCGCAGATGGCTCGATTGCAGCCAGCGGTGATGCTTCATTCACCAGCGAAGGACAATACACGATCGACCTGACGCCTACTGTGACAAAGAGCCTGGCTGCTGGTTCTGCGTCGCTGAGCATCGCTGTGTCATCGAAGGTCGTTTCCATGCCTACCTTCGTAACGTATCAATTCGCTGTAACACAGTAAAATATATTGTAGGACAATGCTTTACCCGATTAGGGCGGAACCTTCCGCCCTAATCGGTGGTCATTATTAAGTCGATAAAATCCTGTAAAAAAAGAGAGCGATGCTTATGGCTGACGCAAGTGCGCCCTTAAATGCTTCGGAAATCATCAAGCCAAAAGAAGAAAAGAAAAAGGTAAGTTCAAGTACATTGGTTCGTGTTGCCAGGTATACTGCCGTCAGACTTTTTACCCTGGTTATAACGACATTAATTGCTCTGTATTTGACGATCTTGATTGCCAACATGGGTGGTTATGTTGACAAGATCCAGCAAGCCCAGATACAAGAAACCATCAATATGAACATTGCTGCCAATCCGGGATATCGCACCCTGAGCCCGGAGGCACGTTCGGCTTTGATCCAGCAAGATATCGCCCTTGAATCTCACCGGTTGGGGTTGGATCAACCATTTATTATTCGAAGTTTCAATTTTCTTAAAGATGCTGTTACGCTGAACCTGGGTCGGGCCTTTAAAATGACCTCGAATAGCGGTTCCAGTTCGGTGCGCGCGATCATCCTTGAACGCCTCCCTGCAACCCTGGTGCTATTCGGCACCTCGGACATTTTTCTCTTTTTCCTGGCACTTATCTTTGCATTGATGCTCTCCAGGGTATATGGTAGTTTTTGGGATAAGGTTTCTGTCGCGTTAACGCCGTTTTCTTCAGCGCCAGGATGGTTCTACGGCATATTCTTGATCCTGCTATTTGCAGCAGTTTTGCATGTGTTACCATTCGGTGGCATGCTCGATGCGCCGCCACCCAGTACCACATGGGGCTACTTTTTAAGCCTGCTCGACCATTTGATCCTTCCTATGGCCGCTTATGCCTTGAGCCAGATATTTTTGAGCATTTATACCTGGCGTACTTTCTTCCTGATCTATTCGAGCGAAGATTATGTTGATATGGCCAAGGCAAAAGGTCTGCCTGACCGGGATATCAATAACAAATATATCTTGCGCCCCACCCTTCCGACGATCATCACCAGTTTTGCCCTCACCGTCATTAATAGTTGGCTGGGAGCTCCGATTTTCGAAACGATCTTTAGCTGGCCCGGATTGGGGCGTGCGCTTTATCAAGCCATTGGTCTATTCGACACCCCGGTCATTCTTGGGGAAACGGTCATCTTCTCGTATTTACTGGCAATAACGGTGTTCTTGTTGGATATCGTTTATGCGGTCGTGGATCCTCGTGTGAAAATCGGCGGTGAGGGGAGCCAGGGATAATCATGAATATCCGCAATGCCTTAAAAGAAATTTTGCGCTACCCCACTGCTTTGGCGGGTGCCATCATTATTCTGGTTCTCTTGGGAATATCAATTTACACCATCATTGCAATACCGTATTCCCAAGCGATCGAGTTGTGGCGTGGGATGGAGGCTGATTGGTATAAGAACCCGAAGCTGGCTGCACCGGTCTGGTTCAATTGGTTCCGAGGTGTCAAGCTTCCAGAAACCATAGACCTTACTGCCACCAGCGCGGGTGTAAAACGCGATGTCGTCCAGACAGGGAATACATCGACCATTACGTATACGTTCGATATTCCCTATAATTATGACAGCTTTGAGGACGATTTTGCCATCTACTTCAAATCGACCTACAATTCGAACCCACCCTTCGTCAACTTGACATGGATCACACCGGATGGTAGGAAGATCAACTTAAGCAACCTTGCTCTCAAACAACAATTGACCTATCGCGTTTCCCAAGACACAAGACTAACGATGAGGTTAGCGGGGAAGATGGCGAATATCGGTTTATTTGCCGGGCCAACCTATAAAAGTTCCACTCCGGAAAAAGGAACTTACCAGTTGCAAA
>JBEKEX010000024.1:0-20707 GCA_050013615.1 Anaerolineaceae bacterium
AAAGAGGCTGCTCCCGAGGCGACCGAGAAAATAAGCTACCAAATCCCCACTTTTTACTTGAAGGGCAACCTGGTGCACTTTGCGGCCTTCAAGAACCACATTGGGTTCTTTCCGACGTCATCCGGCATCGAGAAATTCAAAGACGAATTGTCTTCATATGTGGTATCAAAAGGGACGGCGAGATTCCCCTTGGGTAAGCCCATCCCTTACGACTTAATTAGTAGGATCACAAAATTTAGAGTTGCTGAAAATCTAGAGCGTGCAAAGAACAAGAAGAAATAAATACAAAAGGATCGCGCCAATGGAAAAAGAGCTCGCCGATCGTTGTTCAGCGGCAGCGTCCTCTAACCGTTTTGTTTCTTTTTGCCGGTGATTTTTAGGGGAGGACCATAATGCGTTTCTTTATCGGCATACATTTTTCTATCCGCTTCACTGAGCACAGCCGCTAACGGCGTGGGCTTTTCTGCCGTGCTCACACCGAATGATAATTGCAGCGGCCTTTTCGCGTGGGCAGCATTACGCTCCTGCAAAATACGGTGCATGCGGCGTAACGCATTTTCCGCCGCTACCGCCCCGGTGTTGGGCAGCAGGATGGCAAATTCATCCCCGCCAATGCGGGCGATCATGTCTTCGGCGCGGAAGGAGACGGTGAACACCCGCGCAACTTCCTTGAGCAACTCATCCCCCGCAGAGTGTCCCTCGCGATCGTTGGTTTCTTTCAAGTGGTCCACGTCTGCCATCACGATGCTGATGGGGAATTGCCGCCCATGTTCGAGGCGGGCCATCTCAGCTTCGAAATAACCGCGGTCATAGAGCCCGGTCAGCGGATCATGAGTGCTCAAATAACGCAGTTTTTCTTCCGCTTCCTTGCGGGCGGTAATATCCAGGCAGGAACCCACCAGCTTGATCGGGATACCGTTCGAATCGCACACTACCATTCCTTTCGTGTCGACCCAAACAATGCTCCCATCAGGGCGGATGATCCGCTTTTCGACGGAATAAACGCCCTTATCGGCTATCGCCTGGCCCAGCGCTTGCGAAGATTTCTCGCGGTCATCCTGATGGGTCAGAGCCAGCTCGATCTCGGCTGTTGGCTCGAAGGCATTCGGCCCAAAACCGTAGATGCGGAAGAACTCGGCTGACCACATGCTTCGACCATTGGCAATATCCATCTCCCAACTGCCTAGGTTTGCCACGTGTTCGGCGTTCTGGAGGCGTTGCTCACTCTCGCGCAAGGCATCTTCGGTTTGTTTGCGGCTGATCGCCAGCGCCACTTGCAGCGAGACGAATTCCAACATGTGCTGTTCGCGTTCGCCATAGGCCTCGGGGTCGGAATAATGCTGGACGACCATGGCGCCGATAGTTTTCCCTTGGATGATCAGAGGCACACCCAGCCAGATGGCCGAAGGCACACCGAGCAGGATCACCGCCCCCTGCCGCTCCAATTCATCGTGGACCGCCTGGGTGCAGAGTAAGGATTTACCCGTCCGCAAAACATAAGCAGTCAACCCTTTCCCGGGCTCGATCTCACCCAAAAAGGGCACATCCGCCTCATCATGGAAATAAGGGAATCGCAGAAGATTATGGGCCTCATCATAAAGCGTGATGTAGAAATTTTCGGCAGGCATCACCGACGAGATGATTTGATGGATCTGCGGGTAGAGGTCATTCAAGGAACTGGTGGTTTCGGCTGCGATGGCGATCTGGTAGCCGGCTTCTTGAAGAGCCTGCAATTGCTTCTGCTCGGTGATATCACGGATGTTGCATTGAATGATCTTTGCCTTGCCTACTTTATAGGCGTTGCTGATAAATTCCACATGCACGAAACGCCCATCTTTTGTCTCGATCGGCAAATCCTCGAAGCGGGTAAACTGCTTCTTTTGCAACTCATAGATGGTTGCCTGGCTGTTTTTACTTACTTTAAAGGAACCGGTTTCCCAAAGTTTTTTGCCCAAGAACTCTTTGAGCGGGTAGCCCAGCAATTTCACCAGGAATGGGTTGACGTCGGTGATTTCCCCCGTTTCGGCATTCAGGATAAGGATCCCATCCTGGGCTGTCTCAAAGAGCCGCCGGTAGCGCAGCTCGGATACATCTGGCGCTTTATCAGGCTTTTCTCCCACGTCATGTTTTGCCTTCTGCATCGTCCTCGCCTCCGGAGACGCTGTTCATCTCCCAAGGAAAAACCTCCCCACGATCTACTGTGATGGCTTCAATAACTAGGGCAAGAGTAAATCATATTCCTTAAACAAACATTCTAGCATATTTTTTGGCGTTTGTTTCATTTCTGAAGCAAAGAAAATGCTGCGAGACAGCCAGCAAAAGATAAAAAGGCGGAAATGAAGGGATAAAGAGAAAACTAAACAAAGGAATGCTCAGGGTTTTTGAGTCAGGCGGAACTTGTTGGCGTACTTGGTCTTTATAGCTTATTCCAATTGAGCCGGAGCGAACAACTGCACACGCCCCAGGAGCTCTTTGCCATGAATCAATCACCGTTTCTGGCGATTTGCCAAAAGCATATCAGCCATGGTTGCACCGAACAGCTCGGGTCCAAGTTTGAACCCGGCAGCTTCCAACCTTGGGCCAAAGAGGGGCCGAATCCCGGTGGGTTTCATTTCCCCAACGATCTTTCCGTCGGCTTCAACGCCAGTCTGTGTGAATTTGAAAATATCACTCATCACGACCATATCACCTTCCATACCGGCCACTTCAGTGATGGCGACGAGTTTGCGCGAGCCGTCTTTTACTCGAGACACTTGAACGATTAAATCGATCGCCGAAGAAATCTGTTGGCGCACAACCTTGATTGGCAAATCCATGCCTGCCATCATAATCAATGTCTCAAGTCGGGATAATGCATCCCGCGGTGAATTGGCATGGATCGTGGTCAGTGAACCATCGTGACCGGTGTTCATCGCTTGCAGCATATCGAGCGCCTCCTCGCTTCGACATTCACCAATGATGATACGATCCGGGCGCATACGCAGTGCATTTCGTACAAGATAACGAATAGTCACCTCTCCATGATCGCGAGCATTGGCTTTTTGGCTTTCCAATCGAACGACATGATCTTGCCGAAGCTGCAATTCCGCCGTGTCCTCGATCGTTACGATGCGTTCATCTTCAGGAATATACCCGGATAATATATTTAAAAGTGTGGTCTTGCCAGATCCCGTTCCCCCCGAGATGATGGTATTGAGGCGGCCGATTACACACGCCCGCAGGAATTCGACCATTCCCGGGGTGATCGAACCATATTCGATCAATTGTTCTATGGACAATTTTTCTTTTCGAAATTTCCGGATGGTTACCATTGGACCATCCATGGCACATGGAGGAATCACAATATTAACTCGCGAACCATCCGGCAAGCGCGCATCCACGGCCGGGGAATCAGCATCCACACTGCGGCCCAGTGGGGAAATGATGTGATTAATAATTTTCATCAAATGATCATCATCATCGAATACGATATTGGTCCGGGTCAGGCGGCCTGCTTTTTCGATATAGATTTTCTTTGAACCATTAATCATTATCTCGCTAATCTCCTGGTCATCCAGCAGGGGTTGAATAGGACCATAACCCAGGACTTCATTATGAACTCGCTGAAATAATTGTTCCCGGATCGAATCGGGTAGTTTTAATTTGTTACGATCATATATATCCTTAATAACTTGAGTAATTACCTCCTTCTGTTTTTCCGGTGGAAGATTTAACTCTTGCAGCTCACTCTCCACGGAGGAAATGAGATATTTTGTCAATCGTTCCATGTCCGATGCCCAATTCTTGGGCATCGAAGTGCCGTTGGTTGTCATTTTTCACCTGCCCTTGAATCTTCCAATAATTCTTCGTCTGGAATCATCCAAATGATCTGAAAACGATGGATCACCATAAATTTGCATCGGTACAGAGACTCGCCGGCAGAAGTAAACACGGCTGCATCGGTTATTGCCAGGAATGCTTCATCAAGGTTTAATTCATCTTTCAACCGTTGACCGCGTGCTATATATACATTTCCATGGATCCGGTGGGTCATGGTCTGGATCAAAACCGGAACGGGTGTCTTGGAGACAATATCGGTAAAGAACTTGCCTTTTTCATCAAATTCAATGTTCATTGGAAATTGTCCTTGGAAAAGATTCGACACTATACGAGAATTAGTTTGAATCAAATTATCATTATATTTATCATTATACTCAGGTAATTTTTAATACCAATACAGGAATATTTTAGAATTCGTGTCATTAATTGATCAATTATTGTCAGGCGCGTTCAATTCTGATATAGTACAAAGATTATGTCTGCACTGCTCGCACTCGTCCCCATATTGCTAGTATTATTCTTGATGCTCGTCTTTCGCTGGAGCAGTTCGCTGGCCGGGCTGGCCGGCTGGTGCTGCGAAATGCTGGTGGCGCTGCTGGCCTTTGGGCTCAACTGGCAGGTATTTTGGGTCTCGCAAGCCAAAGGACTGCTGCTTACATTCAACGTATTGCTCGTGCTCTGGCCGGCCATATTTCTCTACAACATCGTCGATCAGATCGGCGGTATCCGCGCCATTGCGCAAGCCCTGGAAGGGATGGTGCACGAAAAAGGCTGGCTGCTCATCCTGCAAGCCTGGATGCTCTCGGCCATCATCGAGAGCGTGGCCGGGTTCGGCCTGCCCATTGCCATGATCGCTCCACTGCTGATGGCGCTGGGCGTTTCCCCGGTGTTGGCCGTGGCGACCGCGTCCGTCGGCCACACCTGGGCCAGCAGCACGGGCGGGATGGCGCTATCTTTGCGCACCCTCGCCGGGATCACCCATTATTCCACCGAGGCGCTTTACCCCGACTCGGCCATCTTGTTGGGCCTGTCCCTCATCCTTACCGGCTTGGCGGTGGCTTTCTTGTTGGGAGAGAAGCGACAGTGGTGGCGGGTGTTGATCGTCGGCATCGTTGCCGCCGCGACCCATTATCTGCTCGGTGTTTGGGGATTGATCTCCATCAGCGCCTTGCTGGCAGCTGTAGTAGGGTTTGCGGTCGGTGCCTGGTTAACCCCCAGATGGGGGTTGACTCCCGGTTGGGGGTTGGCTCCCGATCGGCGGTTGAGTTCCAACCCTCGCAGCCCACATACCGGGCAACCGCGCAACCCTGCCTTGTGGGCCGGGTTGATCGCCTACGGGATCCTCGTCGCCATCATGCTGGTGGTTTCCCTGCTGCCCTCGCTCAACCAGGCGCTTTCAACGGTCACCTGGACTTTGCAATTCCCGATCGTGACCAGCGCCAGGGGCATCGTCACGCCAGCCGAGAGCGGCTATCTCTTCCATATATTCACCCATCCCGGCACGTTGATCCTGATCACTGTCGCTGTCACCCTTTTGATCTATCGCTTCATCCCGAACATTCCCCATCTCGACCTGAAAAGTTCCCTGGTGTCCACAATCCATTCGGGCCTGCCTGCCAGTCTGGGGACGTTGTTCATGATCGGGCTGGCCATTGCCATGGAACATACCGGCATGACCCTGGCACTGGCCAACGGACTGGGCGCCGTGGTCGGCAGCATCTACCCGCTCTTCGCCCCACTCATCGGGGTCGTGGGTTCTGTTGCCACCGGCAGCAACCTCAATTCGAATGTTCTCTTTGGCATACTGCAAAAGGAAGTTGCCGTTCTGGTCGGCGCCAGCCCCGTCGTGATCCTGGCAGCCCAGACCACCGGCGCTTCGCTGGGAAGCATGATCGCCCCGGCTAAGCTGGCCGTGGGCACCAGCACCAGCAGCGTCAAAGGCCACGAAGGCGAAGTGCTGCGCTACACCCTGCCGATCTGCCTGGCAATCGCCTTGCTCATCGGCGTGGCCACGCTGCTCATGGGTTGAACTCTATTGGCTTTTTCAGATCGTTCCGAGGCTACCCTGCCAGCTGAAGCTTCAAGGTTACGGATGCGGATTTATCCCGGCTGCCAAAGAGATCGAGCAAGGCTTTTTGGAAGCCGTATTTCTTTTTGAGCAAGGCATCGATCTTGGCGGATTGTTGCTCGTCAGTGACAAACTCCGCCACCGCGGCCACCCAGGTTCCTTGTGGATTACCCCCCATCGAGCAGGGTACGACCTTGGATTGTGAGTTCCGACGCAGGCGCTTCACCTTGCCGCTGGATGCCCCTGTATTCACAAACAAAGCCCCATTGTCTTCCACGAACCAAACCGGCGTCTTGACAGGCTCTCCCGATTTGCGATAGGTTTCGATGGCGATATATTTCTTGCCTTGAAATTGTGAAATTGGATTTTCAGTCATTGGATTTGCTCTCTTTCTCAGATGATTATAATCCATAGCAAATCGATAAATGATCTGGGAATTGGCAGGGGATAGGATTGAGTGTGTTCTGGGCTGGTGGGTACTGCAAACCGGTCTCTTTCACCGTGGGAACGAAACGCTTTTTTGGAATGGGGATATTAAAAAGTGTTAAGTGGTTGTAAGTGCGGATTCAACCAGGTATTGCTACAATGATAGTGAAGTTGATTGAGATTAATTAGATTTCGGAAAGGAGATATCATCATGTTATTCGCACCGAAAGAAAAAGGACAAGGCTTGGTAGAGTATGCGTTGATCCTCGTATTGGTAGCTGTGGTGGTCATCGTCATTCTCGCCCTACTAGGGCCTGCCATCGGCAAGATCTTCAGTGGCATCACTGAATCCATCTAAAACCAAATTGTTTACCAGCCACAAAGCTCCGTTCGCGGAGCTTTGTTGATTTAATGGGGCTTATGAGGGAGTACACTCAAGCCTCCGCAAATAGCGCGAGCGCGGAGGGTAGAACAAGAGAGCTTTCAGGATTTTTTAGGCCGGCGGGTATGGCAGACCAGTATATTTCCTGGCTATGCTGTTGGAAGAACATAAGAAAGTCTCGCGGCTTCAATCCTCTTAGAATACCTGGAGAGCATGAAACCGTATTGAATCTGATAAAATACACAGGGTGAAGGAAATGTATTGTTGCGAGAAATGCTTTGTTGCCTGAAAAAACAGGAAATCCTATGGATATCAATGAAACGGTTCCCAGCCGCGAAAAACATTGGGCTGCACTCTCATCCCTGCTGGCCATCATCTTCCTGCTTCTGGTGAAGGCTACCGCGGCAATTCTAACCGGCAGCCTGGGGTTGATGGCAGAAGCTGCCCATTCCTTGATGGATCTGGTTGCTGCAGGAGTGACTTTCTTAGCTGTAAGGATTTCCAGCCGCCCGGCAGACAGCTCTCATACTTATGGGCATGGTAAATTCGAAAATCTCTCGGCCTTGGCTGAAGCAGCGCTGCTTCTGGTGGCATGCGCCAGCATTTTCTACGAGGCAATCCAACGGCTCCTCTCCAACTCGGCACCAATCAAATCATCTATCTGGTCCTTCCTCGTCATGGTGATCGCGATTACCGTCAACATTACCCTGGCGCGACAACTCAAGCGTGTGGCGAAAAAATATGACAGCCAGGCCCTGGAAGCAGAGGCACTGGATTTTTTAAATGATGTTTGGTCCTCTTTGGTGGTGATACTGAGCCTGGCGTTAGTCATCGCTGCCGGAAAGTTCAATCTTCCCTGGCTGGCGAAAGCTGATTCCGTCGCCGGGATGGCCGTCGCTGTCATTGTAGCCAGCTCTGTTCTGCGACTTGGCCGCCGGGCAGTCGGCGAACTTCTGGATGAAGTGCCCGAGAACCTCCAGGATGAAATCACGCGTGCAGTCACGCTGCCGGGGGTCGAAGAGGTCCGCCAGGTGCGCGTCCGCCGGAGCGGAGCACAATACTTTGTCGATCTGACCCTGGCCATCGATCGCAGCATGAGTTCGGAACGGGCTCATCAGATTACCGACCAGGCAGAAAAAGCCGTGCAGGGCATCCTGCCCGGCGCAAGCGTATTGGTGCATGTCGATCCGGTTCAGACCGATGACGAGCAGCTGGCAGAAACCCTGCGCACACTTGGCGAACGGTTTGGATTGGGCGTGCATCACATCCATATTTCCGAAGTGGATGGTCAGCAGATCCTGACCCTTCATCTGGATGTCGGCGATGAATTGCAGCTCGAGGAAGCCCATACCCGTGCAAGTGCTTTGGAGAAAGCCATCTCCGAAACCATCCCCGGCATCGACCAAATATTGACCCACCTGGAGCCAATCCAAAGGCAGATCAGCAGCTCCGACGAAGCTGTAATCTACCGTGATGAAAAAATAGAACGTCTCGTCCTCGAATTGCCACAAGTCATGGGGGTTCATTGTGATATCCACGAGATCACCTTGCTGAAGGAAAAAGATCGGCTGAATCTTTCATTTCACTGCTCGCTGCGCGGTGAAACACCGATCAATAATGCTCATGAGCTGTCTGAGCGGATGGAAGCTGTCTTAAGAGAGAAGATCCCCAACCTGGAGAACGTCTTGATCCACATGGAACCGCTGGATCGATAGATCGTTATTCCAAAACGAATTCGATAATCGCTTTCCTTTTCATTTGCTTCAATAATCAGAATGTAGGTGCGTCGGCGACGCACCTTACTGTGTTTGCGGAGTTTGTCGCATGAGGGATGAGTGAGCGAGCGTTTGGACAGAATTTGGGTTGGTGGGTGGCCTACTGGATGACTACTCTGTATGGAATAAACTTGCAACTCTAGTTTGGCAAAAACGTATACATTGATGTACAAATCGTTTCGGCGGAAATCTTTCCAGTTTGAGATGAAACACAGGACCCGCAAAACCCAAGGAGAATGCCATGACCATCAAAAAGCTATTGATCCTGCTCCTTCACGCTTTTATCGGCTGGGTGCTGTGCGCGGCGACCATCTACGTCGGCAAGTCGGTCACTTCGATGCAGAACACCCTGATCATCCATATGTTCGCTGCCCCGATCTATTTCGCCGTTTTGTCATGGATCTATTTCACCCGGTTTAATTACACCCGTCCGCTGCAAACCGCCTTGATTTTCATGGGTTTCATCATCACGGGTGATTTCTTCGTCTTCGCTCTCCTGATCAACCGGAGCATGGCGATGTTTGCCAGCCTGCTGGGCACCTGGATCCCCTTTGCGCTGATCTTCGCTGCCACCTACCTGACCGGCTTGATCGTTACCCGGAATTCTTCAGGAAAGTGATCAGCCCACTTAGCCGTGGGTAGCCCACTCAGCCGTGGGTAGCCCACTTAGCCGTGGGTAGCCCACTCAGCCGTGGGTAGCCCACTCAGTTGGGGTACACTCAGGCGGAACCAGGGCTGGGTTTGCGGAGTTTGTCGCTGGAAGGATGAGGGAGCGAGCGGTTGGGCTTTTGAGGCCAGGGGGTTAGTCTGACCAATTTCTTATCGACCCAAAATATAAGCGCTGAATATACTTATAGAAGGTGCGCGATAATAAATCGTGCGGGAAATTCTAGAGAGGTGATTGCATGCCAAACGAAAACATTCTCTATTACGGCGACAATCTCGAAGTGCAACTCCCACCCACGCCGACCAATGCTTCGGCCTTCAAGCAGGCCGAGAAAGAAAAGAAGAATGATACAGATCAGCTCGATTTGGGGATATAAGGGCGTGTTAGCTAGGTACTGCTTTATACTAAAAGCGGAAGATATAATAGTAGAAGCATTATGAAATCAAAAAACGTTCAATTAGCAATTACGGTTGGAGCAATATTAGTTGCAGTTGCACACCTTATTTGGCCAAAACTAACTATTGATAGTATTACAGTTTTATTGTTTGTAATAGCGGTAATACCTTGGCTTACCCCCCTTTTCAAATCTATAGAAATCCCTGGAGGATTAAAATTTGAATTTCAAGATTTACAAAAAGCCCTTACTAAGGCAGAAAATATTGGTTTAATATCCAATAATACTCAAAATCTATCTCGAACCGATTATTCTTTTCAAAGAATATCAAATAATGATCCTATTTTAGCTCTTGCAGGGCTTCGGATTGAAATTGAAAGGTGTTTATACAAAAAAGCTCAAGAAAATGGTTTTAAAAAATATTATGCCGGAATTGAAGAGCTCTTAAAATTCTTGTATAAAGAGAAACTTCTATCTTCAGCAGAAAGCTCAATTATTAAAGACATAACAATGCTTCTAAATTCTATTGTTCATTCAGGAGCTGTTGATAATGAATCTGCTGATTTAGCATTAGCAGAAGGAGCAAAACTTCTTAAGGGATTAGAGAAAAAATTTTCTTAGTGGTTGATGCAATCTTGAAAGTCAAGGGGGGTCAGGAGCGTACCTTATTTCTATGAAAACGCAATATTACCAAACAAGTCTATAATTTGATTAAATCGGGGTGATTTGCTTGGCAATGAAAGGAACTACACAAATCATATGGATTGGAAAAATAAGCTTTCACCTATAGGCACCAATTTTCATCGAATCGGTTTTGGTTTGCTAGCCATTTATGCACTAGGAGTTGGGTTCTATAGGGGACTTTCTAGTAACTCAGCAAATGAAAGATTTGCTTGGATAATTTTGGGATTAACAGGTGTACTGATTGTAAGTTTTACATTTCTTGTCACAGATTTTGGGCTTCTTGCCTGGAAAAAATTAATGGATTGGTTTATAAAGCAAATACGTAAATATCCAAATGTGAGAAAGTGGTTGATATTCCCAAATATTTTATTTTCTGTTTTCTTTAGCTATTATGTTGTTACTTATCTACCGGTTGATCTATTTTTGAGAATCTTTATTGCAGCTTATCTTATCCTCATTTTGCCAGCATCAGTAATTTCCCTAATACGTGATGATCTGCTTAAAGAAAACTCTAGATTATCTAAAGCCATAACAAGGGAAATTCTAATTGACAACCCTCAAGCAGCTATTGAAAATGCCTTTACACATTTTGAAGATCATTTACGCAAAAAGGTTTCACCCAAAACAAACTTATTTGGAAATAAATTAATATACTCTGCATATTGTGGTCAGGATAGCACACTTATCTATCGAGTTGATGGAAAAGATCGCTCTGAATATCTTTTTCATTTAATGTCAGGAGCATATTCGCTTTTTAGAAACCCTCGTCATCACAAAATTATTAATGATAATGAGCAAAAAACACAAGCAATATTATCCTTGATTGATTTAATGACAGAATATGTGGATGCATCAAAAAAACGCAGAAGCAAAAAAATGACAAGTAAAAATATAACACAGTAAAACACCATATATGGCATTATGCAAATTAATAGTAGTTAATAGTGAATAAATATTCTTCGATTAGTGATAGGAGGATTATGTACGGTATATTTGATATGCCCTTAAAACAAATCGAACCTACTGATATACAAATTTTGCTAGATCGGAACGAGCGCGAGGGTCAATATCTTGAATACAAACTAAAAGAATCAAAAGAAGGTATTACTACCGACATATGCGCAATGGCGAATGCACAAGGAGGTTATATCATCCTTGGAATATCTGAAAAACCTTCAGAGAATTTGGATGGCGAGGGCTATCCATTTGAGATAATGGGGGTGTCTGATGCACATAATCTTGAACGATCACTGAAAGAAAAAGTAAAAGACTTAATTGATCCGCAAATACCAGGCTACGATTCACGAGTAATTCAAATTAATAATAAGCAAGTAATCATTTTACAAATTCCGAACAGCCCTGTAAAACCCCACTTTGTGAGAAACTCTACCAAAGGTCCCTTTCCTGTCAGAGTCGCGCGTGCCACCTATTCTTGGTCAATGGGAGATGTAAGAAATCAGGTTATCTCTCATATTAATGCAGACGAGAGAATCGAAAAACTTATAAACAGGACGTTAGAACATAATCCTTGCAAAATATTGAATATGCCTATGTTTTCTATTTTGGCATTACCGACTTATGAAGGAATCGATACGTTAAGCATTGACTTGGAACAAAACAAAGATTTTATTCTTCAACCTCATAAATATTCATTAAACCGACCAGTGATCGAATATAGTACCTATCAAAGATATACATTAAATGGAATAGAAAATTATAACGAAGAAAATGCATCAGATGGCAAAAAAACAATAAAATTTATCCAACTGCATCGAAATGGAATGATTGAATTTTCCTATAGTTTTTATATCTACGAAAACTTTCCAGATATAGACCGTATAGGTTCTAGTATTTTCGCGATTGCAGCAATTTATGCCCACTTTGCTAAATCAATTTCATATTTCGGCCCTGTTACTTTTTGTGTAAATATATTTAATATAAAAGATACCTATATCCGTCTTGCTCAGATTAATAGATTGACTGAGGACAGTGGAAATATTGAATTTCAAATTTCTTATCCTACAGCGTTTGAAGATCGAATCCCAAAGGATATTTGTTTAAGAATCTTGAATGCATTTGGACTAAATATTTTGATTAATGATTGGGAAGATTATAACAATAGATATTTAGATCTAATTTCGAAGCTATCTAAAGAATAAAAATATCGTATTATGAAAAACAGGTGCGCTTTGCAATAAATTCAATGCGCATCTGTTTCTTTTTCACCTACAATCACCACCGTCAGCATTGCCTCTCCTGCGGCGCAATAGAGCACCCGGCCTGCCCCGCCTTGCGGGGGCGGTGGGGTGCATTGACTGCCCGAACTTTCACTACTTGATGTTCGGAATTATTTGCTTTGCAAAACCATTTAATAAAAGTATAATTTGAGCCGACCAAATAACAAAATCCTTTTATATAAGGGGTGAAATAGATAGCCATGAACAAATTATTAGGAAACACCCCTTTGGTCTTATGAGAATATTTCTCTCTTAGAAGGCTTTTGATGAAGCCAAAGCCTCCTCTCCTATGACAATACCGAGGTTGAAACCTATAAAATTATGATATCAGATAACAACCAGATCCATCCTCTAAAAAGGAAAACAATCCTCTTTCAAGTTATTTTTCTACTGATCCTTTGTCTGGTTACGCTGGCAGTTCTAATACCTGCAAATCCCTCTTATTATTCTTTAGCCGGAAAAGACAGCGGTGTATTTCTTTACATCGGCAAGCAGATTTTACAAGGACAGATTCCTTACCGGGATGTTTGGGACCAGAAACCTCCTTTCGTTTTCTACATTAATGCCCTAGCTCTATGGTTAAGCAGTGGAAGCCGCTGGGGTGTCTTCATCATTGAAGCGCTATCACTTTTCAGCGCATTCACGCTGGCTTTTTATTTTCTACGCTCCCTACTTGGCGATTACATTGCGGCGCTCACAACGCTCGCCGGCTTGCTTTTCGCATTCTGGGCACCCGGCAATCTGACCGAAGAATATTATTTGCCGTATGGCTTCCTGGCTTTTATGCTCTGGTTGGTCATCCAAAAACAAGGAAAGGGTGCAAAATGGTGGGTCTTTTTCTTATGGGGGCTAACCGGAGGAATCGCTTTTCAACTTAAACAAAATCTGATCGGCGTTTGGCTGGCCTTTGCCGCGTTTTATTGTCTAAAAATGATATTTACAAAAGACTTGCGTTATGTCAAAAGTCTGCTTTGGATGTTACTGGGAGCCATCACGCCAGAGATCATCTTCATCGTTTACTTTGCCGCCAATCATGCTTTGGAGCAATACTGGAGTGATTCGTTTATCTTCAACTTCATCTATTCACAAAATATTCATTCAACATTTTTTGCCAACATTTTATCAACGCTACAACGAGTCAGCACAACTGGTGCAATCATTCTGCCGGTAGGTTTCTTTTTGTGGCTATTGCTCTGGCCAAGACTATTCCATTTATTGGGGAAACACTTTGCTTCATACTTCACGAAGAAAAAGTTTGGTCTGGCATTTCTGCTTGTAGGGGTCTGTGGAATTTTCTTGCTACTGTTCGCGTTCGGAAGGTCTGCTAATATCGAGACATTGTTTACGCTCAATAAAATACTGATATCCATCTTTGCGATAGTATGCCTTCTAGTCGGAGTTCTTTGGGTGCGAGGGCTCCTTAATAAATGGTTCCCACAAAACGTTATTCATGGTGAAGCTATTGAAAGCCGACCTCTGGATGAATTATGGATTATCCTTCTGTTGGATTGGGTAATTGAAATTTTGCTTATATCGGTTCCCGGTAAAAGTTATGGACATTATTTCGACGCCATCCTGCCTGTTTCCACTATAATATTTGCTGAATTCTTGGGTTATATGAAAAACTTGATGCAAGGGTCAGAGCAACGCTGGTTCTTCTGGCCGCTAGCATTTCTCCTGTGCATCCCAATTTACTATAATGGAATTAGCCAGGTAGTAAACATCCTAGCCACTAAACCCATTGATCGCTCCTCATTAGCCGTTTATATTGACAAAAATACCACAGAACACGATACTGTGCTTGTCTGGGGAGATGAAGTGGATTACTTGATCCTGGCAAACCGTACCTCGCCCGAAAAATTTATCTATCAATTTCCTTTGTATTATTCCCAATATGTCACAGACGATATGATCAAGGATTTTCTAAACAATCTTAAATCCTCCCCGCCCAAATTCGTCATCGATACAGGAGATTCTTCAGCCCCCTTCATTAACTATAATAACCAAGGTACGTGCTCCTATCCAAAAAACTGGATGCTTAACAACCACGAAACTCCCGTGCCTGCCCAGCTATCACCCTTATTTCAATTCTTCTGTGACAACTATAAATTTGTCACTTCTTCCCAACTTGGATGGCCAATTTATCAATATACACCAGTTCCTTAAGCAGCTACACCATTTCAACCTAAGCAAGAAAAAACAGGGCGCAAAGAACTCTTTTAGAACCAGCAGCACCCCCCACGTTATTTGCGGTGGGGGGTTGAACTATTTTAAACTGGACTGATACTACCCCTTGGCAGGGTCAACCTTCCACTGCCTCCCTTCGCAGAGCTAATTTTCCTTCTGCATTTTTAACCACTCCCAATACTGTCACCGGCTCCATTGCCGCAATCACCTCCACCGTCAGCACCGCCTCGCCTGCGGCGCAATAGAGCGCCCGGTCGGCGGGGCGCACCTCGAACGTGCCGGGCGCGTCGGCGCTGAGCACCAACTGACCGGTGCCATTGGTCAATGCTACGCTCTCAGTCAGGCCGTTCACCTCGAGGTCGATCGCTGCCTGGCCAGGGCACGCCACCTGCACCGTCACGTCGCCGCTGCCTTGCTGCCGCTGCACCATTTCGCCTGAAATTCCGTCTACCGACAGGCGCAGGCGCGCCGCGTAGTCCGCAAAATTCCCCGGCTGCAACTCCAGGGTTTCGCCCGGAGCTAGAACGCAATCGCTGCCCTGCTCCATGAAGGTCTTGAGCGTGCCATCGGCATTTCGGATGAGATAGATCATGTCACCTCCTTATTTCCAGGCCATGATGCGGACGTAGCCACTGCCAGACTGCCGACGCCAGTTGGAAAGGACACCGGATGTCCCACTGCCTTGAGAATTGAAATAAATATTGGTTGCATCGTAACCCCATGCACCCTTGATAATGGATCCATCCGAATTAACGAGGATTGGAATTAACTCACTGGCTCCGGTAGCTGAGGTCGAGTGCTCAACAATGACCAGCCGCGGGTACTGGCTGAGACCGTGGGCCTTGGTGTATACGGTGCTGGTAGTAGCTGCGAACCAGCCGCTGTTGTAATCCGGCGCGCCCAGGGCGGTGGTGAAATAATCGCGCACGGCGCTGATGTTGGTTCCGTCCCAATCCGCCTCGCCAATGATGCGCTGGTCGGCGCCCTCACTGGCGGCGGTGTTGACCACCAGGGTGAAGGTGGTGCTGCCGGCCGTGCGCTGGGCAAAGACGTACCAGGTGGCCGCCCCGCCGCTGAACAACCCGGCCGGCAGGTCCACATTGGCCGCCGCCTGGCACATGCAGCCGTTGATCATCAGCGTGGGCGGGTC
Organism: Anaerolineaceae bacterium; assembly: GCA_050013615.1. Lineage (GTDB taxonomy): Bacteria > Chloroflexota > Anaerolineae > Anaerolineales > Anaerolineaceae > JBEKEX01. Next base: position 15,790 of record JBEKEX010000024.1, read on the forward strand.
GGTGGTCACGCAGGGGATGCGCAGGCGGTTGGTCGCCAGGTAGACGAGCTTCACGCCGCGTGCGAAGCGGCTGAGGAACTGTCCCAGCTTGACCCCGTCCGCTTCGGCCTGGCCCAGGCGTAAAGCATCGGCTCGCAGGGCGTTATACTGGGCCGCCGCGGTGGGCTGGCTGGGGGAAACGTCTGAAGAAAGGGGATAAGACACAGGTCACCTCCAATAAGAAGTATTCCAGGTGAGCGCTCCGTCCCATAAGGACTGGCCGAGCAGGTCGGCGTCCACCGGCGGCCAATAGACGCCGGCATTGTTGAGGATCACGCGCACCAGTGAGGCCGCAGGCGTGTGGCGCTCGTCGGCGCAATAGGCCAGGGCGCCCAGGTTGGTCAGCGCCCCGGCCGGCGTTTCCACGGTGATGCCGGAACGCTTGTCCAGGAACTGCAGCAGCTTGGCATACATCTGTGCCCGGTCGTCGGCGTGGGGCGAGCCGTCCGGATTGACCAGGTCGTCCGCCAATATGATATCGATGTGCACCCACACGGTGGTGGTGCCGTCGCTGACCACCTGGCGGTTGATGCGCACGCCCTCCGGGAAGAGTTTTTGCTCCCGGTCGACCAGGAAACCAAACTCGGCGCCGCCGTCGATCCCGGCATGGCTGAGAATGATGTGGCAGTTGCAGCCCAATCGATAGCTCATGGCTGCCTCCGTTTCAATTCCTGCTCCAGGCGTCCAGCCTGAAGCCGCGCCGGGGGAACGTGGTGGACGGCCGGTAAGGCGCCAGCGCCTTGATGCCCTCGTCGAAGCGCAGACGGTAGCGATCGGCCATCTGCTGCAAGAGCGTCACCGTGTCGCTGCGCGCCCCATAGGCCTCGGCCAGCGCCTGGCCGCGGATGTCGAGCGCGGCGGTGGCTGCCCCCAGCACCAGCAGGGTGGCGTGCCCTTCCGGGACACTGGTGGTCGCCTCCCCGTCCAAATCCTGCAGGGTATGACCCATGGCAGAGGTCACCTTCATCTGCTCGCCGGCCTGCGGTTCCGTCCCGCCGATAAATGTCACCACCAGCGCCGCGGCATCGAAGGTGAACGTGCACGGCACGCGTCGCCGGGGTTGCGCCGAGTTAGCTATATACGGGTAACACACGTCAACCACGAACAGCATCCCTTCGGGCAGGACTACCCGCTGCTCGCGGCCGCTATCCGCCAGCGCCAGCACGCTCTCCACCAGGCGCGGGCAGGCCCGGCTGTAGACCTCCAGCGCCAGCCGCAGCGCCTCCTGCAGGGTGGCCTCGTCGTAGCGCGTCCCTTCCGGGTCGCACAGCAGACTCAGTACACGGGCTTTGTAAGCCGCATAGTTGCTCATGGCTGCTTTCCTCGGTGCACCTTATGGGTTGCTTGCCCATCGCCATCCGGACGCAACTTCGCTTCCGCCTCGCGTACTTTCTCCGCGCTGAAACGCAGCTTCATGCCGTTGGCGGCAATCACCACCATACCGCCGTCCGCCAGCCTGCGGAACGCCAGCAAGGCGTCGCCTGCCAGCGCTTTTGCAACTCCTTCATCATCAATGGTTTTGGTTTGCATCGAAAACCTCCTAGCATATGTTAGGGCACAGCGGCGCTGTGCCCTAACTGCATCACATATCGGGCCTAGGACTGTGCCCGCTTGGCACCGGCGTCTTCCAACGCCACGCCGGTCGAATAGACGGCCAGGGCAGCAATGATCGCCTGCAGGGCCTGCCAGGCATCCACCCGCCCGCCGAAGTAGCCGCTGGCCACCACCACCAGCGCCATCAACAGCGCCCAGAACTTGCGTGAGCGCAGCACCATGGAAAGTTGTTCCAGAAACGTCATAGCTCCTCCTTTTTTTACGCTACGTTGGCTTTATACAACGGGCGGTAATCCGCCACGAACACCGAGAGCCAGTGGCGCACTTTCATGCGCAGCTCGTCGTTGGTGAACAATGCCCCGTTCAGGGGGTTGTCGGCGATGAAGATCTCCGGCATCAGGCCGAAGCGCTCGGCGATGATGATGCCCGGGGCCAGCCGTGGATCGGCCGCCGCCGCCCAGTCGTTGGCGTCCGTGAATTCGGGCACCGTGATCACGTCACCCATCTCGCCGCGCTGCATGTTCTCGCTGAAGATATTGCTCTCGTGGGCAAAAGACGGGTAGAGGATTTGCATGGCCGCCAAGCGCAGCTCGCGCGGCACCAGGCAATACTTGGCGTCCAATGCCATCTTGGGAGCCATGCCGCCGCTGGCGATCTTCATGTCCTGCCCGTAGATGGCTTTGCAAGCCGCCTCCCAGGCGGTGCCGTCCAGCGCTGCCGTACCCAGGTTGGCGTGGTGGCTGGCGTCGAACACGTGGTAACTGTCGGTCATGGCCGGGCCAGTGCCGGAAGAGGCGGTGAACACGCTGGCCACCAGGCTGGAAACGCGCCGCAGGGCGGCCGAGGCCAGCTTGCGCGGGTATTGCACCAGCTTGTGCGTCTCGTCGCGCTCGAACATTTCCAGCGTCAGCCCGATGTAACCACCGTACTTGGTCCAGTTGGACGTCTCGGCCGAATCGCTGAGCGGCAGCTCGGTGTATGCTGCGCCTTCATTGACCGTCGGCAGCACACTGACCTCGCCTACCAGCACGCCAGTGATGGGCTGCAGCGAGTTGAAGTGTTCCACGTCCACCACTCTTGTTGAGGGCGTTCTTGAGTATGCCGGGCAGGTCGGCGGTAGCAGCGAACTGGGCGCGGCGCGGGTCGTAGCCGCCGGCGAAGTCGGTGTCGCCGGTCATCAGTGTGTACATCTCGCGGATGCCGCTCAGGCGGTGGGGTTGGACCGCCTTCAGCTCGGCCGGACGTTCGGCGCCCAGCAGGTCATGGATAGCAGCGCTCACCTGGTCGGTGGCGGTGAACATGCTATGGATCGAGGATGGCCCGCGCACCACCGAGGCCGCGGTCAGCTCGCTGACCATCTGGCGGGCGTCATCGATGGCGGTATTCAATTCCTGCGCTTCGAACAGGCGATCCTTGAAGCGGCCGCGCACCCGTTCCGATACGGGGTTTGGCAGGTGGGCAGCCGTGAGCGAACTGTCCAGCAGGGTGTTGCACATTTGCTGGCGCAACTGGCGTGCCTTATCCAGTTCGTCTTCCATCGGGGAGGGGATCACCTCCTGCGGCGTGGTACTTTCGATCACTTCTTCGTTCATTTTTGCCTCCATAAGATTGAGTTGGGTGGGTTGTGTCCCCTGAGTGGGGGAGATGGCGCGCACGAAGCTGCCGCCGCGCGCCGGGTTGAACACTAAGTCGAGCGAATATACTTTGACGATCTTTTGTACTGACTTGCCCTGCGCCGTAAAGATCAGGTCGGCGGAGAAGCCCACGCGCGGTTTGATCGCACCGGGGACCACCATCTGCCGGCCGATCTCTTCCAGCAGCCCGCCGGAGGGCCCGAACGGGCGCAACTTGAGGCGCACACCCTGGGCAGCCTCGTCCCAGGTGGGTTCGTAGCACACGCCGGCTAAGTCCCGTAGGGAATGGTCCTGCCAGGCGTGGTCGATGAAGCACTGCGCCTTATCCCACAGCGGCAGCGAGGCTTTCAGGCACCCGGCTGTAAACTCCCAGCCGTTGCCACTCCCCGCCGTGATAGCCAGGATGTCGAACTGGCCCTGCTCGTCGACCGTGGCTTCGGCCGAGAACGTCTGACGGATTGGTTTCAAACAGCACCTCCTTTGTTGAACAGATTTACGGTAGGGTGCGTCGCCCCGCAAAGCCGGGGCAGGCGGACGCACCATTCCTGATTTGTCATTGCGCGTCAATCGCCGATTTGGGTTCGCCGGTCTCTACGTCAAGCACTTTGGATGGGTCACTTGCCGGCTTGGCTGCCGGCTTTGCATTGGGCGCCGCTCCTTCCTCCTTGCCCCGCCGCAGCATCTCTTCCACGTCCACCGTCTCGCCGCAGAAGCGATAGACCAGGCGCAGGAATTCGCTGTCGTCGATCAAGCCGCGCCCGCGCAGCTCGGTGAGCACGCCCAGGATGTTGCTGGCAGCCATGGCCAGCGAGACGTTGTCGCGCGCCGAGATATCCGCCCCGTGCACTTCGATGGTGGCTTGCCGGTTCACCCGGCGGTCTACCAGCGAGCGGCGTGCCGCCACGGTGCACAGCAGGTCCGTGAGCATCCAGGTGAAATATTCCTGGCGCTGCTCGAACCAGCGATAGGTCGGGCCGCCGGCGGCCTCGGCAGTGGTGCGTGTGGCGCTTTCCGGTTCGGCCAAAAAGTGCAGCGGCACCCCCGACCCTGCCGCGATCATCTTCTTCAACGCCAGGCCGTCCGTGTTGGCATCGTCCGCCTCCAGCTTGGGGCTGATCACGTCCCAGGTCTCGCTTTCGTCCGTGACCAGAATGCTGCCGGGGCTGGGCGGGGTGGCGTTCAGGGCATTCTGGCGGCTGGCGCGCTCGGCTTCGCTGATGAACTTGGCCTTGACCACGTACAGGAACGCCGTGCGGAAGCGGTTCAGCCGGGCGCGGTCCTCCAGCCAGGCGTTGTAGCGGCTGAGCCAGCGCAAAATGGGTGCCAGGTCGCTCTCACCCCACTGCGCCCCGGCCGGTCGGTTGATGGCATAATGCAGCACCACCGGCGCAAAGCTGCCATCTTCGTTGGGCTGATCCTTGAGCGGGTCGTAGACGGTGTAGGTCACTTCGTCGCCGGGCAGCGCCCCGCTCTTCGCTGCGACCACGGTGATGGAAAGCGCCCGTTCGATGTCGTTCTCCGCCGCGTGCAGCTCTTTCACCTGCGCGGCGGGGATGGCCCGGACGTACGACATGCCGGCCGCGTCCGTGGTGACCAGCACGAACAGGTTGCCGGTGCGGGTCAGCTCATCGCACCATTCGATCACCCGCACGGGCATGCGGTTCAACGGGTGATTCCAGAATTCCTGCAGG
>JBEKEX010000025.1:0-19566 GCA_050013615.1 Anaerolineaceae bacterium
AGGTCGGCGTACAGCACTGTGCTCAAATAGCGTTCGCCGAAATCAGGGATGATCACCACAATCAGTTTGCCTCTGTTCTCATCCCGTTTGGCAACCTGCAAGGCTGCCCAGGTGGCCGCGCCGGCGGAGATGCCCACCAGCAGCCCCTCGGTGCGTGCCATTTCACGCGCCGTTTGGAAAGCATCGTCGTTCTTGACGCGAATGATCTCGTCATAGATCTTGGTGTTCAGGACTTGCGGGACGAAGCCGGCGCCGAGCCCTTGAATGGGATGCGGCCCTTTTTGCCCGCCTGAGAGCACCGGAGAGGCATCCGGCTCGACGGCAATGGCGCGGAAAGATGGTTTGCGCGACTTGATCACTTCGGCAACACCGGTGATGGTGCCGCCAGTGCCAACACCTGAGATCAGGAAATCGACCTTGCCATCGGTATCACGCCAGATCTCTTCCGCCGTGGTGAGGCGATGGATTTCAGGGTTGGCCGGGTTATTGAACTGCTGGGGCATGTAATAGCGAGGGTCACTGGCGACCAGTTCTTCCGCTTTGCGGATGGCTCCGGGCATTCCCTCGCTGCCGGGGGTGAGGATCAGGTCAGCTCCATAAGCCCGCAGCAGCATGCGCCGCTCTTTGCTCATGGTCTCCGGCATGACCAGGGTCAGCTTGTAGCCCCGCGCGGCGCAAACGAAGGCCAGTGCGATGCCGGTGTTGCCGCTGGTCGGCTCGACGATGATGGTGCCGGGCTTGATGAGCCCGGCTTTTTCAGCCGCGTCGATCATGGACACGCCGATGCGGTCTTTCACGCTGTGTGATGGGTTGTAGTATTCCAATTTGGCGGCAATTTCAGCCACGCCACCTTTGTTGATGCGATTCAAACGGACCAACGGGGTATTCCCAACGAGTTCGGTAACATTATTAGCGATTTTCATTTTGATTTCTCCACTATGTAAGTATTACGGACTATTCCTACGTCTTAAAAAACAATACGGTCAATTGGAAAAAATAAAGGCAGCAAAGTGCTACCGCATCGTTCATTACTACTGCGGGGCTGCTTCCGCCGCCTGTTCCAATTGGCCGTTGAAAATTGTAAAAAACACTCAGGCGGAGGGTTAGGACAGTCCCCGCCGGGTACACATGCAAGTATAAACTGTATTTATGCTAAAGTTTATAGCTATCATCTTAATTACCACGCCCCTGATTATAGCGCAATTGACGGTCGTGTCAAGCAAATTGCGAAATGTTTACCAAATGTTAATCTTGTTGCCCCATTTCTGGAAATGCGGTCGTGTAGAGGGATTTAAGGATATTTTGCAACCTTTTCCATCATTTCTCGTTATATAAGGTGAAAAAGAAACGAGGTTGGAGGAGATATGAATAAGCATCAGAGAACGAATATGGCGTTGGGGGTTATATTGATCCTGGCTGGTTTGGCTTTTTTGGGTCTGCGTTTCATTCCAAGACTTTACCTGTCTGAAGCTTCGCTTTGGCCGTTGATCGTAATGGGTTCCGGCCTGGCGTTGTTTATCATAGGCGTCTTCGTCGAAGCGCCGGATATGGCAGTACCGGCTTGTATCGTTGCTGGAGTGGGAGGCATCCTCTACTGGCAGAATTTGACCGGTGACTGGGCCAGTTGGGCTTATATGTGGACATTGTTCCCGGGTTTTGCCGGCATCGGTGTCATCATCGCCGGCCTATGGGCAGGGCGTGGCCGGCACGCTTTTTGGAGCGGCCTTAGCGCTTTGGCGACCAGTTTGATCTTGTTCTTGATCTTTGGCTCGTTCTTTGGCGCCTTTGTCAATCTGGGATCCTATTGGCCGTTGTTACTGGTGGCTGCGGGCGTCATTCTGCTGCTCCGGTCGATATTCGATCGACACGATCATTATTCGGTAAATTAGCTCTTTTCAACGGAGGTTGAAATGCGTAGTCACAACATGTTTTGGGGTTTGGTCTTCCTGGTTGTCGGTGTGCTGGCACTGGGTGGAACGCTGGGTTGGTTTGGCCAGGTGGATGTATGGACCCTGATCTGGCCGGCTTTTTTGGTGATCTTGGGTATCTGGCTGCTGGTGCGTCCCTCGTTATGGCGCAGCTACGGTCGGCACGATTGGCAGACACAGCAAATTTCCTATCCCTTGGAAAATGCCAGCCAGGCCGAGATCGAATTGCATCACGGAGCTGGCCGCATTACGGTGGCTTCCGGCGCTGACCCGACGACGTTGCTCTCCGGCTCGTTTGTGGGTGGTGTGGATCCTCGCCTGGACCGTGACGGTGGCTTGGCTCTCCTGCGCTTGCGAAGTGCGTCCAACTTCATGTGGGGTTTCCCGGACAATGCGCCGCGAGGTTTGGAATGGAATGTACATCTGAATAATACGGTGCCTATGACCCTGGATGTTCACACTGGCGCCAGCGAAAATTTCCTGGACCTGAGCGACCTGAAAGTAACCGATCTTAAAGTAGAGACCGGCGCAAGCTCGACCCAGATCACGCTGCCGGCAAATGTTGCCTACACTAAAGCCAAGATCGGCGCAGGCGCCGCATCGATCACGATCAAGGTGCCTGAGAACGTCGCTGCCCGCATCCATGTCTCGAGTGCCATTGCCAGCAAACACATCGATACGGCTCGTTTCCCTTCCAATGGCAATTACTATGAGACCCCCGGCTACGACTCGGCTGCCAACAAGGCTGAGATCATCATCGAGACCGGCGTCGGTTCGGTGGATGTGCATTGAGAAAAATCGAAGCTATGAAGGAGAAATCACATGAAACCTTTTAATTGGCGTGCACTGATCGGCATCGTGTTGGTGATAATTGGCGGGCTCAGCTTTTTGCAGGGCTTTAACGTTATCCATCTGCAAGGTGATCTATGGTCATTGTCGTTCGCTACTTTGTTTGCAGCAATTGGTGCCGCTTTTCTGTATGTCCTGGCATCCAACCGCCTCAACTGGTGGGCAGCCATCCCTGGCTTTGCGCTCTTGGGTCTGGCTGCACTGATGCTGCTCGCCATGGTGCCCGGATTCCCCGGTGTTTACGGCGGCGCCATATTCATGGCCAGCATCAGCCTTGGCTTTTTGGTGGTCTACCTGTTGGATCGGCGTAACTGGTGGGCAGTCATTCCCGGTGGTTCCGTGCTTTCGGTGGCGCTCATGATCGCCTTGACGCCGTTGGGCGGCATGTTGGCGGTGGGTGCGATGTTCTTTGGCCTTGGCCTGACGTTCGTCGCGCTTACCTTGCTGCCGGTGGGCATGATGCGGATGACGTGGGCGTGGATTCCGGCACTGGCGCTTTTCTTGATGGGAGTCTTTTTCCTGTTCCTGCAGGGTGCTACCGCGGCGTTGGTCGCACCGGTAGCTTTGATCTTGGTGGGCGCGTTCTTATTGGTCCGCCCGTTATTGCGTCGCAATTGATCTGGCAAATTTTATTGAGGAGAAGTGAGTAATGAATAAACGTTTATATCGCAGCAGTTCGGATATTATGTTGGGGGGTGTGTGTTCAGGGTTGGGAGCTTATCTCAATATCGACCCTGTTTTAGTGCGTATATTCTTTGTCTTGCTGGCTTTGACCAACGGGTTGGGTGTATTGATCTACCTGGTTTTGTGGATCATCGTGCCCCGTGAAGATAGGCTGCCGGTGGATGGCAGCGGCATGGTCTCAAACCCGTCAGAGATTAGCGACCGCGCTCGCCAGGTAGGCGAAGAATTGCACGATGTAGTGCGCCAGTCCAACCCCAAATTGCCGCAATATATCGGTATCGGACTGATCGTTTTGGGCGGCTTTGCGCTGCTGCATGCATTGCCATTCACATGGCTGCATTGGGTGAGTGATGTGTTCTTCTGGCCTGGGCTGCTCATTCTGGCAGGCCTGGTGCTGGTGTTGCGCGCTGCGAGAGGAGAATAGCTCATGGAATATAGACACTATCATCGTCATAGTATTTTCTTTCCCCTGCTCCTGATCATTGTCGGCCTGCTGCTGTTCTTGGGCAGCCTGCAAGGATTTCGGAATTATTCCTGGGAGTGGATCCTGAGACTTTGGCCGCTGCTATTTGTGGCCGCCGGCCTGGACAGCCTGTACCAGTGGCATGGATTTGTGGGCGCGGTTGTGCTGATCGGCGTCGGCGTCATTTTCCTGCTGGTCAATTTTGGCACACTGGCTATTTCTCCCTGGGGTGTTGTGTTGCACTTCTGGCCGGTCTTGTTGGTGGCGCTGGGGTTGGACCTGATCATCGGGCGTCGCTCGAGCTGGTCACCGGTGCTGGGCATCCTTGCCGGCCTGGCATTGACAGGCGGCATCTTTTGGCTGATCGTGACCACGCCGGGTATTTCTCATCCGTTGCACACCCAGGAATTTAATCTGCCTCTGGAGAATGCGCTATCGGCAGAAGGTACTTTGGATATCGCTGCAGGACGCTTATCGGTTCAAGGCGGTGCGTCGGCCACTCAACTGCTGGAGGGCAGCGCCAGTGTTGCAGATAAAAGCCCGGCAGTACCGTCATCGACCTCGCAGGATGGAAAAGCGGTCTTTCAATTGGAGGATCGGGGTGAGAATGCTTCTTTTTATCCTTTTGTGGCCACGCCTGACCAGCTTTATTGGGATATCAACCTCAACTCAGGCATCCCGATGGATCTGAGTGCCCAGGTGGCTGCCGGTGAAGCTGATTTCGACTTGACCGGCACCAACGTGAGTCGCTTGAATTTGAGCGTTGCAGTTGGCATGGCGCAAATCACTCTACCGGCATCCGGCAATGTGAATGTTTCACTCGATCTGCCGGTTGGCGAGGCTGTCGTGGTAGTGCCGCGAGGCACGCCCGTACGCCTGGAGTTGAATACTGCCATTACGGCAGTTGATCTACCGCCTGATTTTACGCGCAGCGGCAATATTGCTGAGTCGCCGTCCGCAGTATCTGCCGCCCAGCCGCTTTTAGTGACCATCGATCAACCGGTGGGCTTGCTGATCGTACGTTATGCTCCCTAGAACGTGTTGAAGATAGAAAAAGAGCCGTCCTGATTGACCAGGAGGCTCTTTTTGAATCTTCTCTCTGTCGGTTATGTAGGTAAAAAAGTATCCCCCCGACCGGTTGAGGGGGGCAACCGGTTGGGAGGACTTTTTTAGTGTACCATGGTCATAGGGTAAAATCAAGTGGAATCGGAGATTTTTTCCTGTGAAAAAGTTGAGAATGCGGGAACTTTTATGACGTCAAGTTCGTCATTTACCTATAATATTCCGACTCAAAAAGGAGATCGTTATGAAAAATAGAAGTCTATTAGTTGTTTTGAGCCTTATAGGCGTTATCGCCCTTGCAGCTTGCAGCGGAGGGACGCCGGTTGTTACCACCAGCTCCCAAACAACGCCCAATGTCCGTTCCATCACGGTGACAGGGACCGGTGAGGTCTATGTGACGCCGGATGTGGCCTACATCGACATCGGCGTCCAGAACACGGCGGCAACCGTTACCGACGCATTGAAGCAGAACACTGCTCAGGCGCAGGCCATCCGTGCCGCGCTTACTGTGCTGAAGGTGGATGACAAGGATATCCAAACCTCCAATTTCAGCGTCAACCCGCAACCGCAATATGCGCCGGACGGTACGTTGAAATCCACTCAGTATAGTGCCAACAATACCGTGTCGGTGACGGTGAGAGACCTCAGCAGCCTGGGCCAGATCCTCGATGCGGTGGTCAACAGCGGTGCCAACACCATCAACAGCATCAGTTTCGACCTGCTCAATAAGGATGACGCTTATGCGCAGGCGCGGCAGAAAGCCGTGGATGATGCCCGCAGCCAGGCAGATGCTTTGGCCAAGGCCGCCGGCGTCCAGCTTGGTGATGTGCAAACCATCAATGTCTATAGCATCAACCCGGTTGTCCCATCCTATGAAGGCAAAGGCGGCGGTGCGATGTCGGCCGCCAACAGCTCGGTTCCTATCGCCACTGGCCAAATGCTCGTCAGTGTGCAGGTCAATATCGTCTGGGAACTTAAATAATCCTGTTGTTGACAATTTGTGTGAAACAAAATCAGACCAGGCATCACCTGGTCTGATCATTTAAATCGGAGAATGTTTAATACTGTATGCGGCTGATGCGGTCCAGTTTACTCAAACGGTGGATGGCGGTGATGTGGCGCACGGTTCCGGTGACTCCACGCATCACCAGGCTGTCAGTCTCGGCGCCGTCGGCGAAATACTTGACACCGTGCAGCAGATCGCCATTGGTGATGCCGGTTGCGGCAAAGAAAACATCTTCGGAGGAAATGAGGTCATTCGTTGTCAGTATCTGATCGAACGAATAACCCATCTTGCGCCCTTTTTCCAACTCTTCCGGCATGCGGGCCACCAACTTGCCCTGGATGGCGCCGCCCATGCAGCGCAAAGCGGCTGCTGACAGCACACCCTCCGGCGTGCCGCCGATGCCCATCAAGACTGCAATGCCCGAGCCGGGTTGGGCGGTCATCAATGAACCCGCCACGTCGCCGTCCGGGATGAGGCGGATGCGGGCGCCACAGGCACGCACTTCACGGATCAGAAGCTCGTGACGTGGCCGGTCGAGGATCACCACGGTCAGGTCGTTGACATCTTCGCCGCGGGCTTTGGCGATCTTTTTCAGATTATCTGCCACCGGCGCATTGATATCGATGACGTCTTTGGCTTCCGGACCGACGGCAATCTTGTTCATGTAGAGGAAGGGGCCTGGGTTGAACATGGTGCCGTGCGGGGCGAGGGCTACCACGGCGATGGCGTTCCACAGGCCCATAGCCAACGGTCGCGTCCCATCCACCGGATCGACGGCGATATCCACCTGGGGCGGGTCGCCGGTGCCTAATTTTTCGCTGTTGTACAACATGGGTGCTTTGTCTTTTTCACCCTCACCGATGACGATCACACCATCCATCTGGATGGTATTGAGCACCAACCGCATGGCGTCTACAGCAGCGCCATCGGCGGCATTCTTGTCACCGCGCCCCATTTGGCGGCCGGCTGCCAGGGCAGCAGCTTCGGTCACGCGCACCAATTCCAGCGCCAGGTTGCGGGTGGGGGTGCTCGAGCTCATTTTTCCTCCGGGTTCCTTCTTCGGCTGCGACGATGGAGACAAGGTTTTACCTCAGAAAAACCAGATGATGATCAAATAGCCGATGACCGCCGCCCACAACATCGAGTCCAGGCGATCCATGATCCCGCCATGGCCGGGGATCAGGTTGCTGGTATCTTTTACGTTGAATTGGCGTTTTAACATGCTCTCGCCAAAATCTCCCATTGGGGCAACGAGCGCAACGATAAAGCCTGCCAAGGCGGCGCGCTCGATGGTGATAGCGGGTGCCATCACGTGCCAAAATAATGCGATCAGGGGTGTCAACAGGACGGCGGTGATGATGCCACCCACGTATCCCTCCCAGCTTTTATTGGGGCTGACGCGCAGCATCATCTTGTGCTTTCCAAGGCGACGACCGATGGCGTAAGCACCGGCGTCCGCAATGCCCATGGCAGGCAATATAAGCAGCGTCCACCATTCTCCATCAGGAAGCTGCCGCAGGGATACGAAAAACGCGCCTATCCATCCCAGGTAAATGAGCCCACCGAGTGTGAGGCAGAAATCGACCGCGGATTGTTCGGCGCCGCGTTGGTAAGCAATGGTGTGATATGCCATGGCCGCCAATGCCAACAGTGCCAGGGCGATCCCGCTGTCGTTGAATGCATCGAAATACCGCAGCAGAACCAAAATAAAGGTGCCGCCGGTCAAAATGACCATCGAGGGCGAGTAACCTGCCTGGTGGAACATCCGCCAGAATTCCCAGGCTGCAACGGCCAGGACTGCGGCAGCGAATACTGCAAACGGCAACCCCCCAAGAGCGATCATCACAACCAGGACGGGCAAGATCACGATGACGCTGATCAAGCGGGTTTTAAGCATGGGATGTCTTGCTCCCCTCATCGCCGCCTGGAAGGCGCCCATAGCGCCGGTCACGCGCAGCATAGGCATCCAAGGCTTTACGCAACTCTTCTTTGTCGAAATCCGGCCAATAGACCTGGGTCACGTACAATTCTGCGTAGGAAGCCTGCCAGATCAGGAAATTGCTCAAACGCATCTCACCTGCGGTGCGGATGACCAGGTCGGGATCGGGGATGCCCGTTGAGTATAATCGCTCGGTGATGGTATCCTCTGTAATTTGCTCAGCTGGGATGCCTTCTTTAACAATTCGGCGGACTGCATTCACGATCTCGTCTTTGCCGCCGTAATTCCATGCGAGACACAAAACCAGGCGATGGTTGTTATGAGTGATTTCCAGTGCATGTTTAATCTTGACTTGCAGTTCCGGATTTAATTCTTCCAGCCGGCCAAGGTGGACTAATTTCACGCCCTCGCGGTGAAGTTCGTCCAATTCCGTGACGATGACTGATTCCATGATTTGCATCAGCCCCTGTACCTCTTCTTCGGGCCGCCCCCAATTTTCAGTCGAGAAGGCGTAGACGGTCAGGTATTGGATGCCGAAATCGACACAGGCACGGATGACCCGACGCAGGTTTTCAGTGCCGGCACGGTGGCCTGCCAGGCGCGGCAGGTTTTGCGAACGCGCCCAGCGTCCATTACCGTCCATGATAATGGCGATATGCCGGGGGATATGTTTGTTGTTGTCGGGGAGCTGATCCGTCATTCCTGGGCCTTAAACCTCTAAGATCTCTTTCTCCTTACGCTCGCCGGTGGCATCCACTTCTTCGATCATCTTGTCTGTCAGCTTTTGCAATTCCTCTTCGGCGGTATCCAGGTCATCTTCGGAGATCAATTTTTCTTTTTCGAATTCTTTCAAATCTTTAATGAGGTCGCGGCGCACGTTACGCATCGCAATTCGGGTCTCTTCCAGGCGGGTGTGCACGATCTTTACCAAATCTTTGCGGCGTTCCTCGGTTAGGGTCGGCAAGTTGAGGCGAATGACTTTGCCATCATTCATGGGGGTCAACCCCAGATCGGATGCCATGATCGCCTTCTCGATGGCTTTCAGATTGGTTGGATCGAAGGGGCGGATAAGGAGCTGGCGTGGCTCGGGCACGCTGATGTTGGCCAGCTGCAGCAATGGGGTGGGCATCTCGTAATATTCGACCTGCAGCCGTTCCACCAAGGCTGGTGTAGCACGCCCGGTGCGAATACCGGACAGGTCTGCTTCCAGCGTTTGCAAAGCCCCTTTCATGCGGGTTTCAGCTTCTTTAATGGTTTCCTTGATCACAGCGGCCTCCTGTTTATTCGAATTTCTATGGTAATGATTATTTGGTATCTGAATCAGGTATAACCTTTAGTTTCTTAAGCATACCCTAAAACTTAAAAAAACGCCACGTTATGGGTTGGAAACAAATTGCTTTCTTGACATAGAATATATATTCTATTATAATTAGAATATAAGTTCTAATACAAGATACCCAGAATGGATATTTCCTGAAGGGAATTTCGGAGAAAAATGCTGTTTTTGCCTTTCTGGCACGAAAATTGAAACTACTTTATCAGCACTAATGATGAAAGGATAATGGATGATGAAAACCGGCATGTTATGGTTCGACAACGATCCTCACACGGATTTGGCAGTGAAAATTTCACGCGCCGCAGATTACTATCAGAAGAAATATGGGTGCAAGCCTAACCTGTGTTATGTGCACCCCAGCATGGTGCAGCCCCAACTGGTCAAAACCTCCGGCGTCGAGATCCGGCCCAATCAAATGGTTTTGCCCAACCATTTGTGGTTGGGTGTTTTATCGGCCTAAGCGTTATTGACCTTAGTTTGAGAGATAACCCACTATCACCACCTGTTTTGCCGTCAAGGCAGCAGTGGATGATAGTGGGTATTTTATTTGCTTCCGAACCGTTCTTTCAACCGGTTCCACCAGCGCTTCAACACTCCGCCGGAGAAATGTTCCATAAAATCTTTGGCGGCGGTCTCCAGGCTCACGTCATGTTGATATTCTTCGCGCAGATACCAGCGATGTTCGATGATCCACAGATACAGGTAAGCTTCGGTACGGCCGGGGAATTTATCGAGTATCTTCAGCTTGCGGATGATCCGCACCAATGGCAGGTAGACTTCATCGTACCAGCCGGCTATTGCCTCTTCGTCGGAAATGGGTCGGTTGAGCTCTTCCCCCATGAACCAGCGATGCACGCCGATGTGTTGGGCTAATTTCTCGTACTGGCCGATCAAGGTCAATTCGATTTTTGCCTGGGGGCAGACTTCCAACAACCGCGTGTGTTCCAAAAAGGAAGCTTCTTCCTGTTTCAACACGAGGTCGCTCAAATTGAGGTTCGGCTCCAACGACACCGGCACATCGATCTCGATCACGTAGGCGTCGATGAACGCCTGACCGTTCTCGCGCGCCACCGACACGCGATGGTTCCCATCCTTGACAAAATAAATGTCGCCAATCTTGTATAACTCGATCGGCGGCAGGACCACATCCTGCAGCCAGGCGCGGTCCACGCTTTCCCAACGGCTGCGGATGTGTATATGTTTGGGAAGAAAAGCACGATCGAAATCTTGGTACCGGCTTACGCTGCCGGTGATTTGTTGGATCAGTACCTGTTTGAGCCCGATGTAGTGTTGGCCTTTAATAGGGAAATGCTTGAGCACCTCATCGAACGGCAACAGCTCGTTCTTGTTTTGTGTAAGCCAACTGAAAATCGAGCGCCAAAAACCTTTGGAGTAAGCTTGTTCGAAATCTTCCTTGGCAGCTTGTTGGAAGGATAAAAATTCTTGTAGACCATGATCATCTTTCATCTTCGATCTCCTATTACTGCTGAGCTTTTCGCCCAGAGTGGCTCTTAGAAGGAAGCGAGATATTGATCTCGCGATGCCCGAATACGTTAACCACTTGTGTATTGTAACTTTGCGTTATTGTTTCCGTATCCAGCCGGTAGATATGAATGTGACCATGAAGGTGGTAGGCAGGTTTAAAGCTTCTGATCAACCAATTGAAGGCCTTGATGCCGCGGTGGGGCAGGTCGTCTTTATCGTGGATCTTCCAGGGCGGCGCATGCGTGGCGAGAATGTCGAGGTAACGCCCGTAAAGCAAGCGATTCAATAACAGTGACGGTACCAGCCCTAAAGCCATCATCCACATTGCGTTTTGAGTATATTGGTGGGGCCCATAGTTGTAACGCAAACAACCTTCGATACCTGCCACCAGTAAACCGTTGGAAGTGCGAATGCATTTTCTGTGGATGTCAATGGCGCCCCAAGGCATTCTTCGCTCACCCCCACTGGTTATTTCAATCGTATTGGCATGGTTGCCAAGTACAAAATACAATGGCACGTCCAACATGCTGATGATGTACTCCAGGTAATAGTAGGGCAAATCACCGCAACTGATGACCAGGTCTACATCCTTGTAGCGTTCTTTGATGGCTGGACTATAGATCAGGCCGTCTTCGATATCGCTGACGGCCAGGATTTTCAAGGAGTCGACTGGTTTCATTTGGGTTTTCCCGGTCCGAGCGCAACGGCCACTGCCACGGCTTGTCCGGCTGTGTGACTGATGCTAACCGACCATTGTTCCAGCCCCAATTGCAAGGCAATGTTGATGGCATTGCCGCTCAGTTTCAGTTCCGGTTGGCCGGCCTCACCGCGCAAAACCTCGATTTCTTTCCAGCTCACTGGCCCAATGCCGCAGCCCAAGGCTTTGGCCACGGCTTCTTTGGCTGCAAAACGCCCCGCCAATGAAGCGGCTGAATCACCCACCTCCGCCAGTTCGTTTTCAGTGAAAACGCGTTTCAGGAATCTTTGGCGTATAGCCGGTTGGATTTCTTCCAGCCGGCGGATCTCTACGAGGTCGATGCCGCTTTTAAGGATCATCGTGAATTATCGATCATAAATAAATTAACTTAACACCCATTTTGGCAAAAAGATGCCTGGCATCTTAAAAAGTCATATTTTTCATTTACAGGTCATCTTATGGTACCACATATAGTTGGCCGTAATCATCCGCATAAACCGCTTTTAGACCATTGGTAAGTTGTTGCTGCAATTGTTTGCTCATACTGCTGTGTTCGAGGTCGAAATACTCCGGAAAGGTGATCAGCACAGCGTTCTTTGATCGCATGAGCTTATCCAGATCGGTGCTGCCGTTCCCAAGCGGCGGCAGGCCATTTGATGATGAGCGAGGCAGGATGTTGTTCACATCGTAGGGGAAACGGTCGGTGTAGAGCAACACCAGGGCCGGTTCGTTGGAGATTAGCGGGGTATTTGAAGGCAATGCCTGGATGGCGGCAAATATCCCAGTCGTGTGCCATTCTTCGGTGGTGTACCCATAACCCACCTGGTGGAAACTAACGAGGGTTTGGAAGGTGGCGGGATAATCGAAATAGAGGGTGATGGCCAACAAAGCCAGCACGACGACCCCCAGCGGCCGTTGAAGGCGCCAGCCTTTCATCAAATACCCCATCCATCCCATGGTGGCAGGGACCAGAGCTGCATAAATGGGTGAGAACATGCGGTTGTCGATGGCGGGTGCCGGCACAGAAAAGACGAAACTCAATAACAGCGAGAAAAAATAAACAACGATGAATATCCAAAACACAAGACTCAAGGTGAGATCGTCCTGCCCGGCCAGTGGCTGTGCCCGGCGCGATTTCAACCACGTAGCTACCCCCATCAGTAATATCACGATCAAAATGGCGATGAGTTTGCCTTCCGGAGAAAGGATCCAGTTGAAACGGGAACCGTAAGGTACCCACGTTGCCAGCACCGAAAAAGCCAGGGTGAAGAACTCATGCACGGACGACCATAAGTTCAAGTCGGCATGGAGTGTTCTGGCACCGACGGTTTGCGATTGAGTGTAGGCAAAGGCCAGCCAGACGATCATCGGCAGGCTGGCGGTTGCTCCATACACCAACAAGAGCTTGACTCGCCGCAGCCATGGCGTTCGAATCAGGAACAGGATGCAGACGAGTGCGGCCAGTAGGTAAGCAACACCGATGTAGCGCGTCAGAAAGCTGAGGCTGATGAGCAGAGCAGATATGAATAGATAATGGTTTCGCTGATGTTTGAAGTAGGCGATCAACAGGAAAAGCCCCAGCGTCCCTGTGGCGATGCACACCGGCTCTGACATGGCGCCGCTGAACACCGTTACCGGGACGATGGAGAACAGGAAAAGAGTTTGCCCACCGATGGCCAACAGCAGGGAACCGGTAAGACGTTTTATCCACCAACCGGTGCTGAAGATGACCAGCACAAACGCTGCAAGGTTAAGCCAACGCGCCATGACCAGCGGGTCTACGCCGATCAGGCCGCCCGAGGCGAGCAAGATGGGAAAGAGCGGCGGATAGCGCACCAAGGGGTCGAATTGGCCTGTGGGATCGAAGTAGCCCAACCCGTGCCCGGCGATCAGGTTGCGGGCAGAGCTGACGTAGGCTGCTGAATCGCTGAAAGCCCAGGCTCCCCAGCGCGTGGCATAGACGAGCCCGGCAACCCCAATGATGGCTGCGACACTGAGCAAAATGAATTCGATGATATTCTTTTTGGTGGCCATTACGGATGTGTTTCCCGAATACATGCAGGCGCTTTCTGCGAGCGATGCTTTATGCGTTCAGGCTTCGGGGCCGGAGCTGGCGATGACCAGGCGTTTGGGATCGATGTAACGCTGGGCGGTTTCCAGGACTTTTGCCGTGGTGATCTGTTGCACCTGCTCCGGGAAGCGCCGGTAATAATCCAGGCCAAGCTGGAAGCGTTCCAGATTCACCAGGGCGTTGGCAACGCCGCTGTTCGATTCCAATCCAATCGGCAGTCGTCCGATGAAGTTGGCCTGGCTATCCTGTAGCTCTTCCTGGGTGACCGGTTCGTTCACGAAACGCTTCAACTCGGCCACGATCAGTTTGATGGCCCGCTCGACGTTGGCGGGATTCACGCCAGCGTTTACTTCCCACGTGCCCAGGTCTATGCCAGCATTGAGGCTGGTGGAGGCATGATAGGCAAGCCCGGCTTGTTCTCGCACTACATCGCCGATGCGCCCCATCATGCCAAACTGGCCGAGGATGTTGTTGCCCAACGAGGCGGCGAGGTAGTCCTCGGATTTACGCTTGGGGCCGAAAGTGCCCAGATTGATATCCGTCTGGCTTTTGCCTGCGATGGGCACGTGGACACGTTTGGTCTTTTTCAAAGGAGTGACGGATGGTAAAGAGGGGAGTGCCACCTGGGCAGGATTTTTCCAATCGCCAAGGACTTTCTGGATCATTGTGGTAGCTTGCCCGGTGTCGATGGCGCCAACTACCACCACGACCATGCCGGCGGGACCATAATGCTGCCGATGGAAAGTTGCCAAATCATCGCGTTGGATTGGCGCCACGGTTTCAGGGTAACCTTCCTCCGGGCGGGCATAAGGGTGCCCGGCGAAGAGGGCTTTGTCGAACTCCAATGCAGCGTTCTCTTCCGTGTCCTGGGCTCGGATGCCCAAATAGGCAAGTATTTGCGCTTTCAAGCGTTCCACCTGGTCGGATGGAAACGTAGGTGTGCGCAGGCATTTGGATAATAGCTCGAGCAGTAACGGCAGGTCTTCTGCCAAAGCCCGCCCGCCGAAGCTGGTGGTGTGCGTGCCAGAGCTGAAACCCAGGCTGGCGCCGGCGGTCTCGAGCAGATCGAAGAGTTGCTGAAAATCGTGCGACTGGGTGCCGCGCGTCAACGCCTGGGCGGTGAAAGCCGCCAGCCCCATTTGACTGTCGGCATCGAACAGGCTTCCGCAATTAAGATAGCCGCTCAGCACGACGGATGGGCTGTTGAAGTTGCTGCGCGCCAGTACCACGATGCCGTTGGAGAGTTCCACCCGGCTGGTATCATCCGGGCCGGGCAATGATTTCCAATGTGTTTGGTCGATGGCGGTCATGCTGCCTCCTCAGTGGGTTCAGGCACGTAGATACCAGTCACGCGCCGGGAAGGGTTCAAATAGACTTGGGCAATGGCTTGGATATCGCGCACCGTCACCTGCTCCAGGTTGGACACATAATGAGAAAACCATTCGTATTTGGCAAACATTTCCGCATAACCCATCCAGAATGCCTGGTTGGTGATGTTTTCGCTCCCGTAAGCGAACAAAGCGCGCGCCTGCTTGATGGCGCGGGCAATTTCTTCTTCGCTGACCAGGGTGTCTTGAAGTCGTTTGACCTCATCTTCGATAGTCTCCATGATCTTTTCGGGTGTCCACTGCTGCTGCACTGTCACGTTGATATCGTATAGGAAGGGATCTATGGTGGCTTGCATGCCGCCGCTCAAACTGGTGGCCAATCCTTTTTCCACCAGAGCGCGGTACAAACGGCTGGTCTTGTTGGAGATCCCGCCGCCACCGAACATGTTCAAACCGGTCGGGCCGGTGAGGAGCGAATCCAGCACGGTCATGGCGAAGAAATCGGCGCTGTTGGCTGCCGGGGCGCGGTAGGCAATTTGTAAATAGAGAGTCTCGCCTGGGCCTTTTATTTCCAGGTGACGCTCGCTTTTTGGGGGTGCTTCGGGTTTGGCGGGATGGGGCGGCAGCGTGCCGGTTTGCAAGGGAGAATACAGTTCTTCCAACCGCTTCAGCATGGCATCGGTCTCGAAATCTCCGGCCATGGCCAACACGGCATTGTTGGGCAGGTAATACCTGCGGTAGTGCTCGTAGAGATCATCCCGGGTCATTTTCTTCAAGTCTTCCAACTCCCCGATCACTTCATGGTGGTAGGGATGGCGGTCGAAGGCTGCATTCTGAATGGCTTCTGACAGCCGAAAGGCGGGTTCGTTTTCGCCGCCTTCCCGTTCTGAAATGATCACGGTGCGCTCGGCATCCACTTCTTCCGGTTTGAAGGTGCTGTTGCACATCCGGTCGGATTCCAGGCGCAGTGCCAGGTCGATCTTGTCGGCCGGCAGGGTCTCGTAGTAAGTGGTCCAATCCAGGTTGGTAAAGGCATTCCAGAAGCCGCCTTCGCGCGAAATTGCTTTGTCCAATATAGTGGCAGGAAATTGTTCGGTGCCCTTGAACTGCATATGTTCCACCCAATGTGAAACGCCGGTCTTGCCGGGCATTTCATCACGGGAACCCACACGGTACCACAGCCAATGGCTGACGATTGGCGAGGTGTGTATTTCTTTCAATTTGATTTGAAGCCCGTTGGCTAATTGGTGCTCACTGATTGGCGTATCCATGGCTCCTCAATAAAATAAACGTCGACATTGTTCCCTTCGATTGCCTTCAATATAGCATAGAGTGGTGGAATTGTGAACTTTAGGTGTAAGCCGGTTGTGCTCCAGCCTGTTCCAGATCGCAGTGTAAACCACGCGGGCTCCAGGTAGCCGAAAATATTCGGCTACATTTGTTGCGCCCGGATTATCTCCTGCAACGCACTTGCAAAATGTGCTATTCTTTGGGATCGGTGTAGGGGACGATCAGCATGAGGCCCAATCCGATCAAGGCCTCACCCACCAGCACACCAAACGATTGCAACTCGCCAAAATATGGAATTCCAGGCAGTGGGTGGCTGCCAATTCCTAGTACGTCGGCCATGCCGGCGAAGAATGCGATCACATATCCGGTGCAAACAAAGCGCAGCCCAAAGTCAGCGGCGATGCTGGGTGTGCGGTTCTTCCATAATGCCATGATGGCGATGTAACCGCCGATGCAAATGAATGCCAGGCCAATCAAGAAAACGGAGATTTGCACAAAGCCGATCACGGGGCTGCGGTCCAACCCGAAAAGCGATGGACGTGCGCCCAGCAGGAACATCAGGAAGCCCAACAGTGTGACACCCAATCCCGTCCGCACACGCCGGATCGAATAAGGCCGGTTGGGTGAGGTGTCGACGGGTCTAGCCGCGCTGTGGGGCTGGTCTTGTGCAACTGTCATTTGGGTAATGATCCTTCCAGCATATGCTGCCAGTTGGTGCCAAAAATGGCGGCAACATCAGCATCATTATAGCCGCGTTGAGCTAATCTAGGCGCCAGTTTTTGCAGATCAGCAATGGTGTCGATTTCCAATGGCACTGCCGGCCAACCATAACCGCCGTCGAAGTCAGTTCCAATCGCCACGTGCCGCGCATCACCGGCAATCTGGCAGATGTGGTCGATTTGTGCAACGACGAGATCCAGGGTGACTTCCTCGCGCCGGTGATCCATTCTCCATTCAGGCAAAAGAAAAAAATTGAACAATACGACGCCCATCACGCCACCGCGTTCCACCAACCCCCGGACGGCTTCATCGGTGAAATGTCGCTGGTTGGGGAAATTTTTCAGCAGGGCTTTGCAGTTGGCGTGTGAAGCCACCACGGTGCCGGGGTAGAAATCCAAAGCTTGTAGCACCGATTCTTCCGACATGTGCGAGATGTCCAATATGAAGCCTAATTCTGCCATCTTCGAGAGCAGATCGCGCCCTTCGGAAGTCATTGGGCCGGGTTCTTTGGTGCCGCCAAAATAACGCCCTCCGGCCCACACGGGGCCGATCAGGCGCACGCCGCGCTCCCACCATTCTTCCAGGTTCGCGGGAGCCGCAACGCCTTCTGCGCCTTCCATCAGCATCACGATCCCAACCGGGTGGGTAACTAGGGGGTAGGCGGCCGGTGTCTCCTGCCAGGGTTTCAATACGTTCGATAGTTCGGTGCGATTGCGCACCAATTGAAACTTATCCGGGTCCCCTTCGCACAAGCGTTCGTAGACATCGATTTGAGCCGAATGCAGCTTGTGCGCTTCCTGGGGGGTGGCATAAACCTGCTTTTCCCATGCATCATGGCTGTATTTCTTGGGGCTGACGAAAAGTGTTCCAAAGATCACTGCCACCTGGCCGCGCTGGTAATTTGGCCAGCCGATCAGTGCCTGTCCCTCGGCTTGTTCGGGGATAGGAGTGCTTGCTTCCAATTGGCGTGTCTCTTCGGCGGCGCGACGATAGTCGCGTCCGAAGTTGAGGATGTTGTAGGCAAGATCTTCGTGGGCATCGATGATAAATGGCATGGTACCTCTTTGATGGTAAAAAACAGCGCACCCATCAGGTGCGCTGTTTGATCTATGGGTGAATACTACTTGTCTGCCGGTTGTTCGTCTGCCGGTTTATCTTCTGCTGGCTTATCTTCTGCCGGCTTTTCCTCGGCGGGTTTTTCTTCCGCGACAGGTTTTTCTTCGCTGGCAGGCTGCCCTTCTTGGGCCTCTTCTTCTTTTAGATCGTCCTTGGTTCTCTGGGTCGATCTTGATCACCCGCAATGTGACGGTGTCACCTTCGTGCAGCACCTCTTTGGGATGCTCGATGCGTTTCTCGCTGATCTCGGAAATGTGGATCAACCCTTCGAGGTCATCTTCGAGCCGGGCAAACGCGCCAAATTTGGTCAAACGCGTGATGGTGGCTTCCACCAATTGGCCGACTTGATATTTGGCAGAGAGTGCGTCCCACGGGTCGCTGAGGAGTTGACGGATGGAAAGACCGATGCGTTTCTTCTCGCGATCGATGCTAATGATCTTGACTTTGACTTCCTGTCCAACTTTCAGCGCTTCGGAAGGATGCTGGATGCGGTCCCAGGAGATTTCTGACAGGTGGACGAGTCCATCGGCGCCGTTGATGTTGACGAAGGCGCCAAAATCGGCCAGGCTGGTCACCCGCCCGGTGCGCACTTCGCCTTCTTTCAACTCGTCGATCACACGTTCCTTGACCGATTCGCGCGTCTCGGCGCTGGCAGCCCGCTCGGAAAGGATCAGACGACGGCGTTCGCGGTCCACTTCGATGACGCAGGCATCAATTTCCTCGCCGATCATCTTGCTCCAACGCTGATCGGGCGTATCACCGCTCAACGCAGCACGTCGCGACAGGCTGACTTGTGAAGAGGGGACGAACCCACGCAACCCGCCCAACGGCACGATCAAACCACCTTTGTTGTAACCGATGATCGTGCTGTGGAAGGCGGTCTTGGCCTTCATCATTTCTTCGGCCTGCAGCCAGCCCACTTCTTCGCGAGCCCGAACGAATGACAACACGGTGTTGCCGCTCTGGTCTTCGGGATTGAGGACATAAACCGGGATTTCCTGACCGACTTTCAACGCAGCCAGTTCGTCCGGGGAGATTGCTTCAAATTCTTTACCGCTGATGACACCTTCTGACTTGCTGCCGACACTCACCAAGATCTGCCCCTGGCCAATGCTGGCGATCACACCTGTACGGATCTCTCCTTGATGTGGAAAATCAATACCAAGGCCTTCTTGTTCCAGTAATGAGGCCATGTTATTGTGATTCTCGTTCGCTTGGTTCTCATTCGCTTGGTTCTCGTTCGGTTGGTTCTCGGGCGTTGCCCCCTGCTCGAGTTGGGAAGCGTTTTGTTCCATAATATGACGTACTCCGGTCGTTTTGAGATTAATAGATTATATCTGCTAATCTAAAGATTGACAACCCTAATCGTTCGACGGGAATTTTCTGTCGAATTCGGCGCGTTTTAGATCGTGTTTAAAAAATGACAAAGTTAGCCATATTTATCGGCTAACCGTGAAGTTTAGCCAGCCTAGAGTTGCGAAGTGCAATTTGGGCAACGGGTGGCTTTAATAGGGATGTTGGTGCAGCAATGGGGACATTCCTTTGTGGTGGGGACTGCAGGCGCTTCCGGCTTTTTCGTCAGGCGGTTGATG
>JBEKEX010000026.1:0-17822 GCA_050013615.1 Anaerolineaceae bacterium
GTACCAGGAGGCAGCGTGCCACTCGCGCACGAATTCCAAACGGTGGGCAACGCCTGCAAACCCAGCCACCGCTTTTTGCATGGCTTCCACCGGCCAGTTTGCCGCGAAGGCTATGGCACAGGCAGCCAGTACATTCATCAGGTTGTGCTCGCCGCGCAACTGCACGGCGGATTTTGGCATCACTTGGGTTGTGTGCTGACCGTCGGTCAGGCAAATCATTTCATCCTGCAAATAGGAACCGACCATGCCCTGTTGTGGTTTGGCAGCGCCAAAAGTGGACAAGGCACCGTGCACCATGGGCTTTAGACTCCATGAGCCCGCATCTTCGCGGTTGAGAATGGCAATGTCGTCAGCTTTCTGGAATTGGATCAATCGGGCTTTGGCGGCGGTATAAGCTTCCAACGTACCATGGCGATCCAGGTGGTTGGGCGTGATATTCAAGACCGCGCCGATGTGGGGCGAGAGAGTCATTTGCTCGAGCTGGAAACTGGAAATTTCCAGAACAACGAGGTCTTTGGCCTTGATCTCTTCCAGATGGTCCACCAGGGGCAAACCGATGTTACCGCCGACCCAGGCTTTTTGGCCGCCGGTCACGGCTGCTTCCGCCATGCGTCCGACCAGGGTGGTGGTGGTGGTTTTACCGGCAGAGCCCGTGATGGCAATGATACTGGCAGGTACTACTTCCATGAAAATTTGAGTGTCATTCGATAGTGGAATACCGCGCCGGTTGGCTTCCGCTACGATGGAGTTGGTCAAAGGCACGCCGCCGGAAAGGCAAACCAAATCGGCTTCGTCCAGCAGGTCGAGTGGATGACCACCCCAAACACAAAGGACGCCAATGGCTTTCATGGCTTGGGAAGCGTCGCTCATCTGCTCGGCGGGGCGCTGGTCATTCACGGTGACGATAGCACCGCAATGTGCCAAATAGCGCGCCAAAGCCAACCCTTGTCGGGCAGCCCCCAAAATAAGTACGCGACGACCTTCCCAAACTTGAGTCATTCTATATCACCGCCAATGCCACACCGAACATGGCAAAAAGTAGGCTGATCAACCAGAAACGTTGTACCACCTGGGTCTCGCTCCAACCGAGCAATTCGAAGTGATAATGCAAAGGCGCCATCTTGAAGATGCGCTTTCCCTTGGTAATCTTGAAGTAGGTGATTTGGATGACATCACTCAATGCCTCGCTGACCGGGATGACCGCGATCAAAGGCAGCAGCAGCCACTGGCCGGTCATCAGCGCTACGACACCCAGCGTGGCTCCCAAAGCCAGGGAACCGGTGTCACCCATGAACAATTCTGCCGGATGGACGTTGAACCACAAGAAACCAAATAACGCGCCCACCAATGTGAAACAAAAGCGCCCCAGGAAGACCTGGTGTTGAATCAAAGCAATGCCACCATAAGCCGCAAAAGCGGTTGCGCAGATCAGGCCTGCCAGGCCATCCATGCCATCCGTAAAGTTAACGGCGTTAGTGGCGCCTACGATGATGAAAGTAGCGACTGGGATGTACCAAATGCCAAGTTCGATGACCTGGTCGATGCCCGGCCAGTACATTTCGGGCGGCTTGAGGAAATATTTAAGCACAACGGCGATTGCCAACGCCAAGATGATCTGAAAGATGAACTTGGTACGGATCGCCATACCAAGGCCGCGTCGTGGACCACGGATGCCTTCCCAGTCATCCAATGCGCCAAGTAATGCATAACCAAGCATGACGAACATGGGCAAAAGAATGGACCGCCCCGCCAGGCGTTGCCCCAAAATCGTGACGATGTTCAGTAAAACGGTCAGCAAAACAACGGGAGCAAAGATCATCACGCCGCCCATCGTGGGAGTGCCCATCTTGACGATGTTGACTCCCGGCTCTTCCACCCGGATGATCTTGCCGATCTTCAGGTGACGGAGTAAGCGAATCAGCGGCCCCCCCCAAATGACCGCCAGCATAAAACTCAGGCCGCTTAAAGCCATCGCAAGCGGGGTATCGCTCATGATTCGACCTCCAAAGCATTCACAATGCGTTCCATATGCAGCCCATGAGATCCTTTTACCAGGGCTACATCTCCTTCGCGTAATATCTGATTCAAAGCTTCCGCGGCCTGGGTAACATCTCCATACCACTGGACGGCATTAGCGGGCAGGCCGCTCTGTTGCGCAGCCTCTGCAATCATCTTGCCGCGCTCGCCGACCGTGATGAGCACTGAGGCAACTTCAGCAGCGCGCACCCCCACCATTTCGTGCCCGCGTCGCTCGTAAGGGCCCAATTCCAGCATGTCGCCCAAGACGGCGATCTTGCGCCCTTCCAACTCGCTCAACAGATTCAGCGCTGCCAGCGTGGATTCCGGTGAAGCGTTATAGGTATCGTCCAGGATCAGGGCACCGTTGTTGGTGTGCACTGCCACCAGCCGGAGCTGTGTGTGACCCTGCATCAATCCATTGATGATTTCCGACCAGGTCAGGTCTTCGGCCAGGCCAGCAGCCGCAGCGCGTAAAACGGTGTGCACGGAGTGTTGCCCGATGAGTGGCACGCGTAGATTCAAAGCTTCGCGATGATAATGCAACTGAAAACGAATGCCTTCCAGCCCCATGCTTTCGATGTTGTCGGCCCAAAGGTCAGCCGCAGGATCCAGACCGTAGGTGATGACACGCGCCTTGGTTTTCGCGGCCATCGGGAGAACCCAGGGGTCGTCGTAGTTTAGGATAGCAACTCCCTCAGGGGCGGGGGGCAGCGCCTGCACGAGTTCTGCTTTGCCCCTGGCAATGGCTTCCTGAGAGCCGGCGCGTTCTGCGTGCACCGTGCCGATGTTGGTGATGATTCCAACAGATGGCAGTGCCAAGTCGCATAGGAAGGTGATCTCGCCCGGCACATAGAAACCCATTTCAAGGACTGCACGCTCATATCCCGGACCCAGCCGCAGCATGGTCAAGGGAAGCCCGATCTCATTGTTTAAGTTGCCGGGACTTTTGAGCGTGCGATAACGCTGGCCGAGTACCTCGGCCACCAATTCCTTGGTGGTCGATTTTCCGACACTGCCAGTAATGCCAATGACACGCACATTCTGCCTGCGGCGCCAGAAGCGTGCCACGGTCTGCAACCCCTGCAGACTATCCTTAACACGCAAGCAGAAAGGTTGCGATGGGATTTCCAGGTCACTTACTTTCGTGCCTGCGGTCAGATCGATTTGTGGGAACTGCCCAGAGAGGTCTCTCTGCACCAGCGCCAGTTGTGCGCCGCGTTGAAATGCGTCGTCAATGTGGTCGTGTCCGTCAGTGCGCTCACCGGGCAATGCGACGAACATGGCGGCGGGTATCACTTGGCGCGAATCGATCGCCGCTT
This sequence comes from Anaerolineaceae bacterium, assembly GCA_050013615.1. Taxonomy (GTDB): domain Bacteria; phylum Chloroflexota; class Anaerolineae; order Anaerolineales; family Anaerolineaceae; genus JBEKEX01. The sequence continues at coordinate 3,339 of JBEKEX010000026.1, forward strand.
CACTGATCACCAACGAAGCATTAGGTGGTCGTGAGCCGATTAGCGCTTCGAAAACATCAGCCAAAGTTAGCACAGGTGATAACCTCACTGTCCATTCGCCTGCAGCGATTTGCGCGTTGCATCGGGGGGGATATCCATTTGAACTACCAACTGTTGCACCACTTTTTGGAAAATAGGTGCGGCGATTGTCGAACCCCAGTCACTGCCAGGGGCACGTTCCAGCCATATGTAAACCAAAAATTGCGGGTCATCGGTCGGACCCCAACCGACGAAGGAAGCATTCACCACATCGGTGGCATACCTGCTGCCTTCTGCGATCTGAGCTGTGCCGGTTTTCCCGGCGATTGAGTAGCCATCGACGAGAGCAGATGAAGCTTCGTCGACGAGCGATTGTGAAAGAAGGTTGGTCAACGTCTGAGCAGTTTTTGCCGAGATGGGCGCCCCAACGGTCACGGGGTTGATATTGTATTGTTGGCCGTCACTGATGATGGCTTTCACCACGTGGGGCGCCATCATCCGACCCTGGTTGGCAACTGCGGAGACCGCCTCGACCATTTGAATGGGGGTGACCGAAAGGCCCTGGCCGAACGAGTTGGTGGCCAGGTCGATGTGGTGCCAGCCTGCATCGCTGTTCGTCATGAGCGGAAAGAGCGTCTCACCGGACAGATCGATGTTGGTGCGCTGGCCTATCCCGAAGGCTTTTAGATATTTGTAAAAGGTGTCAGGTCCCAGACCTTGGGCGATCCAGACCATGCAGATGTTGATGGAATGCTGCATACAGCCGACCATGTCAACCGGCCCCCAACTGGTGTTGTCCCAGTTGTAGATGGGGACACCGTCCACGTAAGTGACACCGGTATCGATAAATTGTGTCGAGGGGGTAATGATGCCCGTATCCAACCCTGCGGCCATGGTCAATACCTTGAAGACGGAACCGGGCTCGTAAGTGGCTCCCACTGCCATGTTATAGGGCTGGTCAGTTGCGAAATCTTTCATATCAGCGTAGTACTTGTTGGGATCGATGCGCGGCGAGGATGCCATGGCCAGGATTTCACCCGTCTTGGGATCTTCGACGACGATGGTGCCGGACTGGGCTTTGGTATCCACGAGAGCCTTATCCAAGATGGTTTCGACGGAGGCTTGGATATCGCGGTCGATGGTGAGCACCAGGCTGTCGCCGGGGGGAACCTGCTGGACGCTCTGGATCAAATAGGGATCGAGCGGCGTGACGACATTTTGCGTTGTGCCGGCCAATTGCATGTCGTATTCACCCTCGATGCCGTAAACTCCGCGCCCATTTTTGCGATCGAGGAACTGGTAGAAACCTAGAACGTTAGCCGCCAAGTTACCTTCCGGGTAGCTGCGTTTGAGGAATGGCGTGAAGGTCAGCCCCATCAGGCTGGGAAGTTTTGGATCCTGGCCGTTTGGATTGGCCTGATCGTATTGTGTGGTCAAAGCCTTGATGCTGGTTACAGTCGTCGATGGGACGAAGGTTTGCAAAGTGACATATTCTACCGAGCCAGCAACAAATTGGGTTTGTGCCAGGTTCAGGGCAGTGTTGTAGTCCACATCCAATAAATTGGATGCCGTTTCAGCGATGGTTTGCGGATGGATGTTGGCCACGCGGAGGTTAATGCCTACTTCATAAACAATGTCATTGCCGGCAAGTAGATTACCCCAGCGGTCGTAAATACTGCCGCGCTCCGGGTAAACCGTCTCCACGCTGTATCCGTATTGGTTAGCTTCATCCTTGCCAACTTGCTGGCTGGCTGCACTGGTCTGGATGCGGACCATTTGCAGGACTACCAGTGCCCCCATCACTGCCAGGACAATCCCAACCAGGTTAAAGCGGAAATTTCCATTGATCTTCATGACGATTATTGTCCGTTTTGGTTGGCATTGATATTAAATATCCCCTGGAACATCCACTCCCATAGCGACTGGGTGTAGCTGGGGCGAAGAAGTGATTGGGGAAGGGAGCTGGTGGTGCTGGGTGCAATAACTGCCGTGGACCGGCCTTGGTAGCCCGGCACGACGATATAAAGCTCGTTTTGCGGCATCGCCATCTCGAAGTCCATCGATTGTGCGCGTGCCTTCATCAACGTAGCTGAAGTAAGCCAGGCCAACTTCGAGTTTTGGTCGGCAATTTGCTGCTGTAGTTGACTGATGGTATCTTGCATGTTCTGTATCTCCAGGCCTGCCGTGGCGGTCTGGCTGCTGATGTCCAGGTAGACTAATGCCACCAGCGCTGCCCCGATAACGACAATCAAGACGGTCACGATCCATTGGATCTGTGTCCGCCAAGGTGCCTGTCGATAGGCCTGTACCAGCCGGTGGCTTGTCACTCTTCTTCTCATCTTTTTATGACAATCTTCAGTTAAAAAGCTGCAACGTTTATACCAGTATCAGTTTTTCCGCTACACGCAGTTTTGCACTGCGTGAGCGAGGATTTTCCCTAACCTCATCATCTTTCCCTACCATGGGGTGCCGGGTGATTATTTTTAAAGTAGCCTGATGCCCACAGGTACAAGTGGGTTGTTCAGGCGGACAAATGCAATCGTGGCTTTCGCGAAGCATGAATTGCTTGACCAGGCGATCTTCCAATGAATGAAAAGAAATAACCGCTAATCTTCCTCCCGGTTCCAGCACCTCGACTGCTTGGGGCAGAAAGGTTTCCAACGCCTCCAGCTCCTGATTCACTGCGATGCGTAAGGCCTGAAAGGTGCGTGTGGCGGGGTGGATCTTGCCTTTCCGCCCTACCGCTCGCTGTACCACCTCGGCCAATTGTGTGGTCGTTTCAATCGGCCTGGCCTCGCAAATGGCCCGGGCGATGCGCCTGGACTGTGGTTCTTCGCCATAGCGCCAGAGGATATCGGCCAGTTCATGCTCTGGCGCCGTGTTGACCAGCGATTCTGCCCGCAACGGTTGCGATGGATCGAAGCGCATGTCCAATGGGCCTTCTTTTTGAAAAGAAAAGCCCCTCGAGGGGGTATCTATTTGCATGGAAGAGACCCCCAAATCTGCCAGGATTCCGAGAACGCTTTGCCATCCTATTTTCTGCAACTGCTCTTTCAGGTGAACGTATGAGGCTTTCACCAGGATAACCCTGCCATCGAACGGTTTCAGCCGTGCGGCAGCCAGATCCAATGCTTGTGGATCTACATCCAAACCCAGCAACTTCCCGGCAGGCGCCGAGACCTCCAAAATACCTGAAGCGTGGCCGCCGGCACCCACGGTGCAATCCACGTAATGTCCTGAGCTTTGCGGGCGTAGAGCGAGTATAATTTCCTGGTAAAGAACTGGTAGATGAGGTGGCTTTTCGCCATTCGCCGGGTTTGACATTTCGGATCCTTAGACATTCAGTGCTGCGAAGCGCCGGGCGTTAGCTTCTGCGTCTTGAAGCAGTTCGTTTTGTTTCGCCCAGTTCTCCTTGGACCAGATCTCGAAATGTTCTCCCACACCAGCGACTGCCACTTGGGTACCGAGTTGAGCGGCTTCGCGCAGGAATTGTGGGATGAGGATACGACCGGCTTTGTCGAACTCCACTTGAACGGCGTTGGAGAAGATCAGTCGGCGCAAGTCACTGGCGACCGGGTCGGTGATGCTCATCTGGTTGACATGGTCGTAAATGCGGGCAAAGTGGGTGGCGGTGAAGACCAGGAGGTTTTGGCCGAGACCGCGGGTGATAAAAGCGCCACCTTCGACCTGCTCGCGATAGCGAGCCGGAATGGTCATACGGCCTTTTTCATCGATGGTGTGTTCGTACTGACCCAAGAACATAATTTCTACCCTTCTTATATAACCAGAACGCCGGAGTAATCCGGCGTCCCACTTTCACCCACTTTTCTCCACTGCTAAACACAGTATAGCTGAATATTGGGTGATTTGCAAGTCCTTATCTGGATATTTAAGGGAATTAGTACAATCTTTTTAATTTACCCGTGATGTAGTTAAACGTCGCTTCGTGATGAATCCCGAAGAAATACTCAAAGATGACCTGTGCCAAAGCTCGGTGTTAAGCTGCTGGCAAGGCTTGCAGGAAAAAGCTGCCTGTTCTCGAGTAAAAGAACAGGCAGCCATTGGACTTATTCATTTAGCGCAAAAACTGGGAATGTCGGTTAAGCAATCCTGGTAACATTAATCGCGATCCAAACGATAAATCAACCTCACTAAGTCAATGGTTGCTTACGAGGCGGATCTTAAGCCCTCGGTCTTTTGAGCACAATGCGGAAATCTTCGCTGTCGACGAAGGCGGTCTGGGTGAAGATAGGTGAATAGGTCATGGATACCATTTCCCAACCCTCGTCACCCAAAGTGTTGCAATATTCATAAAGATTGGGGCCGTCTTTCCAGCGAGTTACTTCTTTTCCATTTTCCATGGTGACCTTCCAGTTCTCGGTCGTCCGGCCGATCACCAGGAATTTATATTCCCATTTCTGCATGTCACTCCTCCTTGAAGGTGAGGCCGCGATCGAACAACCACTTTATCTTAGCCGCGCCGTTTGATTGTTGCAATGAGTATAAAGCAGGAGGCCAAAATAATCAAATGAATGACCGGATGAAAATATCCATTACAGGGTAATGGATATTTTTTGTCACTTATGGGAATGTGGGTTATGTGGAAATTTTACATGATAAGTCGACTTAATGCCTCGAGATGCTTATTGCCGGCTTGCAGTTCTACGGCTTTTTTTGTTTTGGAAACCATGGGATGAAGGCACTGGTGATAGCGATGTAGCCAGCATATTGAGGTTTTTCTTTCATCGATTTTTCCAAAAGCGCCACGCCGGAGACGAACACTAATAAGAAGGTCATCAGAACGGGGCTGAACAGCGTCCACCAAGCTCCGACAGAAAGAGCGATCAAATAGAAGCCCCACCATTCTGCCGAGTCGCCGAAGTAATTGGGATGGCGTGTGTAACGCCATACACCGGAATCCAACACTTTGCCCTTGTTGGCCGGATCAACCTTGAAACGTGCCAACTGCAGGTCGCCAGTGGATTCGAAGAAGAAGCCGATCAACCAAAGTACGAGTCCTACATAGTCCAATGGCATGAGACCATTGTCGATGAAGCTGGATTGAACGGCTACCAGTGGCGCAGAGATAATCCACATGAGCACCCCTTGCAGCAGAAAGACTTGGAAGAAACTTTTCCACCACCAGCGGCCGGCCGATTCTTGCCGCCACTTGGCATAGCGGTAATCTTCGGGCTTGCCAAAATTGCGCGTGAAGATGTGAGTCGACAATCTTAATCCCCAGATCGTAACGATTGCTGACAAGATCAGTTTTCGGACCAAAAAGCCGTCGGGCGCCAAGAAAAAAGTGAACCAATCGGCCACCACGAATCCCAATCCCCAGAATATGTCTACGATGCTGGAGTTTTTCAATGCCAGGCTGGTGATCCATAGAATGGTCATATAGACCAAAATGACCAACCCAGTCAATAAATAGCTGTCCAGAAAATTCATGACCTTCTCCTCGTTTTATTGTAGGGCACTGACGCACACCACGCCAAGACCGCCCGGGCCAACATGTGCCCCGATCGCCGGGGTGACTTCGGTGATACGCGGCTCGTAATCCGGTGGCAAGAGCTGCTTTGCCATCTGTTTGAATTCCTCGACATGTGCCATGGCACCGGTGTGGATAATAGCGAACTGCTCGATGGGCAGGAACTGCTCGGTGATGATCTCTACAACCCGTTTCATCGAACTTCGAAATGTGAAGGCTTTTTCCAATTTCATGACGCCCTGCCGCATGACCAAAATGGGCTTTACGTTGAACAATTTTCCAACTTCATATTGGACCAAGGACAAACGGCCGCCACGGTGGAGATAATCCAGCGTATCGGGCAAAGCAAATGAAACCGTGCGTTGAGCAACATCTTTCACGAGAGCGACGATCTCTTCGAAGGATTTGCCTTGCAATGCAACTTTGGCGGCAGCAAGAGCTTGAAAACCGGTGCCGAGAGACAGGTTGCCCGAGTCGATCACCTGAATGGGAATATCTTTCACGGCTTCGGCGGCTTTGAGGGCAGCGTTGACCGTGCCGCTGAGGCTGCCCGCAATGTGGATCGAAAGAATTCCGGTCGCACCCTTATCCGCAAGCGACTGGTAGATTTTTTGGAATACATATAAGCTGGGTGAGGCAGTGGTGGGGAAGGGAGTGTAGGTGGGCAGGTTCCTGTAAAACTCAGTGCGTGTCAGGTCGATGCCATCCTGATATGTCTTTTCGCCAACGTTGATGCTTACGGGGAGGATGGTAATGCCATAGGTTTCAGCATCCGAGGCAAGCAAGTCGCTGGTGCTGTCGGTGACGATTTTGATTGACATGAGTCATGCTCCATGTTTACTAAAGAACGAGAACGACACCGAATAAGATCTCTGCCGCCAGGCTGATGAAATTGGACTGTTCCGTCGATTTATCGAAGACGATTGAAAATGCTCGAACGATGGCGATGCCAAGGTACATGATGCCCAGCATGATATAAGCTGCCGCGCTATGCAGGATGAAGGGGGCAAGGCCGACGGCAATGAATAACCCGCCCAACACGGCCCGGATCTCTGAAATGCCACGCGGCCCGTTGGGGGCCAACCCCGTGAAGCCTGTGGTGGAAGCCGGCTTGATCAACGAGAGAAAGCCGGTCGCAACAGTGCCTAATGCCATAATGATTTTTATGATGGATAAGATGCTCATCCTGTATGCCTTCCGAAGGTGATCTTTATAGATAAAGTATATGAAAAATGCCAACAAATAGCAATCCAGATATTCTTAACTATATACAAAGATTATACAATAAATAATCAATGAATAATATTTCTGGCTTTGACACTTAAGAATGACCATTGTCGTTCTTAATGTTGGCTATTCTATTTAGATTTCCATTCTTGGACGGTACTGCAACGCTTCTGCCAGGTGCACGGGAGCAATGCTCTCGGCGTTGGCCAGGTCAGCGATTGTGCGGGAGGGTGGCAATACTGCCTGCCATACTGCCGCCTTATCGCGGCCTAACCCATTGACATCACTATCTTTCAGCAAGGCGTGGAACGACACTACCGCCAGAGTGTCGATTACAACGTTGTAATCCCACTCGCACTTTGTGGCACCCTTAACATGTACCATTTTGGCTATTTTCTGATTTCCACCCCCAACTTATCCAGCACTTCTGTCACCCGATCCACGTCTCCATTCTTGTCTTTCAGTGCAGCAAGGAGCTGCCCTACAGCTGCACCACCAATCTCCATTAAAGCGTCCTCCGCCGCCTGGCGTTCGGATTCACTTTTATTCCTTTCTTTCAGTACGGCAATGAGTGATTCAATATGCACGTCCAATACACTCTTATCTTTTTTCTTATTAGTAGCATTTATATTTCCATGTTGCAATTGACGCAGTTTCTCCAAGGCTTCCACTACATGTGGACGGGTAAAACTGATGATATCTACGTCCTCGTTGTATTCATCTCGGGTTGATTCATGGGATATACCAATTGTGCTGATAGTATCTTTCCAGAATTTTTCCCTGAAATTTAAATCTTCCAACACTTTTTCGACTGTTGGTAAACCACGACTATCTCCCAAATCTCCCAAGATGATAGCGATCTTCGCCTTGGAAAATAGATCTTCGTGGGGATTGCCCCACTGATAGGAATAGGCTTCTATTAATCCATCAACATCGCGTTTCCGTTTTAGGTTTTCGATATTGGGTTTAATCTTCAGCCATTTCCCTAGCGATTTTTGAATATTCATTTTTATTTCTCCTTTTTCCTGAATTAGATTATGCAGTCTTATAAGCTTATTGTTGGGTACTGTTTTTGTGCCAGATGCCTGATGTCCTGCTTCACGCGCTCGACGCGACGTTTGGTCTGAAACCGACATTAAGACGTAAACCCTGCGAACCCTGTGCAAAGCCTATTGTTACCGCTTTATCCACCAGCGGCTGGCAAGCACTTCCATCACGCGCATCCCTAATTCAGGCAATTCATCCAATAAGAATATCCGTAATGAATCAGGGGAATTTCGCTGTGAAGAGGGTCAGTTGCCTCCCCCACGATGTTTACGCTACTTATTTTGCTATTTTATATTTCCATCCTTGGACGATATTGCAGTGCTTCAGCCAGATGAACGGTTGCAATGTTCTCTACGCCAGCCAGGTCGGCGATGGTGCGCGCCAGCTTGAGTATGCGGTGGTAGGCGCGGGCGGAAAGCTGAAGCTGGTTCATGGCAGATTTGACCAGGCCGCGCCCGGTTTCATCCAACACACAATATTTTCGCACCTCGGCGGGGTGCATGTCGGCGTTGCAGGTGATCTGCGTTCCTTTGAAACGGGCGCGCTGTAACTCGCGCGCAGCTTCCACGCGACTCTGCACCGCGCTGGAAGCCTCACCCAAGCGGCTGTCGCTCAACTTGTCGTACTCCACGCGCGGAACCTGGATGTGGATATCGATGCGGTCGAGGAGGGGGCCAGAGATGCGCTTTTGATACTTGGTGACCATTCCCATCGAACAGGTGCAGGGCTTGACCGGGTCACCGTAGTAGCCGCAGGGGCAGGGGTTCATGGCTGCAACCAACTGAAAATTGGCCGGGAAGGTCAGGCTGCCCTGGGCGCGGCTGATGGTGACCACTTTGTCCTCCATCGGCTGGCGCAACACCTCCAGAACGCGCTGCCCGAACTCGGGGAATTCGTCTAGAAAAAGCACCCCGCGATGCGCCAGGGAGATTTCGCCGGGGTGAGGCCAGTTGCCCCCGCCAACCAACCCGGCATGGCTGATGGTGTGATGCGGCGAGCGGAATGGTCTGGCGTGGATGAGGGGGACCTCGGGCGGCAACTGGTCGGCGACCGAATAGATGCGGGTTACATCGAGTGCTTCGTCGATGGTCATCTTGGGCAAAATGGCGGGCAGGGCGCGCGCCAGGAGCGTCTTGCCGGCGCCCGGCGGGCCGATCATCAAGATGTTGTGTCCCCCGGAGGCAGCCACTTCAAGGGCGCGTTTGATATGCTCCTGGCCCTTGATGTCGCGGAAGTCAGTCAGCACCCAGATCTCGTTTTCCGGAGCGATGATTGTTTGCTGGGGACTGATGGTGATGTTGCCGTTCAGATAACCGGCCAATTCTGCCAGGTTGTTGACCGGGATGACTTCGAGGTCGGGGATAAGTGCGGCTTCGGCAGCGTCGCTTGCGGGCACGAAGATGCGTTTGAAATTTTGCTGGCGGGCCAGAGCTGCCATGGGCAGCACGCCGCGCACATGGCGTACGCTGCCATCTAAAGAAAGTTCACCCAGCACCATGCTGGATTCCAAACTTTCCATGGGTACTTCGGCCATCATGGCCAACACGCCCAGTGCCATGGGCAGGTCGTAAGAAGGGCCCTCTTTGCGGACGTCGGCAGGCGCCAGGTTGACGACCACGCGCTTGCGCGGCATACGGTATCCCGCATTTTTAATGGCAGTCTGGACACGCTCGCGGCTTTCCTGAACGGCAGTATCTGGCAGGCCAACGACCGTCATGCCGCCCAGACCGGATCCGGTATCCACCTCGACTTCGACGATGACGCCGTCCAATCCAACGACGGCGCAAGAAAAGACGCGTGCAAGCATGAGATAAGTTTAGATGGTGAGAATGAAAAAGTCAAATTTCCAGATGTTCAACCTAAGCGGGCTTATAAAAGAAGGCTGTATCTGAAACGCCGTTGCTGGTCCAGCAAATTTGCCAGGTTCCCACTTTTTTCAGGAACTCGGCCCAAGCCGGTGTTGCTCAACTTTTTAAATTCTACGCGCAGCACTTGGATTTGGATGTCGACCCGGTCGAGCAGAGGGCCGAAAATGCGTTTTTGATATTTGGTGACCATTCCCATCGAACAGGTGCACGGTTTGACGGAATCGCCATGGTAGCCGCAGGGACAGGGGTTATGGCTGCGACCAAATAAAAGGAAATAAATTGTAGATCCCAATTTCGAAACAACTAAATACGCAAAACACCCTTATATAATATGGGATTGTTAGGCTTAAAATGCATGTCATAGAAGATGATGACCGCTTGCAACCGCTACTTCGAGGGCGCATTAAAATGCTAATCCAATTGACAATTTATGATGATAAGGCTAAAACATGAAAAGTCGCGATAACCTCAAAAAATTGTCCTAGAAGATGTTTTATTCTAACCGGTTCACGAGCAGAGGCAAATGGGTTTTCAATTCAAGAGTTAATGGGTCGTGCTGATTTACAGGTTCTAAAATGTTATGTCAAATTAACTGCGGTATTGCACACGGCCATCCTATCACAGACCTTGTAGATAATAATTTGTAATAATATTCGGCGTTCTTAGGAAAGTGGAATGAATATTAATCAACCTCAAAACCTTATCAAAAACCATTGGATGAGCAATCATATGGTCAAGACGAGTCAAAAGTATAAGGTCCTCATCCTGCTCATTCTCTTTCTATCAATCAGCCTGAGGTTAGGGCTAGTACGTTACAATCGCCAGTCCAATGATGCCCATGATGAAGTAATCAGCTATATTCTAAAGACTGGAAACCTCCCCGAAAAAAACGACTGCTGGGAATGTTATCAACCCAAACTTTTCTATTTCACTGCTGCCCAAATTCTACAAATTCCGTGGATAGAGGTCGCCAGGCAAGATATAAGTTTAGCCTTAGCGGTTGAACTGATAAACTTTGTTGCCGGAGTGTTTACTTTGTTGGTTGTGGGTGTTTTTATTACTAATTTACCCATGAAAAATGAAACCCACAAACTTCTAAGTTTTGGACTTGTTGCTCTGAACCCAAAGTTGATTGGGATCAATTCTCAGTTCACAAATGACACTTTTGCGATCCTATTCAGTACCCTGGCACTTTATTTTATGTTCCTCTTTCTGCAGAAACAAAAACCGGGTACTTTTTTGTTAATCCTTCTTTTTACTTTGCTGGGAATTTCCTCTAAAACGAATATCTGGGTCACAGCTATTGCTATCCCCTTGGTATTGTTTATAAAAGCCTGGCTGCAATTAAAGAACCACGCAGTACCTGTACTGATAGGACTGGTTTTCATAGTCTCTACACTGACCTTTTCCATACTTAACCCGCTGAATCAATACATTTCTAATTATCAAAAATATGGTTCACCTTTTTTAATGAATATGGATAGGCAACCATTCCCGAATTTCTTCGAGAAGACCGAAGTTGCTCGGCCAGGTATCGTGTCTATCTATGACGGGCTCTTCACCTTTAAATTTATCGATCTCCTCAAACATCCTATCATCGATAACGGGTCTGATTATTCCGCAAACCGTACTTCGCTCTGGACGCAATTATATGGGCGTGCCTATTCTGTCCATTTTGACAACTGGCCACCAACTTGGTCTGCGAACGGCGACCAGGACTTCAATCTCATACGAGTGATTTTTATTCTGGCACTGCTCCCTACGTTCCTGCTCGTATTCGGCGTTTTACTTGAAATCTTTGTACTGACGAAAAGCATTTTTAAACGGGATAAAGTTCTTGCATCCACCACTCACTATGGCTTGGCTGCAATTACCTTAATCGGTTATGTTTTTTTCATTATCATATACTCGCTGCTCTATAGGGACTTTTCTGTCATGAAGGTCATTTTTATCTATCCGGCATTAATCACCTTCCCTCTATTTTTCATACGTGCTGTTGAATTCTTCGAACTACGTTTGAAGAATCGTTTTCATTGGGTTCGTGCGGTTTTCACAGTCTGGATTGTGACATTATTCGTGCTGTTTACAGCAGACATTCTCACCATGATCCAATTGATCTATTCTCGGATGGTATAACGACTATAAGAGTCGAACATATTAGATTTCTGACAAACATAAAGAGATTGCTTCGTCAAGATCGGTCAGAATGATATTTAGAGGAAAAAAGAGCGCGACCTACAGGGTTCTCCGAATTTAATTAATTTTTTGAAAGGGGGAAATTGACTACTAATTTGACTGTTAAACGTAACGTGAGCTTGAAGCGGTTCAAAGGGATTATTTAAACATTAACACAAGAAACATATATCCTGACCTTGGAAGTAAAATATTTTTAGCTTAAAGAGGCTTGTAGAAGAACGCCGTGTCCGAAACGCCGTTGCTGGTCCAGTGGATTCGCCAGGTCTCCACCTTTTTCAAGAACTCAGCCCAAGCCGGTGTGGCAGGGCCCATTTGCGGCGTGCGCGAGTTGGGTGAATGGGAGTGACACGGCAGGTGCAGATTGGCGTTGTCGATGACCAACAAGCCGCCGGGCTTGATCTTATCCAGCAGGGCCAGGACACAGGCGCTGCGATAAATGCCATCCACCAGCGCAAAATTTATGCTGGCTTCTTTTAATGTCGCAATAACTGCCACGTAGCCGGAGTTGAAACCTTGGGCGTCATCGCCTGGCTGCTTTTCTTTCAAGTAGTAATCCACATTAGTGAGGTTGGCTTCTTTTAGTAGCGCAGTGACTTTCTGATACCAGATCGGATTATGCTCCACGCTGGTCAGATGGGACAAATGACGGGCCAGCCAAAGGGTGCTGTGCCCTGAACCGAACTCGGCACCGACATAATCGGGTCTTAGCCAGGCAGTCAGGATGTCGTTGGCTTCAGGGGTCAGCCAGGGAAGGTCAGGGTGTGCCCTGCGGTAAAGCTTTTCATTGATACGGTTCCATGCGTAGCGGGGTGTCCAATGGTGGTAGGAACGCGGCATAATCAACCTCGTAAAGTGTTATTTGTTTGAGTCAGATTGGCACTCACTATTTCTTTGTTGGTGTGTGATATCACACTCGTGATGACCAATGGGCAAAGATGGCAGTGGAAAGTAATCTACCGGCGCTCTTTTCGGGCAGCACGATCTCGCCTGCCGTGATGGTGCCGTCCAGCCCTGACATCATTTCCTGCATACCGGTGTATAAGGTGATGGAAGAAGCTTTGACGGCATAGGCGGTCAGAATCACGAATATAGGATGCTTGCCGAGTGCCTGACGGCAGGCCGCCAACAGGTTGGGCAGCAGTTTGTAGAATTCCCAGACCTCCCCTTTGGGCCCCCGGCCGAATTTGGGAGGGTCGAGGATGAGGCCGTCGTATTGTGCATTGCGCCGGCTTTCGCGTTGGACGAATTTGAGAGCATCATCCACGATCCAGCGGATGGGCTTATCTTCCATGTCCGAAAGCTGCTGGTTCTCGTGTGCCCAGGTGACAGCTTTGCGGGAGGCGTCCAGATGGGTGACGCGGGCGCCAACTTTGGCCGCGGCCAGCGTGGCAAGCCCCGTGTAACCGAACAGGTTGAGCACTTGCAAAGGCCGCTTGGCGGCACGGATTTGATCGCTCATCCAATCCCACTGTGCAGCTTGTTCGGGAAAAACGCCCACGTGGCGTGAGTTGGAAAGCTGAACCCAGAAGCTCAGGTCCTTGTAGGACAGCTTCCAACGGGTGGGGATGTCATGGTGGAACACCCAATGGCCGCCGTTCTCTTCGGGGGATGGCTGGAAGGTGGCATCTGCGGCATGCCATTCCTTCTCGTCCAGGGCTGGGTGCCAGATGGCTTCAGGTTCCGGTCGCACCAGGCGGTAAGGCCCCCAGTGCTCCAGTCGCCAACCGTTGCCGCTATCCAACAAAGCATAATCCTTCCATCCACTGGAGGAAAGGATATTGAGAACAGGTGCAGAAAGCTTAATTTGAGAGGACATGGGTAGCCGACCGCCATAATTTTCAACCAGTATACCAGCTTTTCAGACCGGGACGTGAGAAGCGGGGCAGAAACAGAATCGTGGTGAGCCGGATAAAGCGGGTTATAATTCACGTTTTGATTTTGCGAGAATGAGGAAATATGTTTGATTTTGACACATTACCAGACCGTCGCGCCTCAGATAGCGTAAAATGGCATTATTTTGAACCTGATGTGATACCGATGTGGGTGGCCGATATGGATTTCCGCAGCCCCGAAGCGGTTATGCAAGCATTGCAGCAGCGCGTGGCTCATGGCATCTTCGGTTATCCGATGGATCTACCCGAGTTGAAGGAAGTGATTATCCAACGCATGGCCGAGCGATATGGCTGGCAGATTGCGACGAGTGACATCGTTTTCGTGCCAGGTGTGGTGACCGGATTCAACCTGGTATGCCGGGCGCTGGCAAGTGAAGGCAGTGCGGCACTTATCCAAACTCCGGTGTACCCGCCGTTCTTGCAGGCGCCGGCCAACGCAGGCATGGAGCGGCGTGAAATGCAATTGACGTTGCTGCCGGATGGCACCTACGGTATCGATTTCGATACTTTCGAGGACGCCATCACCGACCGCACCAACTTGTTCATCTTGTGCAACCCGCACAACCCGGTCGGCAGAGTGTTCACGCGAGGCGAATTGGAATGCATGGCGGAAATTTGCCTGCGTCACCATTTGACCATCTGCGCCGATGAGATTCATAGCGATTTGGTGTTCCCGGACCATCCCCACATCCCGATTGCGACCCTGGACGCCGAGGTTGCCGGGCGGACGATCACGTTGATTGCG
>JBEKEX010000027.1:0-17747 GCA_050013615.1 Anaerolineaceae bacterium
AGGTTCATCCGGTGTAACTCTTTCCGATTTTCTTTCCGTTCAAAACGTCGAATGGATCGATGCTACACATTTCCTGTTCATGGACAAGAACGGCAGCAATTGGGAAATTCGTCTGGAACAGGTAGGTTCGCCCAGCACGTTCATCTTCAGCACCTCCGCCGGAAGTAATTACACACCTTCCTACGATTTTTCAGATTGATATCCAGAAAGACATCCACAGGAATCAAAAACCTGGGCGGATAACCGCCCAGGTTTGATCCTCCGTAAACCAATTTTCTACGAAAGCCCCAGTATCTTCCCCGTCACCGGGTCTATATCTATGTCCATAAAGACCGGCCGGGTGGGCAGACCGGGCATGGTGCTCATCGTGCCCACCAGCGGATACAGAAAGCCCGCCCCCACCGAGGCACGCACGTCGCGCACGGGGATGCGAAAACCCTTGGGCACTCCCTTCAAAGCAGAATCGTGGCTAAGAGACAGGTGAGTCTTGGCCATGCAGATGGGCAGCTTATCGAAGCCCATGCGGGTATACTCGGCGATCTTGGCCTCTGCTTCTGGCAGGTAATCCACGCCGTCTGCACCGTACACGTCCCGCGCAATAGCCTCAATCTTCTCTTTGATCGACAGGTCGAGCGGATAGAGGAACTCGAAGTGTGAGGGCTTTTCGGCAGCCGCAATGACTGCCTTGGCCAGCTCGACCGCGCCTTCACCGCCCAATTCGAAATGGTTGGCAACCACGGCTGCTTCGGCGCCGCCCTCTTCGACCGCCGCTTTGCGCACCAATTCCAGCTCGGCCGGCGAATCCGTGCCGAAGCGGTTGACGGCGACTACGACGGGGATGCCGTAGCGCCGAGCGATGTTGATATGCGCCAGCAGGTTGGGAATGCCCGCCCGCAACAGATCGAGGTTCTCGTTGGTATAGGCCGGGTCCAACGGCTTGCCGGCAACCACCTTGGGGCCGCCGCCATGCATCTTGAGGGCGCGCACCGTGGCCACCAACACCACCACGTTCGGTACAAGTCCCGAATAGCGGCACTTGATGTCAAAGAATTTCTCCATGCCCATGTCGGCGCCGAAGCCGGATTCCGTGACCACGTAATCCGCCAGCTTCAAACCGACCTGGTCGGCAATGATGGAACTGTTGCCATGGGCAATGTTGGCGAACGGCCCGGCGTGCACGAAGACCGGCGTGCCTTCCAAGGTCTGCATCAAATTAGGCTTGATGGCGTCATGCATCAACACCGTCATGGCGCCCGCCACTCCCAGGTCGTCAGCATTGATCGGGTCACCTTTGCGGCTGGTGCCGATCACCATCTGCCCCAGGCGGCGGCGCATATCCGCCAGACTGGTCGTAAGTGCCAGCACGGCCATGGTCTCACTCGCCACAGCCATATCGAACCCGGTCTGACGCTCGAAACCCTTTTCTTCTTCACCCTCGCCAATAGTGATGCCGCGCAGGAAGCGGTCGTTGGTATCCATCACCCGCCGCCAGGTAATGGATGCCGGATCGATATCCAGCCGGCAAAAGCGGGCACGTTCTTCGGGGGTCAGCGCGTCGGGATCGGTTTTATCGATGCCCAATTTCTTCAAGCGGTTCATCATCGCCCGGCCGAAATGGCGCTTCCCTTTCTTATCGGGTGGGCACAGCCGGTTGAAAAGCTGCTCGTCGGTGGCATCCGCCTCGTGCAAGATACGCGTGTCTATCGCAGCCGCCAGCAGGTTATTGGCCGCCGTGATGGCATGGATGTCGCCGGTCAGGTGCAGGTTGATATCCTCCATGGGGATCACCTGGCTGTAACCACCGCCGGCCGCGCCGCCTTTGATGCCAAAGGTTGGGCCCTGCGAGGGTTGGCGGATGCAGGTCATGACGCGTTTGCCCAAATGTGCGCCGAGCGCCTGGCTCAGGCCGACGGTGGTGGTGGTTTTGCCTTCGCCCAGCGGCGTGGGGGTAATAGCGGTAACGTCCACGTACTTGCCATTCGGCACATCCTTCAAGCGTTCGAGGATCTCCAGCTTGACCTTGGCTTTATAAGGCCCGTACAATTCCAATTCTTCCGGCAAGATGCCCAACTCTTCGGCAACTTGCGTGATGGGTTTCAACGTTGCGCCCTGGGCAATGTCGATGTCGACAGGCACAGGCGAGCGGAGTTTGAGAGGTGTAGGTGTAAAAGGTTTACGAGTCATTTGGATTCTCTCCTTTGTCATACGAGATGACGAATTGATTATCAACCCTCTATCGTCCCATGGCAAGGGTTTTGTCAACCTGTCTGACAATTAAAAACAAAGTGCATTTTTAAGCCATGTGACATATCGGATAAATATCCCGGAAAATCGGCTTACATTTTTGTTAATAATTTGCAATGAAATTGCAATACTATTGATTGATTTTTTATAAAATTGGGTCATAATTAATAAAGGAAATGGAGGTGATGAAATATGGGAGTGGCCAAAAAGCAGACCGGCCAAGGATTGATCGAATATGCATTCATCCTTGTCCTGGTGGCTTTGATCATACTGGTTGCCCTGGCGCTGTTTGGCAACTCGGTAGGCAAAATGTACAGCGATATAATCAATGTAGTGTAAACGTTGCAATTTTTCTTTTCCTAGTAAAATCAGCCGGTTCGAATGCGGCTGATTTTAATTTAACAAGTTCGATTTAACATTTTTGTCATCCAAACAACATTGGGTTAAAAAGACTCCCTTGTATGAATAAAGCGATATAATCTCAAATCAAATAAGCAATCCATTTTTATTCATTCCTATATAATTAAACGCACCATAATCCTTTTGGCGAGGAGCAAACGGTGGCCGAAACAACTGGAAATATGATCAAAGCTGAAACCAGCAAACTGAAGCGTGAGCTCACCTTGCTTCCATTGTTCGCATTGATTTACTTCACCGTGTGCGGTGGGCCATTTGGTGTCGAGTTGTTGATCGGCTCTTCAGGGCCCCTCCTGGCGCTGATCCTGTTGGTCGTCACGCCGCTGATCTTCAGCATCCCCAACATGCTCATGGTACGGGAGATGACCTCATTGATGCCCGGCGAAGGCGGTTATTACCACTGGGTCAAACAAGCATTTGGCCCCTTCACCGGCTTTATGGCCGGATGGATGAACTGGGTCGTCGCCTGGGTGGACGTCGCCATATACCCAGTGCTGGCTGCCACCTATTTGGGATTCTTTTTTCCGATTCTGCGCGATGGAACGACGATTGCCAATATTCAAATTCCCCCCTGGGTGCTGCAATGGCTGGTAGCGTTGGTGCTGATCTGGGCCATCTCAGCGTTGAGTGTGCGCGGCGCCAGGCTGTCCGGCTTGACCGCCAACTGGCTGGGGATCGTCATGATGATCCCCATCATCGCCATGTCCGGGGTAGGCATCTACAACTGGATCCGTAGCGGCTCGACGCTCTCGCTGCCCTTGCTGCCTCAAGGCGATATGTCCCCCAGCGCTTTCTTCAGCGCGTTCAGCGTTGGGTTGTTCGTCATCATGTGGAATTACATGGGTTGGGAGCTTCCCACCGCCGCTGGCGATGAGATCGTGAAGCCCAAGCAGACCTACCCGCTGGCGATGACCCTGGTGTTGGTCGCCGCCATTGCCACCTATGGTCTTCCCACCATTGCCGGCCTGTACGGTGGTGCAGGTGCAGATGGCCGTTACCTCCTCTGGGGACAGGAGGCTGATACCGGCCAGACCATCGGCGATTATATGCAATCCAATTACAATATTTCATCTTCTCAAATGCAAAGTTGGGGCGTTGATCCCAATGGCGATTCCGGTTGGTCATTCCCTGACATTGCTCATGCCATTGGTGACGCCGCCGCGGGGCAGCAGAATAGCGCTCTCGGACAATTGCTGGGTGCGTCGGTGACCGTGGCGGCCATCTTGAGCATGATTGGTCTCTTCATCGGGAACAGCCTGGGCGGCACGCGCGTACCTTTTGCTCTGGCAGAGGACGGCATGATGCCGCAATGGATGGTCAAGGTGCATCCCAAATACGGCACGCCGTGGGTGGCAATCCTCTTCTGCGGTGTGTTGTTCTCGATCCTTTCCCTGAACACGTTTGCCTTCCTGGTGGTAGTGGACGTCTTCCTTAACATGTTGGTGCTGATGGCCGAGTTCCTCGCCCTGTGGAAGCTGCGCTTTTCCAAGCCTGACCTACCCCGGCAGAAGGTCCCTGGCGGTTACTTCGGCCTTGTATACATCACCCTCTGCCCCGCCATCATCATCATCCTGGCCATCTATAGCCAGGTCGAGGATTCCGGCCTCGATTCGATCTGGCTGGCACTGGCAGCCATGCTGATCGGTGCCGTTCTATATTTCCCCATTAAATGGTGGGTCAAACGCGAAGTGCCCGATGTGGACCCTTACCAAGCTGAGCCGGAAACAGAATCGGTCTGACAACAACTCCTATACTTGTACCGATATAAAAATGACCGGCTCAAGTGAGCCGGTCATTTACGTCATTTCAATTTTTCCTGGACATATTCCTTGACGGCCGCCAACGCTTTCGCCATGCCGCCGGGGTCTTTGCCGCCCGCTTGCGCCAGGGTGGGTTTTCCACCGCCGCTGCCGCCGATCCATTTGGCAACCGTGCGCACCAACTCGCCCGCGTTCAATCCCCGCTTGACCAGGTCATCGGTAACCACGGCGACGAGGAATGGCTTTTCACCCGCCGTACTGCCGAGCACCACGACACCCGATGGATACTTCTGACGGAACTGATCTGTCAACTGGCGTAGTGAGTCCGCATCGGCTTCGGGCACCGAAGCCGTTAGCACCGGCACACCCTTGACTTCCGGGACGTTGTCCAGGTATTTCCCGAATTGCGCTCCGGCCATTTCTTGGCGCAGCTTGGCAATCAATTTACGGCTTTGTTCCAGTTCGAAGCTCAAGTTGTCGATCTTATCGACCACATCCTCGACCGAGCACTCAAGCAAAGCCGCCGAACTCTTCAGCTCGCGGAATCGGCGCTGCACCAACTCGTAGGCCACCCTGCCGGTTACTGCCTCGATCCGTCGGACGCCTGCCGCTGCAGAACCCTCGCTTATGATCAGGAACAACCCAATATCGCCGGTTTCGTCCAGGTGCGTCCCGCCGCACAATTCGTAAGAGACCGGTTTTTCATCACCGATGGTGACCGTGCGCACCACAGCGCCATATTTCTCGCCGAAGAGCGCCATGGCGCCTTCTGCAATCGCTTCGTCTAAAGGTTTGCTGGTCTTTTTAAGCGGATAGTTTGCCATAATAGCTTGATTGACACCCGTCTCGACTTTCTCGAGTTGTTCCGGCGTCATGGCTTCGGGATGCGTAAAATCGAACCGCAAGCGGTCCGGTGCCACCAGGGAGCCGGCTTGCCGGGCATGCTCACCCAGTACGCTGCGCAACTGAGCGTGCAGCAAATGGGTGGCGGTGTGGTTGCGCATGATGTCCCGCCGTCGTTGCACATCCACGCGGGCGACGATGGGGTCGCCCACCTGCGGGTTGCCTTTTACGACCGTGCCGACGTGCACAATGATGCCCGATGCCGGCTTGCGCATCCCTTCCACCTTGATCTCCCAGCCCTTTTCAGAAGTGATGACACCCGTATCTGACACCTGGCCGCCTGATTCCACATAAAAACAAGTCTTAGGCAGAATGACCTCGACCTCTTCTCCAACCGTTGCGGAGTCGGCGGAAGCTTCATCTTTTACGATAGCCAGCAGTTTCCCCTCCACTTCCAAGGCATGATAAGGGTCATAAGCCACCCCATCCTTGGAAAGGGCTTTTTTCGCCTGTAAATCTTCGAATACAGCCCTGAAAACATCTACGTCCTCGCCACCCAGCGGGCCAAACGCCTTGCCCGCGCCGGAAGTCAAGCGATGCTCTTCCATCGCCGCCCGGAAAGCAGCCTCGTCTACATCCAGATCCTCTTCACGAGCCACATCACGGGTCAATTCCAGCGGTAAGCCGTGGGTGGCATACAGGTCGAATGCCTTGCGCCCGTCCAACACTTTCTGGCCGGAAGCCTTCACTTCAGCCAATAATTCTTCCAAACGTGCCAGCCCCGCGTCCACCGTGCGCTGGAAGCGCTTCTCCTCGCGGGTCAGGTTATCCAGAATAGTCTGCTTGTTCTTGAGCACTTCGGGATAAGCTTCCCCGTAGGTCTCGATGACCTTTTCGGCCACCTTCGCCAGGAAGGGCTTGTTCAAACCCAGCTTGCTCCCAAACCGGGCCGCCCGGCGGATGATCATGCGGCACACGTAATTGCGTCCCGTATTACCGGGCACTACACCGTCGGCGACCAGGAAAGTTGCTGCGCGCGCGTGGTCGGCAACCACGCGATAAGGGGTCAGGTTGCTCTCCCGCTCTGCTTCCGTGTGCCCGGAAAGCTGCTGCACGATCTCGATCAGTGGCAGCAGGAGATCGGTCTTATAGTTTGAAGTCACGCCCTGCAGTACCGAAACGATGCGCTCGAAACCCATGCCGGTATCCACATGCGCTGCTGGCAGCGGCTCCAATTTGGTGGCGCTCAAGCGATTATATTGAATGAAAACCAGGTTCCAAAGCTCCAAATAACGCTTACAATCGCCGTTCACCCGGCACACGTGGCCGGGAACGTCCTTTTTGTCGCAAAACTCTGCCCCGCGGTCCATGTGGATCTCACTGCAGGGACCGCATGGCCCCGTATCGGCCATTTCCCAAAAGTTATCCTTGCGCCCAAAATACATCACGTGCTCCGGGTTGATCCCCGGTTGCTGGCGCCAGATCGTGGCAGCTTCTTCATCGGTCGGGATATCCCCTTTGTCGTCTTTGAAACAGGTGGTCCAAAGCTTATCCTTGTCGAGCCCCCACTCTCCGGTCAACAGTTCCCACGCCCAAGTGATGGCTTCCTTCTTGTGATAATCGCCAAACGACCAGTTGCCCAGCATTTCGAAAAAGGTATGGTGGGAATCGTCGCGACCCACGTCATCCAGGTCATTATGTTTTCCGGCTACACGCATGCATTTCTGAGAATCCACAGCACGTGTATAACTCCTGTGGTCCGTCCCCAGGAACACGTCCTTGAATTGCACCATGCCGGCATTGGTAAACAGCAACGTCTGGTCGCCTCCCGGCACCAACGAAGAGGATGGCACAACTGTATGTCCTCGCTTGACAAAGAAATCGATGAATTCTTTCCTGATTTGTGAGCCACTACGGACCATGAAACATCTCCTTGGAATAAATCGACCTTCCACCGTTCGGACGGTAGGGTTGATTATACGCGATATAACCTTCCTTTACAATGAAAATGACGCCGGCGGCTGATGAAGCCGCCGGCGTTTTCGAATAACACCCCAGTTATTCGGTCATCTCGAAATGGCCATCTTGATCATCTTCCCGCGCACATCCAGCGTGACACGGGCGTAATGGGTGTGAGTATGTTGCGCTTCCTGGTACTGCTTGCTGAATGTGACGACAACGTTATGGAGCTTCTTTGGATAGCGAACCTTTTCACCCAACTCGTGGGTCGGGCAGCGATGGCTTTCCGAATTACACACTTCGTGTTGTGCACTGATGTGGATATCGGCGGTCTCGAGGCCCGGCAAATAGGATTCCAGCAAAGCTTTCACCTCTGAGAGCACTTCTCCCGGCACCAGTTTCTCATCCCCGGCAATCGTGTTATTGTCGCAGACTGTCTTCACGCCGACCTGCTCGCGCATCCGCAATATATTCTTGGCCTGGCTGGGTTTGTTCACCATCTGCATCAGGGGCTCGCCGTACAAGACGAAGGATATCAATGTCTTCTGGTCTTCGCCGTCCAGGTATCCCTGGCGTTTGCCCATCTCACGCGCCAGGTCGATCTTGGCTTGCATCAGGGCATCGCCCACGAAGCGTCCGCTTTGCAAGTGTTTCCAGAACAAGCTGCCCAGCAGGTCTGCCCCAATGAGTGGAGTAACAACCGAGCCATAGGCAATGCAGGTCGACCCGACGAGCGCCAGTGTACCCAGTGAAGAGAAGCGCAACGCCATGGATTCGTTTTCGGATTTTTGAGTGATGTTGGCGCCATAGCAAGCCTCAGAGAAAACGACTTGCGGCACCCGTCCATTCTTTACCAGGTCGGTGGGCTTGATCGCCACGGGGTAATCGATCACACTGCTGCTATCCACTGGATCACGCTGACCATACCATTCGGCCCCATCCGCCAAGCCGTGCAAGTTGAAATACCCCAAGGGAGCATTCATGACTTTGTGAACATCCAGCTTCTCCGACGTCTCCGGAGGGCAGACCAGGAGATGTTTACCTTCGCCGATGGGACGGAAAGCAGCCAGCGATGAACGTTGCCAGATCGCCGCCGTAAGACCGAAATTCTTGCCCTTGATCGGCCCATTGGATAAAGCGCCCGATCCTGAATCAGGCAGTCTTAGCCATGCCAGGAATGATCCCCACCACGCCGGACGTTTGGTCGAGCCATCATAGTAATGGGTTGCCTGGCGGATTTCGGTCAACAGCAATCCGGCATCGGGCCCGGTCTCGCTGGGCAGCCGGCCGACCGGCCAGCTTGGCATGAAATAGTTCGCATCCAGCGTGGCATAGGGGTTGTCCGATAGCACTTCGGTGTCCATATCGTCCGTAGGATTGGGCAGGCTGTGGAACGGGACAATCTCCGGACCGCCCACAATCAGCAAGGCTGTGATCATCTCGCCCTTTTTCGCCAGCACCTGGTCCAGGTCGACCAGTGAAAGCTTCAGCTTCCAGGGGTCGATGGTTTCGACAGGATCTAGCCCGTAGATGCGGGTGGATTGCGGGTCGTCCGGCAGAAAGATTGCCACGCCCCAACCCACTTTGCGCCGGATGGCTGCTGCAAGGCGCTGTAACTCGCCCTCGATGATGGCTTCAGTCTGCTCGCCGAACTGCCGGACCAACCCAGCTTTGGTCGAAAAGATGACATACATCGGGAACCGGCCATCGGCACGGCCGACGCCGGGTTTCTTCAATTTGCGCGCCAGTTGCTCGAAGTTGGCTTCCACGTCCAGAATGCGTTCATGTTGCGAACCGGCTTGCGGTTGAAATGATTGAGGAATTTTTTCCGGCTGAACTTCAGCCGCTTCCTGGACGGGTTCCTGGTTTTGCGACTCGGTCTCCAACGCTGGCGGCTCCTCGACGCGCGAGGATTTATACATGAAAGCATCGTCGCCACCGGGCCGTTCTTCGCCAGTTTCTGGAACTGCCACATCCGGGATGGGTGCCACTTCTGCCGCATCGCTATGAGAAATGCCGGGAGCCAGGCGGTTCCAGCCCATCAGCGAAGCCACATCCGTCGGGACAGGCAGATCATAGAACACTTCCATCCGGTCCGGCCACAGGGGTTTATAGGGGTGATTCACTCCCCACATACGCTCTGCCACCTGGCCGCCGACATCCGAGTTCACGCAATACTGCAATAGTTCCACCGCACCGGATTCGTCGCCGGCGTGCATCTTGGCGTCCGCCAGCCGTAACGTAAATTGCAAGCAATCCGGCCAGCGGGTGTGATAGAGCTCCGCCAACTGCTTCACAGTCATGAGGTCATCGTGTTCCTGGCTGGCATCCAAATGTTTGGCAGCCACCAGGATCGGGTCATTCTCCGCACCCAAAACCTTTTGTACCATGGCGTACGTTTGGTCAGGGCTGCTCTTGCCTTTCGCACTCCTGGCCTCACGTAGCGTCACGCTCCATTCGGGCATCGCCATCTTGCCGGCGACCTCGCCCCCCAAAGCATATATAGTCGCTTCGGTTTGCTTCCATTTCTGGGGGTTACGCTCCTGATAAGCAGATGCCAGCAACTGCTGTGCGTCCAAGAATTCCGGGTCTTTCTGGCACACCTTCTCAAGCAATTCGATGGCTTGGTCATACTTGTCTTCGTCCATCAGGGCACGCGCATAGAGCGTTTGCATGTGGAGGTCGCCCGGATACACCGCCAGCCAAGCAAGTGCCGACTGTCTGGCAAACCGCGTGGATTTGCAGCTTATGGCAAATGCCAGCAGCTTGAGATATTCCGGCCGTGTGATCAGCCTGGTATCGTCTGAGTTGAATTCGCTTTTTGCCGTCATAGCGTTGTACCTACCTCCATAGAGTTGTGGACGAGGTTAAGGGCAATGACTGCCCCAAGTTGTCGATGGATATCCAGATCGTTCGGAGCGAGCTCGGAAGCTTTCCGCAGCATTTTCTCTGCGCCTACGAAATCTTTCCCTTCCTTCATGATGATGGCTGACTGGTAGTAAGGTTTGAAATCATTGGGCGCAAGCTGGATGGCCTGCTCGTAGGCCAGCAACGCCTTGGCCGATTCACGCCGTCCATGGTAGATCTTGCCCAACTCCATATAAGCTTCAAAGTTAGCAGGATCGAGGCGCACAACCTCTCCAAGATGGTGCAAGGCCTGGTCCAATTGACCAATGGCGCCATGGTACTTGCCCAACAGTAAGTGCATTCGGGGTTGGTTGGGGTTACTGCGCAGCGACTGGTTGGCATTCTTGGCCGCTTCATCATAATTGCCCTTGGCATATAAGGCGGCAGCCAGAGCAGCCAGCACTTCATCATTTTCAGGATCACTGTTTGCCAGTTGCTTGTAGACCGGCAAAGCCTCGTTCACACCGCAAACATTCTCAATCAGTTTGGCGCGGGCCAGTTGGGCAGTAACACCCACTTTCTGCTCAGCGACCACCTTATCCAAGAATTCCAGGGCCGCAGCATTGCCCGCCATCTGGGTTTTAAGCAGCGTCAGGAACATCACGGCGTCAGAGTTGTTGCCATCAATCTCGAATGCTTTCTGCGCGAATTCTTCCGCTTTTTCGGGTTGCCCCTGATCGAACAGAATCTGACCACAAGCCAGGGCTGCCTCGCTGGAACCCGCGTCGATGTCCAATGCCTGTTCGGCGTAGTGCATGGACGTCTCGAAATTCCCGCACAGGCGATAGGCCTTGGAAAGCAAGAGCAGCATGTCCACATCCGGGTTTTCCAGGAATTTCGGATCTTCCAACACCTCGATGCTCTTCTGATTTTGTTCATTTACAAGATAAGCTTCGCCCAGCGCACGCGCATAGCGGCGGTTCGAAGGTTGTTGTGAGACCGCAATTTCGAGGTGTTCCAGCGCCTTCTCCCGCTCGCCGATTTTTACAGATAACTCCGCCAGCCAGGCGTGCCATTCCGATTCATCCGGCCAAGCCCCCAACGCACTCTCAAGAGCCTGCTCGGCTATTTGATGGTCACCAATTTTATCAGCCGCCAAGGCAAGCACTGCCTGGCACAATGGGTTCTCAGGTAGGGCGTCCACCGCATGTGCCGCAGCGTTGACCGCTTCGGCGGCATCTGTATCGATCAATGCTAATGCCAGCTCCGTAGCTACCTCACCATCGTCCGGATAGCGTTGGGCGGCTTTCTTGGCCACTTCGATATTGCCGATCTCCCTGCACCCCGCCACGACTGCAGCGATATCGTCCGGGTTCCGTCCGCTCAATCCCAAATCACGTATCGTCTGGGCACTCGGCTGGCACACCACCTGCAAACGGCTCTTCCAGCGCACCACTTCGGGGGTCTGAAGGATACCTACCAGCTCGTTGCTAATTTGCTGAGCACTGACCTTAAGGTCGGCATGGTTTGCATCCACATTCGCCCGGTGAACCATCACTTTCAATTGCCCGCTCTTGCGGTCATGCTCCAGCGCCCGCACAAAGGCCTTGACCAGGTTGAGGCGCGCCAGTACAGAAGTGGGCCGCTGGCGATACTCGGCTTCAAAGTGCGTGATGGCTTCGTCCCAATGCATCAATTCCATTTCCGTCTCGGCCAGCCATTCCGATTCAATCGAAACAGCCGCTTGAGAAACACTGGCCAACGCCTGCCGGTAGGAGCTTTCAGCTTCGGCCAGGTGACCCTGGCGGCACTTCAGTTGGGCGTTTGCCAGCAGTACATAAGGTTGGTCTGGCGCCAATGCGGCGGCCTGTTGATAATCCGCTTCGGCCTGCGCCAAGTCATTATTGTGCAATGCCAGGCGCACTTTGAAGGCCAGCAGTTTGGTTGCTTGTCCGACGAACACTTCGGATTTACCGACAAAATCCTCGGCATGTTGGGTCAACTCGACCAAAGCAGCCGCTTTCTGATCTTGCAGCAGGTCCATCGCCAGGCTAGCGGCCACATAGCGCATTTCCAGATCTTCCGGTTCGACCATCAAGGCCTGTTCCGCGTGGTATAACGCCGTCGTGGCATCGCCGGTCTTGCTCATCAATGCCACATATTGAGCTTGGATGCCGGCCGGACGATCAATGACGTTCGACCAGGCAGAAGGCAGAAATTCGTGCAGGTCATCCGTAATGGTTTTAACCATGCCGGATGCCTCTTTGCTTTCCACAACCCGCGTGGCGTGTTCCAGGCTGGCAATGGCCGCCTGGGGCCGGCCGAGTTCATTCATCAGATCAGCCTGGCATTGATACAAGTAAGCTGCCGAAGGCGCTTCAGCCACTGCCTCCTGCAGCGCAGTCAAAGCGGCCTCGTTATCTTCGAGTTGTTTGTACAAACAGGCGACCTTGAACTTTACATTGTCAGCGCCACTCTGCTGCTTGCCGGCCTTCTCCAAGCAGGAGATCGCCAATTGCAAATCGCCGGCTCGATAAGCCTCGCCTGCTGCGTCCACCAGGTCACTCGCTGCTGCCTCGTCGAGGGCGTCGATCCGTTCCACAGTCTTGAGGCTGGCCGCCTTATCACCCGCAGCATTTTGGAAATGCGCCAAACGGGCCAGGATGTCGGCCCGATCAGGTGCAAGCTGGGCAGCCGTATTCAAAGCGTCCAAAGCCTCTGAATCGGCCGCCAGTTTTTCCATCAAACGGGAATACCACAACAGGGTATCGACGTTATCGGAAGAAGATTTCAACACTTGATTGGCCACGGATTGTGCATCCTGTCCCAATCCAGCTTTTAGGAAGCTTTCCGCCAGCCATTGCTTCAACTTGGGCTCGGCCGGGTTTTGCTGAACAGCTTCCTGCAATGCAGCCAAGGAGGTCTCCACTTCGTTCAAATCGAGGGCCGTTTTCCCCAAGCCGGCATGGATGCGCCAGCCCAAAGCCACATCAAGTGCGCCCTGTTGGTCGATGATTTCCTTATAGAGCTTGTAGGCAGTTACCAGATCGCCATTAACGCGCCGGACTTCGGCCAGCATCAACTTAGCTTTGAAATTCTCCGGGTTGAGCTCCAGCACGTTTTCCAGCTCGTGTTGAACGTTGAACAGCAGCTTGCTGTCTATGACATTGGAAGCATCGGCCAAAATGAAAGCTTCACCGATGGCCGCATCGGCATATTCGATGCGCCATTTCGGGTCGACCGTTTCGGCACGCAATGCAATCTCGAAGAGTGGCAAAGAAGCTTCCCGTTGACCTGCCGCAGCCAGCGTCCGGGCATGTTCATAGGCTAACATCGGGTCTATGGGCCACTTCTGGCGTGCCATCTCGACCGCTTTTTGAGCCTCGTCCAAATGTCCCAGGGTGTTCAGCACCTGCACCAGTTCGAGCACTGCCCGGTTCGATTCCGGTGACAGCCGCGCTGCCTCTTTCAAATAAGGAACAGCTTCCGAATACAAGTTGTTTTCCAGGCAGGCCTTGGCAAATTCCAGGTTGATCTCTGCTGAATGCGGCACTGCCATCACAGCCGAGCGCAACGTCTCGAGCGAGCGGGTCAGGTTACCCTCTTTCCGTTGAAGTTCGGCCAGCCAAATCCAGGGTTGGCTCTCTTCAGGAGCCAACAGCGTCGCTTTGCTCAATGCATGGGCAGCAGCTTCGGGATTGCCTTGCTCCGCCTGCGCCTTCCCCAAAATGGCCAGCGCCATCCCATTTTCATCATTCTTTTCCAACACGGCTTTGCAGGTCTCCTCGGCCTTTTGGAACTGGCCTGCACCCAGTGCAGCCCTCGCCAGTGCCAGGGCGTCGTCCGCATTGGTGACAGTGGGATCGCCCACAATATCGAGCCATTCGTTGTAGGATCGTTCCCACTTTCCCAATTCAGATGCAATCTTGGCAGAACGCCGTTTCCATTCAGTGGCCGTCGGCTCGCGCATCACAAGCTGATCAGCATAAGCCAACGCCTGAGCCAGGTCGCCGGCCTGGTAGCTCGTCTCCGCCAGATACTTGATCAACTCATTGTCGGCAGGCCGCCAGGACAAAATTGTCTTGGCAACATCGATCGCCTCATCAGCCAACCCGTGCTCATCCAAAATGGACAAGAGCTTCATCGGGTCCCATTGTTTCAAATGAGCGGGCAAAATCACTTTTGGATCGGTCCCGATCTGCGCCGCCAGTGTCCGAGCCGCTTTACTTGCCTGGGTCTTGTACGCGTCAGTTTCTGCCAGCCAATGGTCGCCAAACAACACCTGGATGGCAGGCAAGACGTTATCGATGGGTGTGGATTTGGCCAAATCGTCCACCCCTTCACCACTGGACAACATCACCTCATAACCGATCTCAGAAGGATAAGGTGATAAACGCAAAGCCTCGCGATAGGCCGAGCGCGCCTTTTCTTCATCGTGTTCGAGCATCGCCGCTTCACCCACGGCCAGGCTGACTTCAGCCAGGCGTGATTTCAAATCTTTGCGCAAGTCTTCCAGCAACGGTTGTGCCTTGCGGTTGTCACCACCGGCCAGTTTCACGTCCGCCAAAATCTGCGCATCGGGTTCCGTGCCACCTGCGCCTGGCATTCCGATCTTGGCCGCCAATTGACTGGCCAATAATTTTCGGCCGGATTGTAAGAGCTTCTCGATCCAGGCTGCCTGTTCCGCCAAAGAACCTCCGGACACCAATGGAGAAAAAACCCGCATCTGTTCATTGAAGGTCAAAGGCTGGCTCAAAATGACATGGGCAACCACATCGACTGCTTTATCCGGGGTAAAAGTTGTCGACAGATAACTCAACAATTCTTTCGAATCGGGATTGAAGCCATATAGGCTGACCAGGATCGTCTTGAGCGCCATTTCACCCCCATGAGAATGCGCTTGTCCGGTCGCCAACAATTTCGAGAGCGATCTTTCCCAACCCCCGTCGACGCGCTGCAACTCGTTCAACCCAATGGCCAATAAGCCCATCTCCGCCGGTTGCGCCGGAAGTTTGCCCGTCTGAAGACACTGGCCGTAGTAATCGACCGCTTTCCGTTGCAGCGCTGGCTCAAATACGAAACCGGTATGAATATCGGCATCCGCAAAATTGAACTGCACCGCGGCAGCCGCCAATGCCACCGTCGCTGGGCACCAATCGAATTGTTTCCCGGTTACCAGCTCATTGGCTTTATCCAGAACCTGCGGATCCTGCAAAGCCGACCATATGGTCCCGTCCTGCATCAATGCAGGCAGTATGGCGGCCGTATCATAGTGCTTCAATGCCGTTCTTAGTTTTTCGGTGAAATCGCAGGTATGCATCATCGCTCCCAATCCACAGCGGTTGAAGTCGGCGTCAGCAGGTTTGGCTTAAGGGATTTGCTTCAAAATGGCAAATGCCGCGGCAAAAAGTGCCATCCCGACAAAGATCAGGAATATCCCCAATCCGGCAGTCGTCTTCACGAATTGATTCAGAGAATCAAGCAAGGCGGCGGCATTCCCCACCAGCCCGGCAACATCCTCTGCGACGCCCTTTTGAGCCAGTTTGGTGGTTTGGCCGGCGATTGTGTGCACATCACTGCCAAATACCTTGATGATGATGATGATTGTGCCCGCCAGGAAGGTCGCCAGGCCCAGCCCGACCAGGATGGCTGCCAATGTAAAGGTGAAATCTGAAATACTCATCGCGAACATAATAAACCTCCCGAGCGTTTTGTACTCAGAAGGTTATGGTGCAAGTTCCGTGCCAGGTAATTCGTAATGGAAACTTACGCCTTTAAATCAGCCGGCAGGTCGGCCAGGTCGATCGTACCGCTGTCGCAAAAGATGACCGCCCTCTCGATGGCATTGCTCAGCTCACGGATATTACCCGGCCAGCTATAATCAATCATCGCTTTCATCGCTCGCGGCGCAACGTCTTGGACATTGGCCCCCATCTTGGCGTTGAATGTGCGCATGAAAAAGCCAACCAATTCTGGAATATCTTCCTTCCGCTCCCGCAGCGGCGGCAAGTTCAAATCCACCACGCGCAGACGGTAATACAAATCTTCACGGAATTGGTGATCCTGCATCAGCTTGCTCAGATCGCGGTTCGAAGCGGCCAGCACCTGGACATCTACGTGGATGATCGTCGTCCCTCCCACCCGGTAGAACGAGTGTGACTCGATGGCGCGCAGCAGCTTGGCCTGCAAGTCGGTCGGCATGGAAGAGATTTCGTCCAGGAACAAAATGCCGCCATCGGCCACTTCCATCAAGCCGATCTTGCGTTTTTCGGCGCTGGTGAACGCCCCCGCTTCGTGTCCAAACAACTCTGACTCGAGCATGGTGCTTTGAATGGCAGCACAATTCACGGCAATGAACGGTTTGTCGGCACGCGGGCCGTTCTGATGGATGAACATTGCCAGCACCTCTTTACCGGTGCCGGTCTCGCCGGTGATCAGCACGGAAGCCGATGCCTGAGCAGCGCGTTGGGCCTGCGAAATAAGATCAATGATCTTCTGATTCGTACCAACCACAAATTCAGCCTTCTGACGCTGAGACTCGCGCAGCTGCGCCAGCTCCCTGCGCATCGATACCAGCTCGCCGGCCCGCTGCAAGGATTGTTCCAACTGGTTGAAGGCGATCGGTTTAGTCAAAAAGTCGTGGGCGCCGTTCTTCATCGCCTCCACGGCCATATCGATCTCGCCGTAGGCGGTGATGATAATGGTGGGTGGTCGCACCTGCATTTGGCTGATCTCATACAACAGGTTGGGTCCATAACCATCGGGCAGCCTCACATCGAGGATCACCATATCCACATCCCCCTTGCCGAGAAACTTTCGGGCTTCGGCAAGCGTCGGAGCGCCCAACACCTCATAACCTTTCGAGGTCAAAAATTCGCCAATATTCCGGCGTGCATTCTCTTCATCATCCACAATGAGAACGGTAAACCCCATGTTTCAATCTCCATCCGTGACAGGTAATGTGACTCTGAAAATTGTACCACCAGGCACCGAACTCACGTCGATATTACCGCGGTGGGCGATCACGATCCGTTTCGTGATGGCCAGCCCCAGGCCAGTGCCGCCTGACTTGTTAGTGACGAATGGTTCGAACAAACGCTTCCTGATCTCCTCCGGGATGCCGGGGCCGGTGTCGGAAATGGACACCTCGACATGCGGACGATCAGCCACCAGGCATGGACCGATCTTGATGGCCAGGGTGCCACCCGTCTTTTCCATGGCTTCGACCGCGTTGCTGATCAAGTTCGTAAACACCTGTTCCAATGAGCGCCAATTCCCCATCACCTTGGGCGCCTCAGGATTTTCCTGGAAAATGGGCTTCACGTCGACCTTCATCATACGCGGGTACCAGCGGTCCATGATCTTTTTCAGCAGATCATTCAGGTCGACCGGTTCGACTTGCTTGGGTAACGGTCGCGAGAAAGCCAACACCGATTCCATCAAGGCGTTCAAGCGCAGGCAATCGCCTTGTACCCGGCTGAGCACCTCCTGGTTGGGATCATCCTGCGGCAGACGACTGGCAATCAATTGGACGCCGGTGGAGATATTATTGATGGGGTTGCGCACTTCGTGGGCAAATACGTTGGCAAAATCACCCAACACGGCGCGGTGCTCCAGTTGTTGCGTTCGGGCCTTGATCTCTTCGTGCTCACTGATATCGGAAATGAAGACCAAGAT
>JBEKEX010000028.1:0-17732 GCA_050013615.1 Anaerolineaceae bacterium
ACCCCGACCCAGGCAAATGCCACCGCGATGGCTCCAGCGATCAAGACGGCTTTGATGACCAATTCGCCCGGCCATCCCCAGGCTGCCAGGTCAGCCGCCAGCAAGTAAAAGAAGATCGCCAGCAACAGCATCCCCATCTCGCTCCACGAGCGGGCTGGGTCGGTCGAGGTCAACAAGGAGATGGGCAGATAGCATAACCAGAGCCCCAAAGGCAATTGCATCCGCAGGTTGAGTTTTTGCCCAAAGATAAACCAGGCCGCGCAGATCAAAGTGATCAACACCGCGCTGGCCAGCAGGACGGGAAAACTGGTTAAGTCGCTGTTGGCCGTATCCAGAATCAGGAAAAAGCTGGCTGCCAGGATCAGCAACGCTTCTTCCAACAGATAAAGCCGTGCCTGTTTAGTCAAAGGTTGCATAGTTATTTCAAACTGGCCGTGCAAGCTTCAGGAGGGGTCGCTTGCTTGACTTGGTCTGGGAAAAGCGAGATCTGCAATTTGTACCACGTCTGTTCAGCAGTCTTGCATTCGCCTTGCTGTACCTGCCATTGATACAATTGTTGCAAAGTATCATACTGGCCAGCATTCACGTCGAGCTGCGCGTACCCCGGCACCAGGTCGATGGATAACCCCTGGCGGTCGTTGATCCAGAGGGAATAGGTCAGCGCAGCGCCATTGACGGAATGCAGCGCCTGGGGGTTGATTCCGGCCGCGACGGCCTCATCATAGCTTTGAGCTGACGGATCACCTTCTGCCGCCATGGCATCGCCCAAGATGACATTGCCTGCAAAAGCCGTCTCACCCAGCCATTGGCTGTCAGCCGCCAACTTGCGTGCCTTGGCGCTGTCGCTCGACGCCAGCGCCATTTGCCAATTCGCCGGTGTGCGGTTCTTGAAATAATCGGTCGTCATCATCCAGGTATCCTGAACATCCGCTCGCAGGACTGTTTCACCCCAAAAGACGGGATGGCTCGACCATTGCGGCGCCAGGTTCAGCACCAGTTGATATTGCGCCTTGGCCAAATCATCTTCATTCTGTGCTTCATAGACGATACCAAGATTGAGAGCATAGGAAGGTTCATTGGGTGCCAGTTCGATGGCCGACTTCAAATCGGTGATCGCCTGGGATGATTGACCTGCATGGTATTCCATTACGCCCAGGTCAGCCCAAGCCAGCGAAAACTCCGGCTCCATCGCGGTCACGCGTTTCAAATCTTGGATGGCCTGCTGCAATTCACCCGCGTCGCCATCCTCGGCCCACGCTTGCGCCCAAGCCAGGCCAGCTTCAAATTGATAGAATGCCAGGTTCGGGTCGCGTTGGGCGCTCATCTGGATCTGTCCGGCAGCCGTCTTCCAGTCGCCATCCGCAGCGGATTGTAGCCCCTGGACCATCGGCGCGTAAGACCAAATGCTCCAACCCACCAGCGCGGCGGGCACCAAGGCAACCAAGCCAATCCATGCCGTCGAAACATGCGGCCAGCACCCAGCAGGGTGCCAGCACCCAGCGGGGTGCCAGCGCGGCAAGGATTCCTGGGACGCCGTCCCCAGCCAAGCCAGGAGCAGCACCAGCGGCACCATGATCGCCATCCAAAAAGTGAAATCATCCACGATGTTCTGCACCAGCCAGGCAGCCAGCGCCGCCACAACGGCCCTGGCCAGCCAGCGTTGTTCCGGTCGGGAAGCCCGATAGCGCTTGAATACAAAGAACGCCAAGCCCACCAGCAGTGCCAGCCCTGCCGCTGCCCCCACCAGGCCAAACTCGGCCAACGTTTCGAAAATCAAGCTGTGCGAATGGCTGGCCCAGTACTCCGGCGGCACCGTATTGTTCACCGCCAGGTATTCCATGCCAAAGCGCCCAACCCCGGCGCCGAAGAATGGAGATGATCTCCAGATCGCCAGGGCACTATTCCACAGGTCTTCCCGACCGCTGAAAATGTTGCTGACGTCCCCGTGCGACGGGTGCGCTGAGAAATATCGCACGAACTTGTAACCGCCAAAGACGATGGCCGACAGCACCACTACACCCACGAAGAGCGCCAGCCATTTGCGATTTAGAGAAAGCGAGCGCAAGTGCTTCCAGGGCTGCGCCTCAAACAGCCAGAACGCAGCCAGCACGCCCGCCCAGACCGCCAATCCCAGCCAGCCGCCGCGTGACGACGAGAACGGCACGGCGATGACGTACAGCACCAGCCAGGCCGCATAGGCGATCAAAGAAACCTTTTTTCCACGCGATTGGATAAAAAACACCAATGCCAACGGAGCGCCTAAATTCACCAGACCCATTAGCGCATTGGCATGCCCCAGTACGCTCACAAACCGGTAAGTGGTCGGCGGCAATGAGGTCACCCCTGCAGCCTGCCAATAGCCCTGATACGCCTGGTAGGTCTCCATCACGGCCAGCGCCAGAACGATGCCGCTGATCCACAACAAGGCCTTCAATGCCGCATCACGGCCTATCTGAACGTCGAACAGGTCGAGGGCGATGTAAAACAGCGCCAGGCAGGTGATCAAACGGCCGGCACGCCAAAAACCCATGCTGGGGCTGGGAGAAAATGCCGGTGATAATCCAAGCGCCACCAATGCAAGAATGAAAAAGATCTCCAGTCCGGTGCGCGGCAGGGCTTGCTTATTGACAAAGATACGCCAGGCGAGATATCCGGCCGTAAGCAGCAAACTCACAGCAAAGGCCACGGTTTGCACCAGGAAAGAACCACTCCAGATATATCCGCCAGAGACAAGGTTCAGGCCCAAGAGAGCCGACAATGAAATTGTCACCAACCAGCTAGCCTTCGTAGTCTTCATCAAACCACACCCCACCACGCCAATTGCTTGCATCTATTATATTGAACACATTATACGGTAATCTTTACGAACCATTATGAGCAAATTGATCGAAGCACAACGATGCCTGGAAAAGAATACATGATGTTCATAAGCCCCCATCAATCTAGAGTGGGGTCTTTGATGTAATCTCGCCAACGTGAGAGGATGGTAAAATTCGAGAAGGAGAAAGCCATTCGCTCTGAAGCGGAAAAGAAATAATCTTTCTTGCTATTTGATTTTTTTACCCATATCACTCGTTGAAAGGTCTTAAAGCCTCGTTGGAAAATAATTTTATTGATCAACTTTCAAATTGTGTTTGCTGCCCACGCAACTGCGGCATCAACCGGCTGGAAGGCAAAGTGGGGTACTGCCGTATCACCGCCAGAATCAAGATCTCGCATGCTGGGCTGCATTTTGGCGAGGAGCCGCCGATTTCCGGCACCAAAGGCTCCGGCGCCATCTTTTTCGCCGGCTGCAACTTGCGCTGTGTGTTCTGCCAGAATTACCAGATCAGCCAAGAATTCAAGCAGCACCCCTCGCGCGAATTGACGGTGAGTGATCTGGCAGATGAAATGCTGCGCTTGCAAGCCATGGGCGCACACAACATCAATTTCGTTTCGCCCTCCCACATGATCTTCCAAATAGCAGATGCCATCGTGGAAGCCAGGAAACGGGGATTTTCCATTCCCGTGGTCTATAACACCAACGGTTACGACTCCGTGGATGCACTGAAACAGATCCGTGGATTAGTGGATATCTACCTGCCGGACATAAAATACATGGATGATGCGTTGGGCAAGGAGCTTTCCGGTGTGAGCGATTATTCGAAGGTTATCCCAGGCGTGCTGCGCGAGATGCTGGATCAGGTGGGGCATCTGCAGATGGATGATGATGGCATCGCCACACGCGGTATGCTGGTGCGGCACCTCGTGCTGCCGGGTCATTTGGAGAACAGCCGCAAGTGCCTGCAAGTGCTGGCAGATCTTTCCACGGACGTCTTCGTCAGCATCATGTCGCAGTATTCGCCACAGTACAAGGCCTGCGATTACCCGGTGATCGACCGCAAACTAACCAGCGCTGAATATGATGAGGTGACGGAATTCGCGCTGGACCTGGGTCTGGAAAATGCCTTCGTGCAGGAATTGGATAGCCAGGAGAATTACCTGCCCGATTTCAACCAGGAAAAACCGTTTGATAAGTGAAAAAGACAAGATGCGTGGCTCGAGACCAATTAGCACGGCTTTCGAGCCACTGGCCTCGGTTATAACTGCTGAGCATGTGACGGACAACATTCCAGGTCGAAGCAGTGCAGGATGCGGCGGGGAAACATATTGCAGGTTGGCCTTCTTCCGCACTCAC
This sequence comes from Anaerolineaceae bacterium, assembly GCA_050013615.1. Taxonomy (GTDB): domain Bacteria; phylum Chloroflexota; class Anaerolineae; order Anaerolineales; family Anaerolineaceae; genus JBEKEX01. The sequence goes on from JBEKEX010000028.1 coordinate 4,178, forward strand.
GTGGGCATCAGGGCACGCCGCAGACTGTGCGGGCCATCCGACATGATCATTTCGGGAACACCCAGCCGTTCGATCGGAGTTGTCGTCCACCGCGTGACGCCGGTATAGAGAGCAGCTTTTTCCTCGAGTGTCATCCTGGCAACAATGGTTTGAATTTGATCAGGCATGATTTGCCCCTGGTCTTGCCTCAAATTACTATGCGGCACTGTGCGCATATGAATCATAGATCGAGCGAACTTTGAACGCGGCCTGTGCCTGAGGAAGCGTCCAGCCAACAGGTAATGGCGCGGAGATATCGACTTTACGCCCTGCAGGCAGATCAAAATAATTGTCACTGAACACAACATCTGCTCCGTCCAGCGCACATTCCACGAGACGCGCCAGTGAACGGGAAGTCAATTCGATGTGAGCCTGTCCCTCTTCGAAGTGCAATTGCGTCGAGATTGCCGGTTCGGCCAGATTAAGATGCTTGGTTGGGACGAAAAAGGCCGTTTGTCGGGCCAGGAACTTCCCAGCCTGCCAGAGCTCGGCGACAAAAACCACTTCCCGGCGCAGATCATCTGTGAGTCGGCTGGAATAATCGAGCTGGCAAACAGGCGTCACGGTGAACGGAGCTGCTTTTACAGCTTCTTCACTCGTCTCCAACGCTTTACCATCCAGCGTTTCCAGCGACCAGCGCACCGACCCTTCCCAGGGTTCGCGTAAATCACTGGTGATGTAAACATTCTGTGCAGTGGGTGTATCTTCTATGGACAACATCAGCGGCGCATAGAAACGGCGCGCGGCATAATGCAGGGCTTTCCAGCGGCCAAAATAATCCAGGCTCGACCAGGAAGCCACCGGCCAGCAGTCATTGAGTTGCCAGTAGAGTGTGCCGGAGACGCGCTGCGGATACCGCCGCCAATGCTCAACGCCATATCGAATACCCTCTGCCTGGAGCACCATACTCAGGTATACCAGCGAATCGAAATCCTTGGGCAATCGGAACGTATCGAGCATTTGTGCCACCATCAGTTGGTTACCGCTGGCATTTTTCTGGTGTTGTTCCATGATATATGAGGTCATATTCCACTCGGCCTCGTCGGCGTAGGTACGGATGGTTGCCAACGGCGGTAGCGCCTGGAAACCAAACTCGCTCATAAAACGCGGATACTGGTTGCGGTAAGCTGTGAACGGTTTACGGCCGTGCCAGACGTCCCAATAATGGGCATCGCCCTGCTGCTGGCCGTTCGGGTTCTCGAAGGGCGTATCTGACGAAGGTGAGCTGGGCCAATAGGTACGATCGGGATCTTCAACTTTGCACAAAGCGGGGAGGAACTGGTGGTTGAACTCATCATAGGCTTCTTTCATTGCCTGGAATTCAGGTCCCTTCCAATTCCAGTCCACCCATCCCCATTCGATTTCATTGTTCCCACACCAAAGCGCCAGGCTGGCGCGGTGGCGCAAGCGGCGAATATTCTCGATCGCCTCTTCCTTGAAGTTGGCGATGAATTCAGGATCATCCCAAGGGTAGCCACTGCATGCAAAGATGAACTCCTGCCAGACCAGAATGCCATAGCGGTCACACAGGTCGTAAAAGCGCTCTTCTTCGTAGAATCCGCCGCCCCAAACGCGCAGCATGTTCTGGTTCGTCTCCGCCGCAGAGCGGATCAGCCCTTCAAGATAGGCATCGGAGATGCGGGTGGGGAAAGAATCTGCCGGGATCCAGTTGGAGCCTTTGACGAAAATGGGCAATCCGTTGACGACAAACGTAAAGGAACGTCCCCATTCATCCGGCTGCTGGCGCAACTCGATTGTGCGTAAGCCAAGCTGATAATCTCGCTTGTCCAGTAGTTGGTCATCTTGATGCAATTCGACCACTGCCCGATAGAGCGGCTGTGCACCATAACCATTCGGCCACCAAAGCTGCGGATTAGGGATAACCACCTGCAATTTGGTCCGGTTATCTGCATCGACGACTGCACTAGCCTCGAAGGTTTGTCCATCCGGCGCGGTAAGGTGCAACTTCACCGAACGGGTCGCACGATCCATACTCTGGATAATTGCTTCCGCCTCGACAAGGACTTTACCATCCGAATGTTCTTGCTTGAACTGGACTTCGTCGATGCGGGCACCTTCATAGCCTTCCAGGCGAATATCCTTCCAGATACCAATGGGAGGCAGTTGCGGGCCCCAATCCCAGCCAAACTGGCAAGGCGCCTTGCGCAAGTAGGGCCCCCCCGGAATAGCTTGAGAAGCACCCGGCAGAGGGCGAATGGCTTGCTTCCCGGCACAATACAGTACGGGAGAACCAAATACAATCAGCAGGTCATTTTTGCCTGCCTTGAGCAGCGACTTCACGTCCCAGCGATACTGCCGGAACATATTCTCTGCTTTACCCAATTCAACACCATTCAGGCTGACCGTCGCCAGTGTATCCAACCCGTCACAAACCAACCAGATATGCGGTTGGCTTAACATTTCTGGTTCGGCTGAAAACTGACGGTGATATTCCCAATCTGCTTCGGCCACCCACTGGACACGCTTTTCGTTGTCGCCCACAAACGGGTCTGGTATACGGCCGAATACCAATAAATCTGTATGCACACCCCCGGGGACAGTGGCGGTCAACCAGTCTTGCTCGCCTTTCTTACGAAATTCCCACGCACCTGCCAAAGATTGAATTTTCATAAATTGCTTTCCTCATGAGTCTTTCTTGAAATCATTGACAATCGATACATTCCAAACAAAACCAAGAAAACCACCAGCAAACAAATTGGGATTACTTCCAACGAAAACCGATTTGCAAGAATCCCTAATAGACTGGGAATAATTGCAGTGCCCAAACCCGCAGCGGCTATTTGCGCACCGATGGTATTGGCGGCAAAACGGGTCCCCACTCGCAGGCTGGTGCCCGACATCAAGGCCGGGTAGGTGGGGGCGATAGCAAAGCCAATCAAAGCCAAACCAACAGATTTGCTATCTCTGGTGTATTCCAGCTCAGTAAAACTGCGCCAAGTAAGACCACCGCCAGTCTGCCTTTCACCAGAAAAAACTCGCTCCAGATATATCCCCCAGAGACCGGGTTCAATCCCAGAAAAGCCGATAATAGAACTGTCGCCAACCCGCCGAATTTTGTATTGCTCATCAAACCAAGTCCCATGACTCAGATCGTATTCGGTTAATTATGAATGAACAAATTATACGGTAATCTTGGAGGACTTTCTGCTGGCTGAATGGTCGAAGGAAGACAGCGGTCCAGAAAGTAAACAAATTAGGGAGGCCCACCTCCGGCACCCACCCTGCCGTACTCCTCCCTAGCAATAAACCTGGTTCCATCACTTCACAATTTAGATGTTGAAGATCAATTACCTTCTTTCGCACATTAGCAGGCAACAAAATGGTCCGGTTCCACTTCCTTCAGTATCGACCCCCCGTATATACCTCCATTGGGCAACCCCAATGGTATCTCTTTCAATTTTTCTCCGCCTTTGACTTCTTCCCATTTTCTGTCCAAACGCGGAACAGAAGCCATCAGCATTTTCGTGTAAGAGTGAAGAGGGTTGGAATATACCTTATCTACTGCACCCATTTCCATGACACATCCGTTGTGAAGGATCACCGCCCGGTCACTGATATAATGCGCCAGCGAGAGGTCATGGGTAATGAACAGGATCGAGAGGCCGCGCTTCCTGAGATCAGCCAGCAGGTTGAGGACGTCGATCCGTGTCGAAGCGTCCAGCATACTGATAATTTCATCGGCAACGAGGAATTTTATATCCAGCAGCAGGGCACGTGCAATGAGGAACCGCTGGAGTTGCCCGCCACTGAGTTGGTGGGGGAATTTGTTCAGGACATGCTCAGGGTTCAGGCCAACAACTTCCAGTGAATTGTTTAATTTTTTATTCCATTCCGAATCGCTTACCCCTGGATAGAATTCATCCTTCACAAACGAAAAAATCCGATCTGCTTTGAAGATTGGATTGTAAGAGCAGAATGGGTCCTGGAAAACGCCTTGAACTTTCCGATAATATTCTTTTAGTGCCGCCCCTTTATGGTTGGAAACGTCGACTCCGTCGAAAAAAATGGATCCGGAACTGACCGAGATAAGACGAAGGATCATCTTCCCGATGGTACTTTTCCCACTTCCACTTTCACCAATGAGAGATACGATCTCTCTATCTCCAATGTCAAAGCTGACATCGTTAACTGCATGGAGTTCCTTACCTCCGAAAGTTCCCACGTGGTAGACCTTTGATACACCGTTAAGCTTGAGCATTGGTTCCGGTCTCCTTCCAGCACGCGACGAAATGGTCTTTCTCGATTTCGATAAATGGGGGCACCTCCACACATTTTTCGAAGGCAAGAGGGCATCGTTCCCTGAACCGGCATCCAATGGGGGGATTAAGCAGTAAGGGTGGATTTCCAGGAATGCCCTCCAACTGTTTTTCGGCATACTTTACCCCCACTTCCGGCAATGTTGCTATCAGCATCTTCGTATAGGGATGCCGGGGAGCGTGTATGATTACCTCAGTGGAGGCTTTCTCAGCCAGTTGCCCCGCATACATGATCAGAATGCTGTCAGAAATTTGATACAGGATCGAGATATCGTGCGTAATAACGATCGCACTCTTGCACAGGCCGCGGTCCCGAAATTCGATCAGCATCTCTGCAACCGCCTTTTGGCTTGCCACATCCAGTGCCGAAGTTATCTCATCTGCGATGAGCAGTGAAGGGTTCAGCAAAGTTGATATAACCATCACCATTCTCTGCTTCATGCCGCCCGACATTTCTATCGGGTACATGTCCAACACGTTCGCCGACAATTTGACCAAATCCAGCCTCTCCATCAGCAAAGGCAAGGTGGCTTTAAAATCTACATTCCGCGACTTGAGCAATTCAGCCGTCATCTTTCCAATCTTTCGCGTCGGGTTCATGGCATTCATGGCATATTGCGGGATGATGGATATTTTCTTGAACCTGAAAGGGTTCATTTTTTCCATGTCCTGGATAGGTAATTCTTCGTTATCCAGAATCACGCGGCCTTTAACGTATTTCATAGGAGGTTTCAAGAGCACCATGCTGGTTCCCAGCGTGGTTTTTCCACAGCCTGATTCGCCTGCCAACCCCATAATCTCATGATCACTCATCTTGAAACTTGTACTCTCCAGCGCATGAACATCTCCCCGGAGAGTCTGATAATATATGGTAAGGTTTTCTACTTGTAGTGTCACAGGTTACAACTCCCTGAGCTTGGGATTAAAGACTTCATCCAGCCCAACGTTCATACCGTATAAGGCACCAACGATAATAGTGATCGCAAGACCCGGTGGAATAAACCACCACCACGAGCCAAGCTGAAGAGCGCCCCAAAGGACTGAATACTGCATCATCAACCCCAATGAAATCGTGTTCGTTGGGCCAAGGCCGATGAAATCCAGCGTGGCAGCATTGAGGATCGCCCCGCCAAATTGGAGGATGAAGGTCATGACCAGATAGGACAGCATATTCGGCGCAATGTCCGTAGTGATGATCTTTAACGATTTCATCCCCGTCATCCTGGAGAGATCGACGAAATCCCGGGTACGCAAGGAAAAAGTCTGGGCCCGGATGGCTCTTGCCGCCCAGGGCCAGGCTGTAAACCCAATAAAGAGACTTTCCGTAACTACGCTACGGACTTGAAGGTAGGCCGCAATAATAAGAAGTACTGCCAGAGTCGGAATGACCAGGATAATATTCGTGAATGCATTGAGCAATTCATCCACGATACCGCCGCGATAACCAGCTACGAAACCGATCAGCATCCCTACCAGGGTGCCAATTCCTCCACCGAGCAGCCCCACCAGGAAAGTCGCCTGCAGGCCGTTCACAAACTGTGAAAAAACATCCTGCCCAAAAAATGTGGTCCCAAACCAGTAAGTCGTCGAAGGCGAGTGAGCGCCGGTTGGATCCACATAATCAAATGGTTGGTTATGATCGATCTGCGGCCCAATAAATGCCAACGCGAGAAAGAGCAGGATGATGGATAAACCAAGCAGCACTTTTTTATTCTTCAGTGCAAAGTAAAGGAACTCGTTCACCTTTTTAGGATTATTCATGCTGTTCCACCTGTCATTCCTCTTCGCGTTCTCGGGTCGATGATGACATATGCGATATCGATTATAAAATTGGCGAACAACACACCGATGATGATAAAGAGGAAACATCCTTGGATAAGAAAGAAATCCTGATTCTGAATGCCGGCAAGCAACAGGTAGCCGATCCCAGGGTATGAAAATACAACTTCAGTTACCAACGCACCTGCCACAACAGTGCCCAATGAAAGCGCTAACCCGGTAATCTGAGGAAGAATTGCATTCCTGAAAGCATAATCTCTGATCAGCTTTCGTGGTGCACCAAGTGATTCGAGGTAGGTGGCGTAATCTGCTTCGAGTTCATAAATGATCAGGTTCCGCATGCCAATCGCCTGGCCGCCAAACCCCACCAGGAAGAGCGAAGCAAAGGGCAGGAACCAGTGTTGTAAAAGACTTCCAATGAAACCCCATGAGAAATTAGGTAACATCAAAAAGCTATACGCGCCGGCTATCGGAAAAATGTGCCAAACGATCCCAAACAGCCAGGCGAGCAAAATTCCCAGCCACATGTAGGGAGTGGCAGTGAGGATATAGCCAAGCGGCGAAACGGTGTTGTCAAGCCACTTGGAGCGCGCCGCAAAAGCGCCAAATTTATTCCCCGCATACCAGCTTAATAAGATCGACGGTACCAGCAGAGCAACGTCATAGGGGACGGCTTCTTGGAGCACCTTGCTCACTGGCGTCGGATACAGGTACACGCTTATCCCCAGGTTGCCATGGATGAGGGAATTCCAGAAATTGAGGTATTGCTGCCAGAGCGGCACATCCATTCCAAACAAATGGGAGTAATAGCTATACAATACCTGGCTGGCGCTCCCAGTCGTGGCAACCGAAACCCTTGACAACATATTCTCGATGGGATTACCGGGCATGAAGCGGGGGATCATCCAATCAATGGACACCGCCAGAAAAAAGGTTAGCGCATAAATAAGTAGCTTTCTGCCAAAATAGCGTCGCACATCGCCTCCACACTTAATAATAATTGGGACCAGTTATAAGAAATGCCCCTCCTCCTGAATTCTGAAGGAGGGGCAGCGAACTCACGACACACTCAACTTACTTATTACGGAGTTACCAGTTTGATGTTAATGAGTGTCTGTAGACCACCTGTCTGCCAGTATCCGTTCCAAGTTATTGGATAGGTTGGGCTGGTTGACGTTGAGGTCGGGAAACCCGTCCAGACTGCGGTCGGACCAACAGTCCACTGGGCCCAAGCACCATTGTACCAGAGCGGGATCACAGGCATATCGGTCAGCATGAGCGTCTGAATCTTGCTGACGGCAGCCTTCATACCCGCGGTATCAGTAGCCTGGACTCTGCCAAGTGCATCCACCGCATCGAACATGGCCTGGTTAGTGTACCGGCCATAGTTGCCGTTCTGCATTTGCGCCACAATTGGGTGGGCAAACAGGGCATTATAGGTCGTCCATGGGGTGTTGGTCAAAGGCGTATTGTTTTGCAACGTCAGTTGGAATGTGCCACCCTGCATGGCGGTGTTCCAGTCACTTTGAGCGGGGGTTGCAGCCACAACATCGATCCCTGCAGCCTGGGCGCTAGAAGCGATAACACCGATAGCCGCCATCCAGTCCGTCCATCCGTTCGGGCAGGTCACCGTCAGTTTGATCGGGGAACCATCTTTATTCGTGACGAAACCATCTGACCCAGTTTTATACCCGGCAGCGGCCAGCATTTGCTTGGCTTTTGCTGTATCGAAATGGTATCCCAGGCTCGCCTGCACAGCCGTGTCATCGTACTGGCTCAAAGCCGGCAGCAAACCGCCCGGCGTGGAAACAGTGACCAGGTTGGCATAAGCTTTTTGCACAATGGTTGGAGTATCAATGGCATAAGCAAGCGCCTTCCTGAAGGCCGGGTCATCCAACGGCTTCATGGTCAGGTTCAAAACCAGATAAGCCGTATTGGCAGCCAGCATGTAAGGGGCTTTAGCGAAATAAGTACCCACCAAACCATTATCTTCCAACCCTGCCACACCTGGGAGGAAGTTGTTGCTCAGATCGAGCTGGCCCTGAAGCACCATGCCGAGAGCAACGTTGTTGCTGGAGGTGCGAATGTCGACGATATACTTGGGTGCGGGTTTACCAAACACACTGATACCCCACCAGCTATCGTTCCTCTGCCAAACATTGCGGTCTTGACCAGTCGCCAGGTACAGGTAGGCGCCGGAACCAACGGGGTTCGCATTCGTGCCGTTGGCGATATCATCGGCCGTCTTGTTCTGCCAGAGGTGCTTGGGAACGATCGGAATGTTATACAGGTTGTTGTCCCATTGCTGGTAGATCGGATTGGTGAAGGTGAATTCCACATGAGTGGCATCGGACGAAGTTACACCGGTCAAACCTTGTGCGGTCCACACCGGAGCGAACCAGAGTGTGGTATTCGTCTTGCCAAGCTCGAAGGTGTACACAACATCGTCGGCTGTCAATGGCTGTCCATCCGACCATGTAAGGCCAGTCCGAAGAGTTACGTCATAGGTGTTGGCGTCTTTCCATGTTCCACTAGACGCCAGCCAGGGGGTAAGTTTACCGGAAAGGGGATCAAAACCGAACAGGGTCTCGTATACAAGGCCGACTGTTCCCGTCGTATTTGCGAGGTTCCCCGGTTGGAATGGATTCCAGGTTGAAGCGGGTCCCCATGCAGCACCGCTGATGAAAATGGTCTCGTTACGAGGAAGATTCGTTGGGACCGCAGCAGTTGCAGCAGCCGGAGCTGTAGTTGGGGCAACAGGTGCCTCAGTGGCCGGTACTGCGGTTGCGGGCACCATGGTAGCAGGAGCTGTGGTTGCGGTAGCGCACGCACCCAGGAGCATACCAACGACCATGAAAATAGCTAAAACTTTGAATGTACGGTTACGGTTCATTCTTCGTTCTCCTTAGTAGACATAGAATACAAAAGAATCTGGATCTTCAGATAATTTTTTTCTGGTTTTCACCTCCTTCCACAACAACAATGACACTGGGTTTTAATTCATGGGAGCGTTCCCAACGATCGGGATGATTAGAAATGGTAGTGTACATTCTCTATTCTTCTTTCGACGCTCTACATGATATGAAGATGGTTAATAGTGTGCGTGCCGTTTCGCCGGAACGCTCATCAGTGTTCTGCATCATTCCAAAAATACGTTGGCGAAGATCATCGCCTTCGTAGTGATAGTCGTCACCGACGCCTGAAACGGTTGAACGAGAAACCCCCACTTTTTTCGCAATGTCTTCCAGTTTTAGTTCTGACACGTAGTCACTCTACCCTGATACAGAAGCGGGATTTAACAACTATGTCGACCGAACATGGAATCAATTGGTAACGCTCTCAATCTATAAACTATTATATAAAACTTTTTGAAAAAGTCAACTGTTTTAAAATATTGGTATTAAAATTTTAATCCGCACAATAATTGACTTTCCACCATTCCCACAGCATTTTCTCTTTGTCTCTCAAGCATACCACCTTTTCCACAAAAATACGGCTAAAACAAGCAATATGACAGGTAAAATCTGGATTACCAACAATCGTCACATTCAGTATGCTTGACAAAACTGTTTACAGTGCTAAAATATTATTAAAATTATTAAAAATTTTAATAAAAATATTTAAATGATGAGGGCCCATGAAAGGCAAAGTAAGTATCAATGACGTTGCACGAGAAAGTGGGGTTTCGGTATCCACCGTGTCGCTGGCATTGAATAACAAGCCTGGCGTCTCTAATGAAACGCGTTCCCACGTCATCCAAATTGCAGAAAAGCTCGAATACCCCGTTCGTTCGACATTCGGCAAAGAAAAGAATAATCTTCTGTCCACCATCGGCATGGTCGTCAAAACTGAACCGGATCTGCCACCTCAGGCAAATCCGTTTTATTCAAAAGTAATTGTTGGGATCGAAGACGTCTGCCGCAGGATGGGTATCAACCTGCTGTTTGCCACCCTACCCGTAGATGAAAAGAACCTTCCCGTAGAAGTGCCTTCCCTGCTCTATAGCGACATGGTCGATGGCTTGCTGATGGTCGGGACATTCGTGGACGAAACGATCACTTCCATCTCCGGCAAAAAGACCCCTCCCATCGTGTTGGTGGATGGTTACTCCAATACGGAAAGCTACGACATGGTCATATCGGACAACTTCCGTGCGACCTACCAGGCGGTGGAGTACCTGATCCGCAAAGGGCATCACCACATTGGCTTGATCGGCAGTGAAGAAAACTGCTATCCAAGTTTGAAAGAACGCAGGAACGGCTATCGGAGAGCCTTGAAAAGCAACAACATCAGCGACTCGTATATCGCCAGCTTCAACATCGGCAAATCACACGGAATGGACGAGACCATTGCCCTGCTCAAAGAACACCCCCAGATCACGGCCTTGTTCTGCGTCAACGATGACGTTGGCAGCTATGTCATCAAAGCCGTGCAAAGCCAGGGCAAGCGTGTGCCGGAAGATATTTCAATCGTCAGTTACGATGACACCTACCTGGCCACCAATTCGCTGCCAGCCATGACCTCCATCCACGTGGACACAGTTGCCATGGGACGTGCTGCGGTGCATCTCCTCTCTTTGCGCACTGAAAATCCCGAATCAGCGCGCATGACGTTGACAATCCACACGAAGCTGGTGGAACGCGATTCTGTTTGTGATGTCCTACCCAAGGCCTCAAAAAGGTGACCCAAATGAACTATTCTCCCCTACCCAATATTCCTTGGGAAGAACGCCCTGCCGGCAGCTCTGACGTTGTGTGGCGTTATAGTGCCAACCCCATCATCCCCCGCGACTTGATTCCCTCCTCCAATAGCATTTTCAACAGCGCGGTGGTCCCCTTCCAGGGCCGTTTTGCCGGAGTCTTCCGCTGCGATAATAAAAAACGCGAGATGAACGTGCATCGTGGGTTCAGCGACAACGGCATTGATTGGAAACTGGATGATGAGCCGATCCGCTGGCATTACGCCGATCCTGAGCTTGCCCATTTTCAATACCGCTACGACCCGCGTGTCACCTGGCTGGAGGACCGCTATTACATTACCTGGTGTAACGGTTATCACGGTCCCACCATTGGCATCGGTTACACATTCGATTTCGAGAAATTCTCTTTCCTGGAGAACGCTCTCCTGCCTTTCAATCGTAACGGCGTGCTATTCCCGCGCAAAATCAACGGGAAATTTGTCATGTTCAGCCGACCCAGCGACAACGGCCATACGCCCTTTGGCGATATCTATCTCAGCCAAAGTCCCGATATGGTGCATTGGGGCGAGCATCGCTTCGTGATGGGCGTTAAAGACGGATGGCAAAGCACGAAGATCGGCGCCGGCCCCATCCCCATCGAGACCCCCGAAGGCTGGCTGCTGTTCTACCACGGCGTATTGACTTCTTGCAACGGATTCGTCTATAGCTTTGGCGCAGCTTTGCTCGACCTGGAACAACCTTGGAAGGTGATCCACCGCGGCGGGCCTTACCTGATCTCACCCCAGAGACTCTACGAGTGCGTAGGCGACGTCCCCAACGTAGCCTTCCCCTGCGCCACACTTTACGACCAACCCACCGGCAGGTTGGCCATCTACTACGGCGGGGCCGATACCGTCACCGCATTGGCGTTTGCATACATCAATGAGGTGATCGATTTTGTAAAAAGCACTTCGGAGTTATAAAAGTTACATTTCCAGCCATCATTGTTGGAAGTTGAAAAAACTGCTCGTAAAAAAACGGTGTGCCTGTTCTTAGGCACGCCATATTATTGTTAATTATTATCGATTGCTAAGCTTGCCGGGGCTTGGTCTGGCATTGGTCAATGATCAGACGGCATTGCTGCGACGTGAGATCTGCATATTCCGAGTTTGCCTCGGCGGTGTCACCATTTTCCACCAATAACACGGAAGCATCCGGACTGATCACCACGGTGTGCCAGATATCTTTTTTCACGTTGTAGATCTTACCCACATCCATCGCTTGTGGATAAAGCGCTTCTGGTCCTTTGTCCCCCTTCCCGAGAAACAACGTCCCCGTTCCCTTCATGAGAATAAAAACCTCGTCGGTCTCGGTGTGGCGTTCGACGGATTTCTGGTTTTCTGGTCGAAGGCCATCCAGATAATTCAACACTGCCACACGCCACGCGCCAAAGTAGACTAAGGGTTGAAAGCCCTCGCCGGTGTATTCGCTGACCTCCAACAAGGTTTCGTCCATATTTCTCCTTTTATCCCAGCCAGACTTCGATCGTATGCTCGCGCTCATTTCCCAAGACCGGCACCAGACTGCCGGCCAATTCCTTCCCATCCACAATCAACCGCGCCACCCCTTTGCAAACGTGCCGGGGATTATGTACCGTGATCACTAATTGCACTCCCCGGAACTGCCGCTGCATCGAGAATCCTTCCCACGCCGCCGGAATGCACGGGTCCACGCGCAGCCCATCATACTCCGGCCTGACCCCCAAGATCCATTGAGTGGCAGCCTGGTAACACCAGGAAGCCGTGCCCGAAAGCCAGGAATTGCGTCCTAATCCAAACTGGGGATGCTCGCTGCCCAGAATGTTTTGGGCATAGACGTAAGGCTCGCACTCGTAGATTTCGATGTGGTCATTCTTCCCGGCCGGGTTGATCTGGGCGTAATATTGGTAAGCCCGGTCACCATGGCCAAGCAGCGTTTCGGCGATCATCGCCCACGGATTGGGGTGCAGGAAAATGCCGCTGTTCTCTTTGGTACCCGGTGGGTAAGTGGTTATGCCGCCGATGTTCGGATCATAGCCGTTGAAGCCCGGAGCGGAAAGCTTGATACCATAGGGCGTGTTCAAACGTTCGTACACTACGTCCATAGCCCGCTGTGCACGCTCGTCGGCAGCAAAACCGGAAAGCACCGCCCACGACTGCCCATTCAGGTAGATCTGCCCAGCCTTATTGCGGTGGGAGCCCAACGGTGCACCCTTTTCGTCGAAATAACGCACGTACCAATCGCCATCCCACGCCAGCGCCTCGACGCGGGATTTCATATCTTCATAAGCCGTGCGAAATGCCTCGGCCGCTGTCGTATCACCCAGGTGCTCCATCAAGCCCACCAGCTCCAGCAAGGCACGCCCATACAAGTGTGCGGTGAAAAGCGATTCGGCGCCCTTGGGTAAATTGACCGTATCGTTCCAATCGGCAAAACCGAGCAGCGGCAGTCCGCGCCGGCCCACGTCCTGGCGGGTGAAAGCGATGCAACGCTCCAGATGTTCACGTACGCTCCCGGTCTCGAGGGGCTGGCCTTGTTTATCCTTCTCGTAGAACGGCACCACCTCGTCCAGAAAGCCCAGGTCGCCGGTTTCTTTCAAATAGGCAGTGACGGCCAACACCAGCCATAAATGATCATCACTGTAATAATGCGGGCGGTCTTCCATGTCGGCTGAATCGCCCGCACTGCCCTCATGGGTAAGCGGATTGAAAGAATGCACGGCCGAGCCGTCTCGCTTTTGGAA